>JAJDVH010000081.1 GCA_022826185.1 Alphaproteobacteria bacterium
CGCGTCTTCCAGAGCTACGACGACATCCTCGATCACTGCTGCAATGCCTGGAACAATCTCGCCTCACAACCGGCGCGAATCGCCTCTATCGGTACACGAAAATGGGCCAATGGGTTCTAAACCATGCCCGATGGTATTACCCCCTCTGCCCCTCGCGCCGCCAGAGCCACGCGAGCAGCAACGCGCCGAGCGCCAGCACCAGCCAGCCGGGCAGCAGCGGGAGGCGCTCGATGCCGATGACGCGATAGGCGCGATTGTCGCGCAGGCCGAGCCAGCCGCGCCCGGCCATGCGCGCGCCCGGCCGCACCTGGCGCAGTTCGGGCACCGCGTCCTTTCCGAGCCACAGCAGGCGCCCGCCCGTGGCTTCGGCGACCGGCGCGAGCCGCGCCGCCGTCGGGCGCAGATCCTCGTATTCCAGCGGGTTGTCCACAGCCGCGCCCGCGATGGCCGTCTTCTCTCCGGACCGCACCTGCCAGACGCCCACCATGTCCGCTTCGACCGCGCCCCGCCAGCGCCCGGCGCCTGCCGGCGCCAGTTCGACGTCGAGCGTGCGCCCGTCCGGCGAAAGCGCCGTCACCGGCTCCGGGTCGGCCAGCGCCTTGCGCCGCTCGACCTCCAGCCGCCCGCCCGCGATCGCGGCCGTCAGCGCGTCTTCCTCCAGATCCGGCTCCTTCATCAGCCAGTGGGCGAGCCGGCGCAGCAATTCCGCGTGGGGACCGCCACCCTGGTAGCCGCGCGCCCACAGCCACACCTGGTCGCTCGCCAGCAGGCCGACCCTGCCCTCGCCGATGCGGTCCACGAGCAGCAGCGGCCGGTCCTCCGCGCCGGACAGCAGTGCCTGGCCGCGTTGGTGCTCCACATCGACCTGGCGCAGCCAGCGCCCCCAGCGCGGTTCCGCCGCCCCCGCCACCAGCGGCCCGGTCACCGGATGGCGCCGCCCGATTTCCGTCGGAACCGGACGGAACGCCTGCGTGAGGATGCGGCCGGTCGGCGCGGCCGGATAGACCTCGCCCAGCGCCGATTCGTGAAGCGTCGTGACCTTCGAGGCGAATGCCGGGCCCGCGGCGTCCAGCAACGCGCCGCCGGCGCGGACATAGTCGGCGACATTGGTGAGGTAGAGTTGCGGGATCACCCCCCGGCGCGCATAGCGGTCGAAGACGACGAGGTCGAATTCCGACAGCCGCTCCTCGAACAGCTCGCGCACCGGGAAGGAGATCAGCGCCAGCTCGCGGATCGGCGTGGCGTCCTGCTTGTAGGGCGGGCGCAGGATCGTGAAATGGATGAGGTCCACCGCCGGGTCCGACTTGAGCAGGTTGCGCCAGACCCGTTCGCCCGCATGCGGCCGGCCCGAAACGAGCAGCACCTTCAACCGGTCCCGCACGCCGTTCACGGTGACGACGGCGCGATTGTTGGCCAGGCTGAGCTCGCGCGGCCCTTCTTCCACGCCGAACTCGAAAACGGTGTTGCCGGCATGCTCGACGGGAAGAGCGATGCGCTCGGCACGGCCGAGGCCGAGGCCGACGGTCTTCAGGAAGCGCCCGTCCGCCGAGATCGAGACCAGCGCGCCGCCCCGCCCCGCTCCCTCCGGCCCGAGGTCCTCCACGAGAAGCTCGACCTCCACCTCCTTGCCGACAATGCCGTAGGCCGGCGCCGCCTCGACCGACAGCCGGCGGTCCCCGTCCCGCTCCGGATCGCCGGTCAGCAGCACATGGACCGGCCCCATCTCCCCGGCTCCGGAAGGAGACAGCCCGGCATCGTGCACCTGGCCGTCGGTTATCAGGAAAGCCCCGGCCCGCTGGCGCCGCGGCACGGTCGCCCAGGCCTCGCGGAGCGCGCCGAGCAGGGCGGTGCCGCGGTTCGGCTCCCCCGCCGCGTCCCCGCCGGTTTCGACGACCAGCACGTCGAGGCGCGGCAGAAGGTCGAACCGGCTCTCCAGCGCGTCCAGCGCCTCGTCCGTCGTCCGGACCCGGCCGCCCACGCGCTGGCTCCCGGAACGGTCCACCGCGACGACGGCCACATCCAGCTCCGGTTCCCGCAATTCCGAGACCAGGGTGGGACGCGCGAGCGCGGCGACCAGCAGCGCCGACAGCAGCAGCCGGAGCGTGGCGCCCGACGCCCCGCGCGCGAAAGCAAGCCCCGCCACAGCCAGCGCCGCCGCGCCGAGAGCGCCGAGCGCCCACCAGGGCAGCATCGGCGCGAAGGCGATATCGGTCGCGCTCGCCATCATCCGTCGAGGCGGCGCAGAATGGCCGGCACATGCACCTGGTCGGCCTTGTAGTTGCCGGTGAGCGCATGCATGACGAGATTGATGCCGAACCGCCGCGCCGCCTCGCGCTGGCGTTCGCCGCCGGGGGTGACGGCGAACAGGGAGCGCCCGAACTCGTCCACGGCCCAGGCCGCCGCCCAGTCGTTCGAGCCGATCAGGTAGCCGGTCACGCTGTCATTGCGCCTGGATGCGCTGCGTTCGACCCACACCGTGCCGCCGGCATGCCGGCCCGCAAAGCTCTGGAGCAGGTAGAACGCCCTGGTAAGCACATGGTCGGGCGGCATGGCCGTCAGCGGCGGCACGCGCATGCCCGCCAGCAGCTGCCGCAGGCGCTCGCGCTCCGGCGTCAGGGCGCCGCCGCGTATGTCGAACCGCCTGCCGAACGAGCCATGGTCGCGGGTGTCGAACACCAGCATGCCGCCCGTCGCCACATAGGCGGCGAGCCGCGCCCGCGCGGCGTCGGAGAGCGGCGGCTGGCTCGCGGCGACCGGCCAGAACAGCATCGGGAAAAAGGCCAGTTCGTCCCGCTCGATATCGACCGGCTGCGGGTCTCCGGGCTCGACCATGGTCCGCTCGCTCAGGACGCGGCCGAGGCCGGCCAGGCCGGCCCGGCTGGTCTCGTCCACCTCCGCATCCCCGGTCAGCACATAGGCGAGATGCACCTCGGCGGCGAGTTTCTCGGGGGTTTGCGCCTGCGCCTCCGTCCCGGCGCCGAAGCCTGCGAACAGCAGGGCCGCCAGCGCCGCTTGCGCGCCGAACGGCAGGTAGCCGCGATAGCCGAGCGAGGCGAGCCCGTCCAGAAGGAGCAGGGCAATGCAGGCGAGCAGCAGCCAGGGTGTGAGCGGCCGCTCTCGGCCGGGCGTAAGGCCCCGCTCGACGACGCCCCGGGGCAAACCGGCGAGCGGCGACGGGGCCGGCAGCGAGCCGCCAAGATTGACCGCCCGGAACCCTCCTGCCCGCCCGTAGAGGCCGGGCGGCATGGCCGGGCCGGGCGGCCCGGCGCGCCGCCAGTCCGCGGGCAGCGGCAATACGGCCGGGCCGGGTTCCGCCCAGCGCCCGAAGCCGTCCAGCATCCGCGCCGGCGCAAGTGGGCCGTCTATTCCGCCCGTTCCGCGGCCGAGCGCGGCAAGGCGCGCCAGCATCTGCGGGTAGAGTCCCGAAAGGGCAAGCGTGGACCAGTCCGCATTGGCGGAGGTGTGGACCAGCACCGTCCACCCTTCGCCCAGGCGCGCGCCGGTGACGACGGGCGTGCCGTCGGCGAGCGTCGCCCAGCTTCGTTCCGCGAGTTCCGGCCCCGGTTCGGCGAGCACCTGGCGGGTGACGGCAATGTCGTCGGCCGGCTCGAGCCCGGCGAACGGCCCCGTCCCGGAAAAGGCGCCGAGCCGCTGCGGCCTGGTCCAGGTCAGGGCGCCGCCCAGTTCGCGCCGGCCCCGGCGCAGCGGCACCGGCAGCAGGTCCGCGCCCGATTCGGCAAGCCGCGGCCCCGAGAAGCGCAGCAATACGCCGCCCGCCTCCACCCAGCCGGCGAGCATGTCGCGGTCCGCCCGCTTCAATGCCGCGGCGTCGGTCAGCACCAGCGCCCCGACGCCCGCATCCAGAAGCGCTTCGACCGGAGCCTCGACCACCGTGGCGAACGGCGCGAGCGCGGCGCGAAGATAATGCTGGTCGTCCAGCAGCGGATGGCCGGCCGTGCCGGGCGCCACCAGGCCGACCTTGCGCCGGCGCCAGTCGCTGCCGACCAGCGCCGCCGCGCCGGCGCCGGTCTCGCCGCCGAGGCGGAAGCGCGCGATGCGGTTCAGCAGTTCGTCCGGGCGCTCGACGGTTGCGGACGCCGAGGTCCCGCCCTCGGCGAATGCGAGTTCGGCGGCGGCCAGCCGGAGCCCCTCCTCGTCCAGCGCCTCCACCGTGACCTTCTCCGCGCCGCCGCCGGCCCGTTCCACCTGCACCGTCACTTTGCCCGCCTCCCGCTCCGGCGGCAGGAGGAGCCGGGCCAGCGCCTCGGGTCCGGGACGCAGCACATCGAGGCTGCCGAGGCGCTGCAACGCCCCGGCGAACCCGGCCCCGCCGGCGCTGTCGAGCCCGTCGCTCACCCATACGGTCGTTGCCGGTCCCGAAAGGTCCAGCTCCTGCACGGCCGCCATTGCGGCGCCGCGGTCCGCCGGCCAGGGCTTCGGCGCCAGCGCCGCCAGGACCGCCGCCGCCTCGCCGGCCTCCAGCGGGCCGCTCTCCTCCGGCGGATAGCCTTCGGGGCCGGGCGCCGTCGCCAGCAACCGGACCGGGCGGCCCCGCCGGGCGGCCTCGTCGAGAATGCCGAGGGCGGCCGCCTGCATGGCCGGCCAGTGCGGCGCCGAGGCCCAGCCGTCATCGATGGCGAGCACCACCTCGCCGCGGCCCTCCAGTAGGCTGCCGGGCGCGAGGATCGGCCGGGCGGCCGCGAGCACCAGCAGCGCGGCGACCAGCAACCGCAGCAACAGCATCCAGAGCGGCGTGCGTTCGCTGCTGTCGTCGTCCTGCCTGAGGCCGAACAGGAACCGGATCGCGGGAAAGCGGGTGGCGACCGGCTGCGGCGGGGTGATGCGGAGCAGCAGCCAGACCAGCGGCAGGGCCGCCAGGCCGAGCAGGAACCACGGCGCCGCAAAGCCGATGGCGCCGAGCGTCAGCACAGCCGGTCGGGCCGTTCGGCGAGCTGGCCCGCGAGCGCGAGCAGCGCGGAGACCGGCGGCGCATCGCTCAGGTGGCGCAACACCGTCCAGCCGAGCTGCGCGGCGCGGCCACTCAATGCCTCATTATGCGCTTCGAGCCGCTCGCGATAGGCGGCGCGGAGGCCCCCCACCCGGCGCACGAGGAGTTCGCCCTCGCCTTCCAGCCCTATGAAGCGCCGTCTTCCCTGCATCGGCAGGTCGATCTCCGCCGGGTCGAGCACCTGCACGATATGGCCGCGCACGCCCGAATCCGCCAGCCGCCGGAACAGCGGTTCGACCGTGCCCGCGGTGTCGAGGAAATCGCCCACCAGCAGCGCCTGCGCATATTTCCCGAAACCGAGATTGCGGGGCAGGCCCGCGACCGGCGGCGCGCGGTCGAGCGCCAGCGAGAGCTCGCCGAGGCGCCGTTCGTGGCGGTAGCGGCCGGGCGCGGGGCCGATGGGGGCGACCTGGTGCCCGGCGCGCATCAGCAGCAGGGCCGCCGCAAGGATGAGCAGGCGGGCGCGGTCGGCCTTGGTCTCCCGTCTGCGCGCGCCGCGCCAGTCCATGGACGCCGACCGGTCCTCCCACAGCCAGAAGGTCTGCGCCGCATCGCGCTCGCGCTCGCTGACCAGCACCCGGCCCTCCCGCGCCGAGCGCCGCCAATCGACGGACCGCACCGGGTCTCCCGGCCGGTAGCGGCGGAACTGCCAGAAATCGTAGCCGGGCCCCGGCCGGCGCAGCCCGTGGGAGCCGGCGCTCACCGTTTCCGCCACCCGGAGCGCGGCCACTGTCGGCGCCGGCAGGCCGGCGGCGAGCCGTTCCGCGGCGGCGACGGGCACGGGGCGCGGTCCCGTTCAGCCGAGCGGGGCGGTCAGACAGGCGATGACATGGTCAACGTCTATCCCCTCCGCCCTCGCGGCATAGGAGAGCACCATCCTGTGGCGCAGCACCGGGCCGGCCAGCGCGCCCACATCCTCGACCGAGGGCGACAGCCGCCCCTGCAGCAGGGCGCGCGCCCGGGTGCAGCGCATCAGCGCCTGCCCGGCTCTCGGCCCCGGCCCCCAGGCGACCCACTCGGCAATGCGGCCGTCCTCCGCCGTTTCCGGGCGGCCGCGCCGCACCAGGTCGAGGATCGCGGCCAGCACCGTCTCGCCGATGGGCATGAGCCGCGCCAGTTCCTGGACCTCCAGCAGCTCCTCGGGCGTCACGGCCGGGCGCGCCTCCTGCGCCTCGCCGCCGGTGGTCTTGAGCAGGATCGTCCGTTCGGTCTCGGTGTCGGGATAGTCCACGTCGATCTGGAGCAGGAACCGGTCGAGCTGCGCCTCGGGCAGCGGATAGGTGCCTTCCTGCTCGATCGGGTTCTGCGTCGCGAGCACATGGAAGGGCCGGGGCAAGGGCCGCGGGTGCCCGGCGACCGACACCTGGCGCTCCTGCATGGCCTGGAGCAGGGCGGACTGCGTGCGCGGGCTGGCGCGGTTGATCTCGTCCGCCATCAGCAATTGGGTGAACACCGGCCCCTCGACATAGCGGAACTGCCGGCCTTCCCCGTTATCGTCGAGAATCTCGGAGCCGAGAATGTCGGTCGGCATCAGGTCCGGGGTGAACTGCACCCGCCGCCGGTCCAGGCCGAACACCCGCGACAGCGTCTCGACGAGCAGGGTCTTGCCGAGGCCCGGCACGCCGACCAGCAGGCCGTGTCCGTCGGCGACCAGCGTGACGATCGCCTGCTCCACGACGGAACCCTGGCCGAAGATCACCTCCGCGATGGCGTCCTGCGCTTCTCCCAGGCGCGCCGCGGCAGCGTCGATGCGCCCGGCCGCGGCTTCCCCGGACAGGGTTTCGGAGCCGCTTCGTTGTGGCTGCATGAAACGGGGCCTCCTTGCGCCGCCGCGCCCGCTACCGGCGAGGCGCGGGCCTTCCGGCAGGGACATAGTGCCCTATTATGGCACCGCCATGGCCCAGCATGTAGAGATCGGCAAATATTCGCGGGACGAGCCGCGCCTGCGCGCGCCGATGCACCGCGGCCTGCGCATAGACCGCGACGGCGTCTGGTTCCATAACGGCCTGCCCTTCCGCCGTCCGGCGCTGGTCAGGCTGTTCAGCACGGTGCTGAAACGGGCGCCCGACGGCCGCTACCTGCTGGAAACGCCCGTGGAGCGGGTCGAGATCGAGGTCGAGGATGCGCCTTTCGTCGCGGTCGAGATGCAGGCCGAGGGGGAAGGCCGGCGGCAGCAGGTCCGCTTCCGCACCAATATCGACGAATGGGTGGCGCTCGGGCCGGACCATCCGCTCCGGATCGCGGGACGGCCCTATCTGCTCGTCCGGCCCGGCATAGAGGCGGCGGTGCTGCGCGCGCCCTGGTACGAGCTTGCGGAACTGGCGGAAGAAACGGACACCGGCTATGTCGTGTGGAGCGGGGGGCGAATGTTCGATCTGGGAGCGCTCGACGATGAGGCGTGAGGAGGTGGCCGCGCGCCTCGACGCGGCCGGGCTCGGCTCCGGGCGCGACGGCCTCGCCCCGCCCCGGCGCAGCGATTTCGACCTGCTGCCGGACGGGCGGCCCGCCTTCGCCAACGGCCGGGAACTGAAGCAGGCCGGCGTGCTGGTGGCGCTGGTGGCGCGGGCCGGGGGCCCGACGATCCTGCTGACGCAGCGCACCCACCATCTCAAGCAGCATGCCGGCCAGATCGCCTTTCCGGGCGGGGGGCGCGAGCCGGGCGACGCCGACATACTGGAGACGGCGCTCCGCGAAACGGAGGAGGAGGTGGGCCTCGACCGGCGCCATGTCGAGGTGCTGGGCCGGCTGGAGGTGTATGAGACCACCAGCGCCTATGCAGTCACGCCGGTGATCGGCTGGGTGAAACCGCCGCTCGACCTCACGGTCGATCCCTTCGAGGTGGAGGAGGCCTTCGAGGTGCCGCTCGCCTTCGTGCTGGACCCGGCGAACCACAAGCGCGAGACCATGTTCCGCGACGGGCTCCAGAGATATTATTATGTGCTGCCCTGGCAGGGCTACCGCATCTGGGGAGCGACGGCGGGCATGCTGGTCAACCTCCACGACACGCTCACGGGCCGCCCATGCTGAAAGCCGTCATCCAGCTCCTTCTCGCGGCGTCGATCCCGCTGCTGCTCTACATGGCGTGGATCGTGATCCGCGACGGCCGGCCCGCGCCCGGCTGGCTGCGCGACGCGCCCTGGAACGCGATTGTGGTCTCGGGCTTCTGCCTCGTGTCTGCCCTGCTCGGCTACTGGGCGCTGACCGGCACCTCGGACCCGGAGGGAACCTACAGCCCGCCCCGGGTCGTGGACGGCGAGGTCGTGCCCGGCAAGGTGGCGGATTGATACCGGCTACCGCTGATCGGAACCGCTGTCGGCCACCGCCGGGCCTCCCCTCCCCCGCCTGCGGGAAACGCCCGCAAATCTCCTCCCCCGCTTGCGGGGGAGGCCGGGTGGGGGACCGCTTTCGCGCCAGCGGAAGCGGTGGCGCCAACGCCGCCATTCGTGATGTTTGCCGCGTTCAGCGCGGCAACGGGCGAAGCCCGGCGAAGACCCGTCACGCTGAGAGACCCTCCCCCGGCCCCTCCCGCCGGGCGGGAGGGGAGACAACGCCATGCCCCCCGGCATGAGCGAATTCCCGCGCGCGGCGGTGTGGATGCGCGAGCCGGACATTGCGCGAATCGTGGGGGCGCTGGGCGATTGCCGCTTCATCGGCGGGGCGGTGCGCGACGCGCTCGCCGGGCACGCCGTCCACGATATCGACCTCGCCACGCCGGAGGAGCCGTCCGAGACCGTGCGGCGGCTGGAGGCGGCGGGCCTGAAGGTCCGCACCTACGGCATGGACCACGGCGTCGTGCTCGCCATCGGCGGGACGCGCCATTGCGAGGTGGCGTCCCTGCGCCGCGATGTGGAGACCGACGGCCGGCGCGCGGTGGTCGCCTGGACGCGCGACTGGTGCGAGGACGCCGCCCGGCGCGATTTCACCGTGAACGCCATGTCGGCCACGCCCGGCGGCCGGCTGTTCGACTATTTCGGCGGCCGGGCGGACCTCGCCGCCGGCCTCGTGCGCTTCGTCGGCGACCCCGAGCGGCGCATAAGGGAGGACGTGCTCAGGGTGCTGCGCTTCTTCCGCTTCACGGCCCGCTTCGGCACGCTGCCGGGCGACCCGGCCAGCCTCGACGCCGCGGTCAGGCTGGCGCCGCTGATGGAGTCGCTCTCCGGCGAGCGCCTCCGGGCGGAGATGCTGGGCCTGCTGGCCGTGCCCGACCCCGTGCCGGTCGCAGCCCTGATGGCGGCGCGCGGCGTGTTCCGCCCGATATTGCCGGCGGCGGAGAGGACCGACCGTCTGGCCCGCACCGTGGCGGCGGAAGCCCGGCTCGGCGCCGCGCCCGACCCGGTCCGCCGCCTCGCCGCCCTGCTCGCCCGCCCGGACCCCGGCCGCCTCCGCCTCAGCGCGGCCGAGGCGGAACGCATAGAGGCGCTCGCCGAACCGAAGCCGCTCGACCGCCGGGCGCTCTACCGCGAGGGCCGCGCCCGCTTCCTCGACCGCCTGCTGCTCGCCGGCGGCGACGAGGCGGGCGAGGCGCTGCTGGCGGAGCCGCCGCCCCCGCCCTTCCCGCTCAGGGGCCGCGACCTGCGCGCCCGCGGCGTCCCCCCCGGCCCGAAGCTCGGCCGCCTGCTCCGCGCCCTGGAAGACTGGTGGATCGCCGACGCCTTCCAGCCGGACCGGGCGGCGTGCCTGGCGGAGCTGGACCGGCGGCTGGGGTGAGGGGCGGCGGCGACCTGCGCATTGCGGAGCCGCCGGCAAGCGGCTTAGGATTGTCCGGGCTCTCCGCTATCTCCATCTGGAAGGTGGTATCGAGCCTCGCGGCTCGTGGCCGGAATGTGGAGCGGCGAAACGCATGAGCGAATTCATCTCGCAGAACCTGTGGGAAATACTGGGAATCGTCGCCGCATCGGTCGGAGCGGCGTTTGCGATCGGCAATTGGGCCGGAGCGGTCAATGCGGACCGGAAATCCTTCAGGGCGTTCATGGCCGAGATAAGGGAAAAACTGGACAGGATATTACAGCGCCTGCCGCCGCCGGCGACCGTGCAACCGGGCAGTCCGGTCCAATTGACCGGTTTCGGGGAGAAGATTTCGACCGGTCTTGCGGTAAAGGCATGGGCCGCCGGCGAAGCGCCCAAACTCGCGGAACGGGCCTGCGGGAAACAGCCTTTCGAGATTTTCGAGTTGCGCCTGGACCATGTGGAAAGGCGGTTCGCCGAGGACGAAGCGCTGCAAAGGACGATGCGCGCCGGGGCGTATGAACACGGCACCGAAGTGGAGCAGGTCCGAAAGGTCTATGAAGTGGAACTGCGCGACGAGCTGCTGCGGCGTGTGGGGACGGACACATAGAGCCGGCCGTCGGCTGCCTTGCGCGATTGCGAAACTATCGGGCAACGCAGATGTTTCGGAACGATCCGTCAGGCGAATTTCAGGATCGCGACGGCCAGGCCGATTATGACGATCATGGCGAGGATCATTGCCCGGTCGCGTTGCGCCAGCTCCTTCGACAGCCGCTCGAACCCCGCTTCGGTTTCCGCTTTTCGCGTGTCCATGCGCTCCTCCAGACGGGCGATCCGCTCGGATAACTCTCGCGGCGTCGGCCCGTCCGTCATGGGGTGAAACTAGCACGGACGCCGGCGGCATCGCAAACATTTCGCGGCGCGAACCGAAGGCCGCGACCGGGCGCGGCGCTTCCAGAGAGGGATTGCGGGGCTTGAGGAGGGGGCCTCCGACGAAAGCTCTCAGGCGGTCAGCGCGACGATAACGCCGGCGATGGCGATATTGCTGCCGACAATGCCCGCCGCCACGGCGTAAAACCGGTTGGTCAGCCGGGTTTCGAGTTGGGACAGGTCGACCTTCGTCGCCAATTCGAGGGTCCGCGCCGCCGCAAGGGTATCGAGTGTCGTTGCAGTCGTCGTCATGGCCCGTCGCCGTTTGCCGCTTACCCTGCACGATAACGCAAGGGTCCGGCCCCGGCCATTCCCTGCCCCGCCCTACCGGGGAATGAAATAGCGGCCCTCGCCGTCCTCCCCGTCCGCAGTCCGTTGCGCCGCGCCGGCGGCGGCGAGGGTTTCGAGGGCTTTTTCCACCGCTTTCCGCCGGCGGGGCGAATCCTTGCCCTTGAAAGCCGCGCTCAGCGTCTTCGCGCTTGCCGGGGCGGCGGCGCGGTCCAGCATATCGCGGAGCGCGCGGATGCGGGCCAGTTCCTCCCTCGGCCATGCCGGTTTGCCGGCGGCGGCTTCCGGCGCGGCAAGGTCCGCCTCCACTTGCGCGGCCTTCGCCTTTTGGCCGAGCTTCGGTATCTGGTAGTCCGGCCGCAGCCAGCGGACCGTGCCGCCCTGCTCCTCCTCCGCCCGCTCCCGGTTCAGCGCGACGAGGCGGGCGAGCAATTCCTCCTCCGCCTTCTCCTGTTCCGGCGTCTTGTGTGGCGAAGGCATCGTCGCGCCCGGCCTGCCGACCAGCGCGGGCGTGAGGTCGGCCCAGCCGTAAGCCTCGAAGACGGCGCGATCTATGTCGTCGTGGATTTCCTTCAGGACCGACACCAGCCCGGCTTCGTGAACCTCCCGCTCCGTCGCCGAAAGCTCCGTGTCGCTACCGTTATCCAATTCCCGCACCCGCTCCAGCACATTGTAAAGCGCCGTCATGGTCAGGAAGTCGTATTCGGCGAGGCGCTCCTTGCGGAATTTGTCGAGCCGCTCGCCCAGATCGGTAAGCACCGGGGCCAAGTTGTTCTGCCCGTCAAGAGCAGGAAACGGCATAGGGTCGAAGGTGCGGGATTTGCTGTAACGCGGATCGTTGCCCATTCCGAGCCAGCCGCCAGCCTTGATAGACCAAACAACATTCAACCGGGACGATAACACGGCGAGTAAGTCCGCCGCATCCGAACCAATGCAAACAAGCATATTGTCGGGCCTTATATTTGCATCGAGAAACTGGAAGAAACGGTGCTTTGATGTCTCAACAGTTGAAATGTATTTCGGAACTGAAAAAAGATAATCACGGGCAACGGGAATGTTCTCGCCAAACAACCACCAATTCTTTCTTCTATATTCTCTTCTGTTGTTGTCACGCTCTGGCTTCACTCGTTCGACAACATGTTGATACACCTTTGGGAAACGCTCTCGTACCTCGTCGGCAGAGAGCGGAAATAAATCAATGACCATGACGCCTTTCGGCCGCTGGGCAATATCGCGGCCATTACGATAGGCCAAGATGTACCTTTCCAGCCCCGGCGTTGTGCCGAGACCGAGAGCTTCTGCCTGTCGCGGCGTAACGATGAAGCCGGGACCGTGGAGGACCACGCCTCTGCTGCTGATACCTTTATTTGCAAGCAGCGGTTGAATTGCGGTCATATTTGCGCCGATTTTCAGGTTCCCGGCGATTTCGCCCGTCCGCTCCCTCAGTTCGACAAGCGGCGTATCGGTGTTGAGTCCGCTTTCCCGCTCGACCGCCGCAAGCCGGCCTTCACCCTCGCCGCGCGCCGCAACGGTCATGGCGATGCGCACCGCTGCCTTGTCGGCCGCCTTGAGCCACGGGTGGTCCGGCACAGCATAGGCCAGAGACAGCGGCTGCTTGGCCCTCATATGCCGCTCGATCACGCGCCGGGAAAAGGTCTGCGTCACCGAGTTGGTGGTGATGAAGCCGAAGCGGCGCAGCGGGTTCGTTTGCCCTCTCTTCGGCTTCCGCAGCAGGCGCGTTGCAGCCTCGTCCCAGAAGTGCATGACGAAATCCGCGCCGCCGGGAATCTTCCTGCGGGTCTTCCAGCAGGCTTCGGCATAGCCGTCGCCAAGCCTTTTGCGCATGTCCTTGCCGCCGATGAAGGGCGGGTTGCCGACAATGAATTCCGCCTCCGGCCACTCGGCCGGGCGCGGGTTCTCATAGCGGTACATCGCCACTTGCGCGTCGGGATCGGGAACCTCCTCCCCGGTGATCGGATGCAGCTTCACGGTCACACCGTCCCAGCGGGAAAGCGGCTTGCCCTTTTCGTCTCGAAGAAGCTCCTGCCTGTCGAAGGCCAGAACCGCGTCCTGCTCCCGGATCGTGCCGTAGGCGTGAAGCACGGGCTCGGAGAGGCGGTCGGGCGGCAAGGTGCGGAGCTGCCATTTCAGGTAGCCGATCCAGAGCACCAGATCGGCGATGGCGACGGCGCGCGGGTTCAGCTCCAGCCCGTAAAACTGGCGTGGGCCGACGGTCTCCCCCTCCATGACGAAGCGCGGCGCGTCCTCGCCCAGCCCCTCCAGCGCGTCCAGCGCCTCGCCTTCGAGCCGCTTCATCAGTTCCAGCGAGACATAGAGGAAATTGCCGGTGCCGCAGGCGGGGTCCAGCACGCGGGTCGTGCAGAGCGCGTGGTGGAAGTCCTTGACCCTGCTGAGCGCGGCGCCGCGGTCCCCCGCCTCGTCCAGCGCATGGGCCTCCGCCAGCGCCGCTTCCCAGTCGGAGCGCAGCGGCTCGATGATCGTCGGCACGACCAGCCGCTCCACATAGGCGCGCGGCGTGTAATGCGCGCCGAGTTCCGCGCGCTTTCGCTCGTCCAGCGCGCGTTCCAGCAGCGCGCCGAAAATGGCCGGCTCGACATCCCGCCAGTCGCGCCCGGCGGCGATATGGAGTTCGCTGATTTCGTCCGCCTCCAGCGGAATCGCCGTGCGGTTCCGGAAGAGCGAGCCGTTGAAGCGCTTGAGCGTCGCGTTCAGGTGCGGGGCGTAGCCTCTGAGCAACCGGATAGATGGGTGACACTATGGACCGGTTACATGGGTAACAGTTTTCTGCGTTGGTTCGCCTTCCGCGCGGCCCGGCCGGGCCGCGCGGAAGGCGTGAAGCTTCTTCGTCCGGCGGTCGATGATGCCCAGG
>JAJDVH010000175.1 GCA_022826185.1 Alphaproteobacteria bacterium
TCGTCGAGGCCGTTCAGCAGGCAGTGCTTGCGGAAGGGATCGACCTCGAAGGCGATCTCCTCGCCGTCCGGGCGGGTGATGACCTGGTTTTCGAGATCGACCGTGATGCGCGCGTTTTCGCCCCGCTCGGCATCCTCCATCAGCTTGTCGCGCTCTTCCGCCGGCAGCTTGATCGGCAGCAGGCCGTTCTTGAAGCTGTTGTTGTAGAAGATGTCGGCGAAGTCGGTGCCGAGAATGGCGCGCACGCCGTAGTCGGCCAGCGCCCAGGGCGCGTGCTCGCGCGACGAGCCGCAGCCGAAATTGTCGCCCACCACGAGGATGTTGGCGCCCCGCCAAGCCGGCTGGTTCAGCACGAAGTCCGGGGTCTCGTTGCCTTCGGAGTCGAAGCGCATGTCGTTGAACAGGTGCCGCCCGAGGCCGGAGCGCTCGATGGTCCTGAGGAAGCGCGCGGGGATGATCTTGTCGGTGTCGATATTGATCTGCGGCAGCGGCGCGCCGACGCTCGTCACGGTCTCGAATTTGCGCATGGGGGTCGGTCCTCCCTGTCTCAGTCCAGGTCGCGCAGGTCGGCGAGGCGGCCGGCCACCGCGGCGGCCGCCGCCATGGCGGGGCTCACCAGATGGGTGCGCCCGCCGGGGCCCTGCCGGCCCTCGAAATTGCGGTTCGATGTCGAGGCGCTGCGCTCGCCGGGGCTGAGCCTGTCGTCGTTCATCGCCAGGCACATGGAGCAGCCCGGGTCGCGCCACTCGAAGCCGGCCTCGGTGAGGATGCGGTCGAGGCCCTCTTCCTCCGCCTGCTCCTTGACCAGGCCGGAGCCGGGCACCACGAGCGCGCGCACGCTGTCCGCGACCCTGCGCCCCTGGGCGACGGCGGCGGCGGCGCGGATGTCCTCGATCCGGCCGTTGGTGCAGGACCCGATGAACACCGTGTCGATGGCGATCTCGCGCAGCGGCTGGCCGGCGCGGAGCCCCATATAGTCGATGGACCGCTGCACCGCCTGGCGCCGGTCCTCATCGTCGATCTGGGCCGGGTCCGGCACGCTCGCCGTGATCGGCAGCGCGTCCTGCGGGCTCGTGCCCCAGGTGACATAAGGCGCGATCTCGTCGGCGGGGATGCGCACGACCGTGTCGTAAACCGCGCCCGGATCGGAGGGCAGGCGCTTCCAGACCGCGACCGCGGCGTCCCAGGCCGCGCCCTTGGGCGCGTGCGGGCGGCCCTTGAGATAGCCGAAGGTGGTGTCGTCGGGCGCGATCAGCCCGGCGCGGGCGCCCGCCTCGATCGACATGTTGCAGACCGTCATGCGGCCCTCCATCGAGAGGTCGCGGATCGCCTGTCCGGTATATTCGATCACATGGCCGGTGCCGCCGGCGGTGCCGATGCGCCCGATAATGGCGAGGATCAGGTCCTTGGCGGTGCAGCCGGCGGGCAGCGGCCCTTCCACATCGACCTGCATGTTGCGCGCCGGGCGCTGGATCAGCGTCTGCGTCGCCAGCACATGCTCGACCTCGGAGGTGCCGATGCCGAAGGCGAGCGCGCCGAACGCGCCGTGGGTCGAGGTGTGGCTGTCGCCGCAGACCACCGTCGTGCCCGGCTGGGTCATGCCCTGCTCCGGGCCGATGATATGCACGATGCCCTGGCGGACGTCCTCTATCGGGTAGTAGGGCACGCCGAACTCGGCGACATTGCGCTCCAGGGTCTCGACCTGGATGCGCGATTCCTCGTTCTCGATCACCCCCGCCCGGGCGCCCGGCCGGGTCGGGATATTGTGGTCGGCGACCGCGATGGTGGCGTCGGGCCGGCGCACGCCGCGCCCGGCGGCGCGGAGCCCCGCAAAGGCCTGCGGGCTCGTGACCTCATGCACCAGGTGGCGGTCGATATAGATCAGGCAGGTGCCGTCTTCCTGGGTATCGACCAGATGGTTCGCCCAGATCTTGTCGAAGAGGGTGCGCGGTTCACTCATTGCCGTCGTTCCCGTTCTTGCGTTTCGTCTTTCTCACCACGCCGCGGGTGCGCTCGGCGATGCGCGCCGACCGTCCGCGCCGCTCGCGCAGATAGTAGAGCTTCGCCCGGCGCACGCGCCCGCGCCGGATCACCTCGATGCCGGCGATATTGGGCGAATAGAGCGGGAAGATGCGCTCGACGCCCTCGCCGGAGGAAATCTTCCGCACGATGAAGGAGGCGTTCAGGTTGCTGCCGCCGCGCCGCGCGATCACCACGCCCTCATAGGCCTGGATGCGCTCGCGCGTGCCTTCGACCACCTTGTAGTTCACCCGCACCGTGTCGCCCGGGCGGAAGTCCGGAATCTCGCGCTCCCCGGTGAGCCGCTCGATCTGTTCGCGCTCCAGCGTCTCGATGATGTTCATCGCCTTCGGTCCTCGTTTTCCGCCCGGCGCGCCCACAGGTCCGGCCGCCGCGTCCGCGTTATGTCTTCCGCCCGCGCCTGCCGCCAGGCGCGGATGTTGCAGTGGTGGCCCGAAAGCAGGACTTCCGGCGCCGCGCGCCCGGCCCAGACCG
Organism: Alphaproteobacteria bacterium; assembly: GCA_022826185.1. Classification (GTDB taxonomy): domain Bacteria; phylum Pseudomonadota; class Alphaproteobacteria; order Bin95; family Bin95; genus Bin95. Next base: position 2,515 of record JAJDVH010000175.1, read on the forward strand.
CCGGGCGCGTGTAATGCGGGTATTCCAGCAACCCGCTCTCGAAACTCTCCTCCCGCACCGACTCCGCCTTGCCCGCCACGCCCGGCAGCAGGCGCACGCAGGCGTCCAGCAGGGCGATCGCCGCCGGCTCCCCGCCGGACAGCACGAAGTCCCCGAGACTCACCTCCTCCGGCGCCCAGGCGTCGAGGAGGCGCTGGTCGATCCCCTCATAGCGCCCGCAGAGCAGGGTCGGCCCCGGCCCTGCGGCCAGCGCCGCCGCCCGGCGCTGCGTGAGCGGCCGGCCGCGCGGCGAGAGGTGGATCAGCGGACCCCGCCGGTCCCAGGCGGCGTGGATCGCGTCCGACACCACGTCCGCGCGCATGACCATGCCGGCGCCCCCGCCGAACGGCGTGTCGTCCACGGAGGCGTGCTTATCGCGCGCAAATGCGCGAATGTCCACCGTCTTGAGCCGCCAGACGCCCGCGTCCAGCGCCCGGCCGGCAAGCGAATGGCCGAGCGGCCCCGGAAACATCTCCGGGAAGAGCGTCAGCACTGCCGCGGACCAGGTCACAGCCCCTCCGGCGGGTCTATGGTGACCGTGCGGGCGGCAAGGTCGATTGCCGGCACGGCCTCGCGCGTGAACGGGAAAACGCGCGGCTGGCCGCCTTCGTCCGGCAGCACCTCGATCAGGTCGCCGGCGCCGAAATCGTGCAGCGCGCGCACCGTGCCGAGCCGGGCCCCGCTCGTATCGACCGCGGCAAGGCCGACAAGGTCCGCATGGTAGAACTCCTCCTCGTTCTCCTCCGGCGGCAGCGCCGCCCGGTCGAGGAAGAGCTCGACGCCCTTGAGCGCCTCTGCGGCGGTCCTGTCCTCCACGCCGTCGATCCGCACCAGCGCCATGCCTTTCTCGATCCTCACCAGCCGGAGCGCGAAGCGCCGGCTGCCGGCGGCGTCCTCCAGCGGCCCGTAACCGGCAATGGCGTCCGGCAGGGCGGTGAAGGTCTTGACCCTGACCGCGCCCTGCAGCCCGTGCGCGCCGACAATGACGCCGAGACAAAGGCGGGAAGCGTCCATCCGCCGGGCCGCTCCGTCCGGGTTATTCCGCCGCCGCGGCTTCCGCCTTGGCCTTCATGCGCTCCTGCGCCTTGGCCTTGGGCAGATGCTGCTTGGTCTGCTGCGGCACCGCGGGCGGCTCGACGATGCCGGCCGCGCCGAGGAACCGGGCCACGCGCTCGGACGGCGTCGCGCCCACCGACAGCCAGTGCCGGATGCGCTCTTCCTTGAGGCGCAGCCGGTCCTCGTGGTCCTTCGGCATCATCGGGTTGTAGAAGCCGAGAATCTCGATGAAGCGGCCGTCGCGGGGCGAGGAGCCCTCGGCGACGACGATGCGGTAGAAGGGCCGGCGCTTGGCGCCGCCGCGGGTCAGTCGGATCCTGAGTGCCATGAGCTTTCCGTGGAGGTGGGAGAGAGGGGTCGTCGGGGTCAGCGCCGGGCCAGAAGGGCGTCGAGCCCCCGGCCCGCCAGCGCGCCGCGTTTCTCCAGCTTGCCGACGCGCTTCATCATCGTCTGCATCTGCTGGAACTGCTTGAGCATCCGGTTAACTTCCTGCACCGAGGCGCCGGCCCCGGCCGCGATGCGCCGCTTGCGCGACGCCTTGACGATGTCCGGCCGGGCGCGCTCGCGGGGCGTCATCGAGAGGATGATCGCCTCCTGGCGCACCAGCCATTTTTCGTCGATCCTGGCCTTCGCCATTTCGGCCTTCATCCGGCCGACCTGCGGCAGCATCCCCATCAGCCCGCCGAGCCCGCCCATCTTCTTCATCTGGCGCAGCTGGGTCAGCAGGTCGTTCAGGTCCATGCGCCCGCGGCTGAGCCGGGCGGCGAGTTTCTCGGCCTCTTCCTGCTCGATGGTCTCGGCGGCGCGCTCCACGAGGCCGACGACATCGCCCATGCCGAGAATGCGCGATGCGATCCGGTCGGGGTGGAAGGCCTCGATGCGGTCGAGCTGCTCGCCGGTGCCGACGAACTTGATCGGCCGCCCCGTGACATGGCGCATGGAGAGCGCCGCGCCGCCGCGCGCATCGCCGTCGATCCGGGTCAGCACGATGCCGGTGACGCCGACCTCCTCGTTGAAGGCCCGGGCGGTGTTGACGGCGTCCTGGCCCGTCATCGCATCGGCGACCAGCAGCGATTCGACCGGCTTCACCAGGTCGCGCAGCGCCGCCGCCTCTTCCATCATCTCGCGGTCGATGGCGAGCCGTCCGGCGGTGTCGATGAAGACGATGTCGTAGCCTTCGCGCGCGGCGATGCGCATGGCGCGCCGGGCGATGGCGGGCGGGCGTTCGCCGAACACGATGGGCAGGGTGTCGATCCCCGCCTGCTTTCCCAGAACCTCAAGCTGCTGCTGGGCGGCGGGGCGATAGACGTCCACCGACGCCATGAGCACCTTCTTGCCGTCGCGGTCGGTGAGGCGCCGGGCGAGCTTGGCGGTCGTCGTCGTCTTGCCGGAGCCCTGCAGGCCCAGCATCAGCATGGCGAGCGGGGGATTGCCGCCGAGGCGGAGGTCTTCGGCCTCGCCGCCCAGCATCTCGACCATGCGGTCATGGACGATCTTGACCACCTGCTGGCCGGGCGTGACGGAGCGCAGCACGTCCTGCCCGACGGCCTGCTCCTTCACCGCGTCGAGCAGCGCGCGCACGGCAGGCAGCGCCGCATCGGCCTCCAGCAGCGCCACCCGCACCTCGCGCAGCGCCGCCTCGACATCGCCGGCGGAGAGCGAGCCGCGCCGGGTGAGACGCCCGAAGACCTCGCCGAGCCGCTCCGTCAGTCCTTCGAACATGCCTGCCTCATCCTCCCGCCGGTCCAACGCCCGACGCGCCGATGCGCGAACCCTCGCGGACCGGCGGGCCTCCTCGGAGGCAGGCGTGCAACGCTATGGCGAAACGCGGCGCAACCTAGTCCCGCGCCCGCGCCCCGTCAACGCCCCGTTCCGCCCCTGCCCCATGGGCGCATCCACGGCTTCTGGCCTGGCGTTGCATGTCCCCCAACCGTCACCCCGGACTTGCTCCGTGTGTGGACGCCTCCGGGGTCCAGCCCCGGTTCTCGCGGCGGCTTCAGCGGTTGATACCAGCGGCCTCGACTCGGGACTCATACCAACGGTCGTTGGTTGGAACCGATGGTGGAGCCACCCCCACCGTCGCCCCGGCCCCCGAGCCGGGGCCCAGCTTCGGTCCTCGCGGCAACTGCGGCGGCTGAGCCGGTTCTCCACCGGCTTCGGTGGCATCGGGAGCGGGAGTTGGGCCCCGGCTCGGGGGCCGGGGCGACGATATGGGCCGCAATCTTCCCATGATACCAGCGGCATCGACTTCCGAC
>JAJDVH010000094.1 GCA_022826185.1 Alphaproteobacteria bacterium
GCGTTTCTGCAGAAAGCGACCGGCTGGGGGCCGAAAAAGCCCCCGGCGTGAGCAAGCGCGAGAGGTGCGTGCGCCGTCTCGCGCGCGCAATCAGGTGCGCGAACCGCGCCGGCGCCGACACCCGCCCGCGCCCGCGCGCCCGCCCGCGAAACGCGCGCAAAACAGGGACACCCCTCGTCCCGCCCTTTGCCCCGAAGGAGGCATGCATGACCGAAACCGACCCCGCCCCGAACTGGCGGCGATGCCGGCCGCAAGGCTCGCGCCCGTCGCCGCAGGCCGACCGCGCCATGCGCGCCGGCGACCGGACCATGACAAAACATGACAAAACATGACACCAGGGTGGAGTGGGCCCGGCAGCGGTGGCGGCCGACTTGCAATCGTTCGAGACCGTATCGCAGGACGGGGCGGGCGCTCCGCCTCGCCGGCGGCGGAAGCGGCTGCAACCGGCGTCAGCGGAACTGCCGGCTGCCGGGGCTTTCCGGCCAGGCGACGAGGCCGCCCGTGGAGACGCGCTCCGGTCCGAAGACCAGCCACGGGTCGTCGACGGTGCCGATGACGGCATCCACGCGGAACCTTCCCGGATGGCGTTCGGCGAACTCCAGGGTGGTCAGCCCGCTGTCATATCTTCCCTCCAGCAGGCCCTCCGCGATTCGCATGATCGAGCTGACAGGCACATGCTCCGGCCAGGCGGAAATGTCGGCATAGCCGCGCGTGGCCGGCTGCAGCGCGAGCGTCCTGGGCCGGGCCACCTCCGCCCGCGTCAGGACGGCGAGCTCCCGGCTGGGTGAGATGAAGGTGTCGATAATGCGGATGCCATGGTCGAAATGCGCTTTCGACACCACATCGGCGCAGTCGGGGTGGACCGCGACCTGCACCATGAAATCGGCCCGCCCGCCGGCCATCATCGCCAGGCCCTCGAAGAAGTCGTCAATGAGGACCACCTCCGCATCGTCGAGCTTGTGGAACGCCAGATATCTTCGGATGACGAGGTCGTGGTTGGTCCCGGCGGGGCCGAGCGTGACGAATCGCAACCTGTTTCGCCGGTTCATGGAACTACCCTCTGCCGAGGCTTGCGGCGGCGCCCGCGAAGGAGTGTCGCCGCGGGCCGAACAGGGCCGCTGCGGCCACGGCGAGGCCGGAAACGGCGGCGATGCAGCCGGCGGCGTTGAGCGACCAGTCGGCCCCGAAGAACGCAGGCGCGAAACCGGCAAGCCCGTAGCCGGCGAAAGCCGAGCCCACGCCGAGCGCGGTGCTCAGCAGGATCTGCGTGCGGTAATCGTCGGTCATCAGGCGCGCCGCGGCCGGGGGGCAGATCAGCATGGCGATCACCAGGATCGAGCCGACAGCCTCGAACGAGGCGATGGCCGCCGCCGCCACGAACAGCACCAGGCCCAGATGGAGGAGGCCGGGGCGGAACCCGAGCGCCGCAGCGAATGCGGGGTCGAACACGGCGAGCCTGACCTCTTTCGCCAGCAGGAGGACCGCCGCGACCGCCACGGCGAACACGCCGGCGAGCGTCCAGACCTCGCGCGGCAGCGCGCTCACGTCCGGCGCGTCGAGCCAGAGGATGTCTTCCAGCTGGCCGTAGAGCACGCAGTCCGCATCGATATGCAGGTTCCGCCCGGCCGCCTGTTCCAGCATGAACACGCCGGTTGCGAACATGACGGTGAACACCGCGCCCATGGCCGCGCCGGGCTCGATCCGCCCGAGCCGGCGCACGATGTGGATCGCGCCTGCCGCCACGAGCGCCGCGGCGAGCGCGCCCGCGAGCATGGCAGGGGCAGCGAGCGCGCCTGCGAGAACGAAACCGCCGACGATGCCGGGCAGCACGGCATGGGCGATGGCGTCGCCCAGCAGGCTTTCGCGCCGCAGAACGAGGAAATTGCCGAGCAGCGCACAGAGGCCCGAAGCGAGGCCGGCCGCCAGCAGCGCCGGGAAATCGACCTGCCAGAAGAGGCTCACGGGCCGCGTTCCCCGAGGAGCGCAAGCGCCTCCGGCGGCAGCGGGTCAATGCCCCAGGCGAGCCCGGTCGGCAGCGCTTCGGGCGCCTCGACGAGGCAGCGGTCCCAGAGTGCGAGCCGGGCGACCGCTGCCGCGCCCCGCGCCGTGAGCCGGCCGTTGCGCCGCCAGCCGAGCAGCGCCGCGCCGGGATAGCTGCGCCCGGCCTGCAGCGCGCGGGCGGCGCGCAGCCGCCAGCCGGCGGTACCGCGCCGCAGTACTTCCGCGACGATGCCGCGCCGCGGCGCCGCCAGCAGGCTCGCCACAAAGAGGAGGCCAAGCGCCAGCACGATGGAAGCGCCGGTCGGAGCGCGGGACCAGACCGATGAGGCGCCCGCGCCGAGGAACGCCCCGCCTGCCCCGAAGCCGATGGAAAGCCAGAAAATGCCCGCGAGCCGCTCCGACCAGAACCGCGCCGCAACCGCCGGCAGGATCAGCAGCGCCACGACCAGCACCAGCCCGACCGTCTGGAGGCCCAGCACGGTGACCAGCACGCCGAGGCCGAGCAGCGCCGCATCCAGCCGCGCGGCGGGCCATCCGCCGGCGCGCGCATGCTCCTCGTCGAAGCAGAGCAGGCCGAGCGGACGGAACAGCGCCAGCAGCAGGCCGAGCGCCAGCAGCGCGGCGATGCCGAGCCCGGCCGCTTCCGCCGCCGACAGCGCCGCAGCCTGGCCGAGAATGAAACTCTCGAGGCCGCCCTGGCTGCCTGCCGGCAGGGTCTGGACCCAGGAGAGCAGCACGATGCCGACCGCGTAGAAGACGCTGAGCGCAATGGCGATGGCGGCGTCCGGGGCGAGGCGCGTGCTGCGGGTGAGCGCCTCGACGGCCATCATGCCGAGAATGCCGGTGAGCGCCGCTCCGGCAAGCAGCACGGGCAGGGCGCGTCCTTCGGCCCCGAGGACGCCGGCGGCGATGAAGGCGAGCACGACGCCCGGCAGGGTCGCATGGCCGACCGCATCGACCGCCATGGCCCGCGCGCGCAGCAGGAGGAAGGCCCCGACGCCGCCGGCGGCCGCTCCCAGCGCCGCCGCGCCCGCCATGACCACGCCGGTATTGTAGCCGGCCCGGAAGGTCAGCGCCTCCAGCAGCCCGTCACCGGCGCCGGTCACTAGGCCGCCACGGCGCGCGGCCTCAATCCGGACGCATCGTAGGCGCGGCGCAGCGTGTCTTCGGCCAGGGCTTCGGCGGGCGGCCCGCTCGCGACCACCACGGCGTTCAGCAGCGTCACATGGTCGAAATAGGCCGCGACCGTGCCGAGGTCGTGATGGATGCAGACGATATGCCGGCCCTCGCGTTCGAGTTCCGCCAGCACACCCAGTATGGCGGCTTCCGAGGCGGCGTCGATGCCGGAGAAAGGCTCGTCCAGCAGCAGCAGCTCCGCCTCCTGGGCAAGCGCGCGGGCGAGGAAGACGCGCTGTTGCTGGCCGCCGGAGAGGCGGCCGATCTGGCGGTGCCGGAAATCGGCAAGCCCCACCCGCTCCAGCGCGGCATCGGCGGCTTCCAGATGGCGCTTGCCGAGGCGGCGGAGCCAGCCGACCCGGCCGTAGAGCCCCATCGCCGCGACATCGCGCACGCTCACCGGAAAGTCCCAATCGACGCTGTTGCGCTGCGGCATGTAGGCGATGCGCCGGCGCACCCGCGCGGCCGGCTCGCCCAACAGGCGCACCTGGCCCGTGAGCACCGGGGCGAGGCCGAGAGCCGCCTTGATGAGGGTGGACTTGCCGGCGCCGTTGGGTCCGACGACCGCCGACATGCCTTGCGCGGGCAGGCGCAGATCCACGTTCCAGAGCACGGGCCGGCCGCCCCAGGCGACCGTGAGCCCGCTCGCGTCGAAGGGCGAGGCTGTTGGCTTATCGGCCGTCATGGGTCCTGAGCTTTCCCTGCATTCCGCGTTCCGGCGCCCGGCCGCCAAGCGCCCGCGCGATGGTCGTCACATTGTGGTCGATCATGCCGATATAGGTCCCCTCATAGGTGCCCGCGGGGCCCATGGCGTCCGAGAACAGAAGCCCGCCGATGGCCACCCGGTGCCCGCGCGCCGCCGCGCCCTCGACAATGGCGCGGACATTGCGGTCGGATACGGTCGATTCGACGAAGACCGCGGGGAGCCTGTGGGCGACAACGGTCTCCACCGCCGCCTCGATGGCGCGGAGCCCCGCTTCGGACTCGGTGTTGACGCCCTGGATGCCGACCACCTCCAGCCCGTAGCGGCGGCCGAAATAGGCGAAGGCGTCGTGGGCGGTGACCAGCACGCGCGCGTCCGCGGGAATGCTGGCGATGCTGGCGCGCGCGTAGGCGTCGAGTTCGGCGAAACCCTCCGGCGGGGGCACGCCGAGGCGTCCGGCGGCCGTTTCCAGCGCCTTCGCCCAGAGCGCAGGGTCCATCCAGAGATGCGGGTCGGCGGCGCCCGCATAGCCGGCGGCGACCGGCAGGCGGTCCGCTTCGGCCACGGCCTCGCAGACGGCCGTTGCCGGCTTGCCGGACCGGGCCAGGCGCTCGACGGCGTCCAGCATCTTGCCTTCGAGGCCGAGGCCGCAATAGAGCAGGTGGGAGGCGCCGAGCAGCCGTGCGATATCGGTGCGCGTCAGCTTGTAAAGGTGCGGGTCCACGCCGGAGCCCATCAGGCTGTCTATGCCGAGCGGCTCGGCGATCATGGCGATCGTGGCGACCGGCCCCCGGTCGATAGCCGCCGAAACGGGTGGCGCGGCCAGGGCCGGCAGGGCGAGGAGGAGCGCCATGAGCCTTCGCATGACCGAATCAATTGGCATGAATAAGCCTCGACGGCAATCTCCCGCCTCGACATAAAGTTACACGCAAAGCAGAAAAATTATGCCAAGGCTTCATTCTTGCCTTCCATACCGCCCGCAGGCATGTTTCCCGCCGCCTGACATGGAGAGCCGCCCGATGACCGAGAACCGCCAGATCGTCCTGAAGAGCCGGCCCGTCGGCCTGCCGACGCCCGAGAATTTCGCCCTGGAGAGCGCGCCCGTGCCGGCGCCGGGCGAGGGCGAGATGCTGGTCCGCACGCTCTGGATGTCGGTCGACCCCTATATCCGCGGGCGCATCAGCGACCGGAAGAGCTATGCGCCGCCCTTCCGGATCGGGGAGCCGCTGGACGGCTATTTCGTCGGGCGCGTCGAGGAGTCGAAGGGCGGGCGTTTCCCGGCGGGCACGCATGTGTTCGGCACGGGCGGCGGCTGGCGCGACTACCATGCCGCCGACGGCAAGGCGCTCCGGGCCGTCGATCCCGACATCGCGCCGCTCCAGGCCAATATCGGCGTGCTCGGCATGCCGGGGCAGACGGCTTATGTCGGCCTGCTGGACATCGGCCGGCCGAAGGAGGGCGAGACGGTGTTCGTCTCAGCGGCCTCGGGCGCGGTCGGCGCGGTCGTCTGCCAGATCGCGAAGCTGAAGGGCTGCCGCGTGGTCGGCTCGGCGGGCTCCGACGAGAAATGCGCCTGGCTGCTCGACGAGGCCGGCGTGGACGCCGCGATCAACTACAGGACCTGCGGGGACCTCGAAGCCGCGCTCGCCGCCGCCTGCCCGGACGGCATTGATGTCTATTTCGAGAATGTGGGCGGCGAACATCTCCAGGCCGCGCTCTCGCAGATAAACTTTTTCGGCCGCATCGTCGCCTGCGGCATGATCGCGGGCTACAATGACAGCGCGCCGAGGCCGGGCCCGAACAATTTGTTCCTCGTCGTCGGGCGGCGCCTGCGCATAGAGGGCTTCATCGTCTCCGACCACCGCGAGCGCACCGACGATTTCCTGCGCGACGTCGGCGGCTGGATCGGCGAGGGCAGGCTCCGCTGGCGCGAGACCGTGGTGGAGGGCCTGGAGCGCGCCCCGGACGCCTTCATCGGCCTTTTCCACGGCGACAATTTCGGCAAGATGTGCGTGAAGGTGGCGGAGTAGGGGCGGCCATGCCGGGTTCGGCCTGACAGGGGATTGTGCTATGAAGCCGCAGTCACGACCCTTCAGGAGGCAGCGGGACGATGCTTGCAGTCAGGTTGCCGGCCGATGTGGAAGCGCGCCTCGATTCGCTGGCGAAGGCGACGGGCCGGACCAAGTCCTTTTATGCCCGCCAGGCGATCCTGCAGCATCTGGACGATCTGGAGGACCTCTATATCGCTGAACGGCGTCTGCGCGACTATCGCGACGGCAAGGAAGACACGGTGCCGCTGGAGGAGGTGATGCGGCGCCATGGCGTGGAGGATTGAGTTTCTCCGCTCCGCCGAACGCGACCTGAACAGGCTGGACTGACCGGTCCGGAAGCGTGTCCTCTCGTTTCTGCACGGGCGTCTCGCGCCGATGCGGGACCCGCGCACCATCGGCGCTGCTCTCCGGGGCTCCGATATGGGAGAGCTTTGGCGTTACCGCGTCGGCGACTGGCGTATCGTCACCCGCATAGAAGACGATGCCGTGCGGGTTCTTGTCGTTCGGATCGACCACCGCAGGAACGTCTGCCGGTCCGCCTGAGACATCCTTCGACAGCGCCCTGTCCCGCTGCTACCGTTTGCGGGGAGGAACGAAGCGTTGAAGACCGTCTATACCCCGGCGCATGAGCGCCACCGGCCGCCGACGATCCTGACGCGGGGCGTCGTAGTGCCGCACTGGGAGGTCGCCCGGCGCGCGGAGGAGCTGCTGGCCGCCGTGCAGCGGGACGGGCACGAGGTCGTCGAGCCGGCGGATTACGGGCGCGCGCCCCGGGCCGCCGTCCACGATCCCGGCTATCTCGCCTTCCTGGAAAGCGCCTGGATACGCTGGCAGAAGCAGGAGAACCCGACGCCGGCGGTGCAGCCCTACGCCCATCCCGGCCGCCACATGCACGGGCGCCCGACCGGCATAGACGGCCAGGCCGGCTACTACATGGCGACCGGCAGCGCGCCCATCGTCGAGGGCACCTGGGAGGCCGCGATGGCCGCCGCCCATGCCGCGACCCACGCCGCGCGCCTCGTGCTCGACGGCGAGGACGCCGCCTATGCGCTCTGCCGCCCGCCCGGCCACCATGCCTTCTCCGACCTCGGCGGCGGCTTCTGCTACCTCAACAACATCGCCATCGCCGCGGACTATATGCGCCGCGAGCGCGGCCGCGTCGCGATCCTCGACTTCGACGTCCACCACGGCAACGGCACGCAGGGCATCTTCTGGCGCCGGCGCGACGTGCTGTTCGTCTCGCTGCACGGCGACCCGTCCGACTATTTCCCCTTCTTCGCCGGCTATGCCAACGAGATCGGCGAGGGCGACGGGCTGGGCTTCAACCTCAACCTGCCGCTCGCGCCGGGCGCGGACGACGCGGCCTTTCTCGACGCGCTCGACCGGGCGCTGGAGGCGGTCCGCCATTTCGCGCCGGAAGCGCTGCTGGTCTCGGTTGGCTTCGACGCCTTCGAGGCCGACCCGATCGGCGTGCTGCGCGTGACCACGCCCGGCTTCGGCGAGATCGGCCGGCGGATCGGCGCCGTCGGCCTGCCGACCGTGCTGGTGCAGGAGGGCGGCTACAACCTGGAGGCGCTCGGCGCCAACCTCTCCGCCTTCCTCGGAGGCTTCGCCGGGGCGCGCGGGTAGCGCCCGGCTTGACCCCCCTGCCTTGACCGACGAGACCGTCGAGGCCCTCTACGCGCGGTTCGGCCCGGCCTACCGGTGGCTGGCGACCTTCACCGGCATGACGGCCTCCTTCACCATGGTGCTGACCGGCACGGTGGTGGCGGTCGCGGTGCCGGACGTGATGGGCGCCTACGGCGTCGGGCAGGACCGGGCGCAGCTGCTGACCACGGGCTTCATCGTCGCCATGACGGCGAGCCAGCTCCTCAACGCCTGGTTCGTCGCGCGCTTCGGCCAGCGCCACACCTTCCTGATCGTCATCGCGCTCTTCTTCGCCGGCGGCCTGATGGCGGCCCTCGGCCCGACGCTGGATTTCATCATCGCCGGGCGCGTCATCCAGGGCTTCGCCTCGGGCGTGGTGCAGCCGCTGGTGATGGTCACGGTCTTCCAGGTCTTCCCGGCCGACCGGCGCGGCACGGCCATGGGCATCTACACCATGGCGCTGGCGCTCGCGCTCGGCATCGGCCCGGTGGTGGGCGGCGTCACCATCGACCTGCTCTCCTGGCGGCATATCTTCATCGTCACGCTCCCCTTCGTCGCCATTTCCTTCTTCCTCGGCATGGTGTTCATGCCGCAGGTGCGCCCGCGCCCGCCCTTCCCGCGTTTCGACTGGTCGGGCTATGCGCTGCTCTGCACGGCCCTGTTCTGCCTCATGTCCGTGCTCTCGACCGGGCTCCGCCTCGGCTGGACCTCGGACGCGATCCTCTTCCAGACGGCGCTCGGCGCGGTCTGCGGGGCGCTGTTCCTGGCCTCGCAGATGCGCGCGCATGCCTCCCTGCTGGACCTCTCGCTGCTGCGCAACAGGGCGTTCGCCTCGGCGGTCGCCATCGCGGTCGTGTTCGGGGCCGGCAATTTCGCCACCAGCTACGCCATCCCCGTGTTCGGCCAGCTTGTGCAGAACCAGACCGCGACCGAGGCCGGCCTGCTGCTGCTGCCGGCGAGCCTGCTGGTGGTGGCGATGCTGCCGCTGACAGGCCGCGCCTCGGACATCGCGCCTACCTGGATCCCGGTCATGGGCGGGCTGCTCTGCTTCGCCGCGGGCGCGGCGCTGCTCTCGGTTGCGGACGCGAACACGCCCTACTGGTCTCTGGTGTTCTTCGCCGGCATCAGCCGCTTCGGCATGGCCTGGATCAACCCGGCGCTGATGACCGCGGCGCTGTCCGCCCTGCCGCAGGGCCGGCTCAACCAGGCGGGCGGGGCGATCAACTTCTTCCGCCAGCTCGGCGGCAGCACCGGCACGGCGCTGATCGTGCTGCTGCTGGAATCGCGCATCCTGGTCTATTCCGAGGCGCTGGCCACCACGCAGACGCCCGACAACGCCGCCTCGCGGGACCTGCTGGCCGGCCTCGCCCGGCTGCTGGACCCGGCCGGCCTGCCGGAAGCCGAGACCCGGCAGGCGGCGCTCGACTGGCTCGGCCGGGCCGTGCAGGCGCAGGCGACCGCCTTCAGCTTCCAGGACGGCTTCCTCGCGCTCGCCGCCGTCTTCGTGCTGGCGCTGCTGCCCGCCTGGGCGCTCGCGCGAGCGGTGCGGGGGCGGTGAGCGCGCGGGACGGGGCCCGCTCCACGCGGGATGTCATGGAATGTCATGTTTTGTCATGGTCCGGTCGCGCCGCAGGCCTCCAAACCATTGCGCTGTCGTCCTTTTCGTCACCCTCGACGCCCCTTTCGACACCCCGGACCCGCCTGCCCCCGCGAAGGCGGGGGATCCGGGGTCCATCCCTGATTCGCGCCACCGCCGCAGCCGGTGCAGAGCAGGTCGAACCGCCGGAGCCTGCTCCGGGCCCCGATCCGAAGCTGCCGAGAGAGCCGAGGCTGGGCCCCGGATCAAGTCCGGGGCGACGGGTGGGAACATGCGGCGCGATTCCGGAAGAGCGGCCCGGAGACCCCCTGCGGCGTGTCATGAGATGTCATGTTTTGTCATGCGCGCCCGGCGCCGCCCCCTCTCCGGCCGCCCCGTCGGGCTCCTGTTGTGTGCGTCCTGCATGCGTTTCCTCCTTCGCGTTTCGTTCCGTCCACGCTCCCGGCCGCCGGGCCGGGGCGCGGACCCTGTTTCGCGCGTATCGCGCGCCCGCCTGCGCCCGGGCGCGGGCGGGCGTTTCGCGGCGGCGCGGTTCGCGCGCCTGATTGCCCGCGTGCGACGCGGGCGCAGGACGCACCTCTCCCGTCGGTTCCTCAGGGTTCTTTTTTCGCGCCGGCGCGAAACGGAAAGGGAGGCGGCCCCGCGCGGACACCGCCTCCCTTTCCTAACTCATTGTAGCACACTTATCTGAAACGCAAGTGCCTGGAGAAGAAATTTTACCGATTTCCGGAATCGACAGGATGCCATGCCGCTCGACTGCCCCGGCGAGATCGGCTGGCGGGCCTGTGACGGGAGGCTTTGACCGGCGCCCATGCCTTCCGAACCGTCTGTGCGCGGGAGCGGGAACAACAGGGAGGCCCGGACATTGCCGTCGCGGCTATTAAGTTTTTCGCGGAAAAATTGAATAACGCGCGCCGCTATTAAGCGAACCGCAACAGGCTGCTCTGCTACGACCGTTATCTCTCCATCCTAGCCGAAGGTACGGAGGTCTCCTGATGAGGGGCCTCGGCCGGACGTCGATGCAACCGGCGGCGTCCAGACCGTTCAGTCGTGGCGACCGTGGGCGACGGGGCCTGGAACTGTTTCTCGGCGAGCTGGCCACCTTACGCAATCTCGGCCTCGCCATCCCCATTCTCGTCTTCGCTGACGCGCAGCTCGACCTGAACGAACTGAAGCAGCGCACATCCCAACCCCCGAACCTCGCCTTGGACTTCCGCGCCGTCGACTTCCCGCCGTCGCAAGGGCGCTCAGCCGCGAGGATACCCGCGGTCCGCAACCGCGCCGCGCTCGCATGGGAACTGGAGGCCGCGACCGCTTCACGATCATCGCTGCCGATATCGGCCGGCAGGCTTCTGACGGGCGGATTTGACGGCCGCCGAATCAGGCGCAATTCTACCATCACAGCTTTGAGATGAAACCGAGACAGGCGATACCGGACTGCTGCGCTAAGCCGGGCAAGGGCAGGATACCGCCAAAATACGGAGTACACTGACGACATGTATCCAACATCCACTCGAAATCCACACTCTCCCTTCACCTAGTTGCTAAAGAATGTCATTGACTTTCGTCACTGTCTGTTGACCCGTAGGATTTACGCCGAATGATTGATTACAAACTCTCGTCGCTTAATGAGGCAGTAAATGCCTTAGAAAACCCTGACTCCCTATCAATACTAAATATTGACGAAGATCTGCTCAACTCGCCTTCTACAACATTAGAGTATCTAGACCGATGCCGCTCGTGGATGCTACTTCGAAGTATTGCTAGAACAATTCCCGACCTTCTCAGGCAACCAGATAGCATTGCCCTAGTCGGCTTCCTTGGACACTTTAGCTCCGGTAAGTCTAGCCTAATTAATGCCATATTAGGGGTCTCAAATGCGGAAAATCCAGGTTATAAACGAGAAGTTGGCTTGCATCCTACGGATACTGCCATTACGATCATAACACATCGCGATCACGCTCAATTGGTAAAGAAATCTGCATACACTGCCATTGATATGGTTGATGTAATACACGGCCCTGCTCTAAATTTCCTTGAACATGCCGCGCTTGTAGATACCCCTGGACTTGGAAACGAGGTCGCAGAGCATGAGGCTGTGACCCGATTTCTGCATCTTTGTCACGTTCTCGTAATCACGATTGATGGCCGACGACCATTTGCAGACAAAGATAAAGATTTTGATTTACTTAATACTGCGTTCAACAAGCTCGCGGGTGTCCCGAAGGTTTTGGCAATAACTAGCGCCGAGGAATTTCTGACTTCTCGCAAGGGAGATTTTTCCACAGACTGGCAACCGGCTTTGGCAGACGCATTCTGGAATGAAGCTGTGGAGAGGTTGCGGCGTGATTCTAGGTTTCGAAACCATATCGATAGGCTACAAACCGCCCCTAGGTTCTTTGTTGACTCTAAAGAAGGCTTTGGAGTGGATCGGGTAAAAAGTGAACTAACACCCATTGTGACCGACGACACCCAACGATTGCGAATAAGGCAAGCTCAAGGCGAGTATGTTTTATCTACTGCTGCCGATGCGTTAGACATTTTACTTGGATATATAAATTCTCGCAGTAAAAATTTGAACCGGTTGTTGCGAGAGGCTCAGAGTCGCGCTGATGGAACTGTTACTGCGGTGGAGCAACTTCTTGAATCTCTCGCATCCTCTTTGGCACTAGAAAAACGAAAATTACTAGAATCCCGTCAACGTACGCCGAGCAATATATTCGCAGTTGAAGATATTATTACGCCACAGGCGGTCAGTGCTAACCAAGGGGCAGCGTTATATAAGCTAGAAGGAGAAATAAAAAAACGGTGCAGCAAGAGTTGCAATGGGCGCGAGGCCGAACTTGGCAGAGTGTCCATAAGCACTCCAAAGCTAGGCTACGGAGATGGTTTCGAGCAACGAAAGGCTTACACCTTGGCGCAACATTGAGTCCGAAATTTAGCGTGGATGAGCATAAGCAGGAGCTAATTAGTACTTCTACGAAGTGTGCACGAGCAGTCCTTCGCATCGTAGACCAGCAGTTGGCCAATGTAATCGCTAACGCTCAACAGCATATACGAACTCGGTCCGAGGCTTGGGAAATAGGGTCTAGGCAGCATGCCATCGAGTCTGCGCTGGAGCTATTCGAGCGCGTACACGACGACGGCATTAAGTCCTTCTACGCCTACATTTCGGCACCGGCGTCGAGTGATTTGCTACGTGAGCATGGATTTGTGGGATTTGATGAATCTGGTGATCAGGCGGTGCGTACAGAGTCAGTGAACGCCTTGCGGTGTTCGGCGGTGGTGGCGGTTCATCAGATGGCTGAAAAGTGTAAGCAGCAGCTCAGGCAGCTTGAAAAGGGAGAGCCGAGGGAGCCCGGTAGGGTTGAAAGAGATGAGGCTCGACCAGTTGACGGTACGGATACAGATGCGGATATGGATGATCAACATTTTGAGTACTTGGAGGCTTATATTGTCGATAGCTGTCAGAGTAAGCTAGACACACTTGTCGCGGGGTTGTCGAAATATATCGAGGAATATGAAGAGGAAGTTAGCGCCGAGCAGGAGCGGTTTGCAATGCTGAAACATCGTATTTGGAAGGCACGAGCGGCTTTTGCTGGCCGGATTTTTTTGGTCGGCGGCGTGCTTGTGCTGTTGGGAGGGATATTGAGTCAGGCTGCACCGCAGTACTTTGGAGAGTTGTTGGGGGTGTTTTCTCAGGATCTTTTGGATAAAATCTTGGTAGGCGCGGCCTCAACGGTTATGGTGTTGTTGATGGCGTATATAGTGACTGGGAGTCGAAACAGAAATGTACGGCGAGCCTTGCGACCTATTTTATTCGAAAGATTGAAGTCGTATTCGAAGCGAAAGAGCTCAGCAGATGCACTTAGAGCGAGTTTTGAAGAATGTTATGATAAGGTGATTGACGACGTGAAGAGCCAGCCTCTGGAGTTGGACAAGGCGGTCGCGCGAGGAGTCGTGCGATGGTTAACGAAGCACGCGCAGTCGTATCAGAAAAAGATGCGAGAACTTGAGGCGTTGCGAGAACTCATTAGAGCACGCTCAGGAGTGATTGACGAATATATAAATGTGGTTAATGAACGACTGGATGAGATACCTAAACAATTACAGGATGCTTCGGACAATATAAAGAAGGGTGCTATTGAAGAACACTTGGGGAGGATTCGGACTGCGGCAGAGGCTGTGGAGCGAGTTAGAGTACAGGTTCAGATTGCAGCGGATATTGCGATGCCGGTTAGGTGAAGTCGGAGACCGGGATGTGTGGTGGCAAATTCCCGCACGACAAATTGGACATCTATGCAAGCTGTGGGCAACGGGGGGGGGGGGTGAGTTTCGGACGCTTGTAAAAAGGCGGAAAGCTTACGGATGCTCCTGCTCGGCGAGACTGGTCCCTGGCAGGCTTTTCCGGCAAGTGGGAGAGGGTCTTTCGGCGGTGATGGGCGCGGGTTTCAATCGACGATCGGTGATGATCGGTAGCGTTACGCAAAAGCTGCGCCGGCCCTCGTAGCCCGCGGATACAGCCGATAGCGCCCCGGCGCGACGCCCGCCGGCGGCGCTGGACTCATGGGAGCACGCTGGTCATGCACACCTCGAATTTCAGCGCCACCTCGCGGTAGCTCATGCTCCGCTCCAGCACCGCCGCCACCGGCCCCGTCAATCAGCTCCCCACCGCCCGCCTGTAGAGCCGGTATCGTCCCGGCGCCACCCCCTCCGGCAGCGGTTCCTCCGTCCAGCCGGGGAGCGGCATGGGCTGGTCGCTGGCGAGGATGGCGCCGGGGGTTGTCAGGCGGGGGAGGAGGGGGGCGAGCGCCCTTGCCAGCGCCAGCGAGGCCTGCTTGTCGCCGGTGCCGATGTCTGCATGGACGAGGGCCGCGGGGGCCGGCAGCTGCACATGGGGCAGGGTGTCGAGGAAGTCGCCGGTGATGAGGCGGTCTTCGGGCGGCGTGCAGTCGGGGTGGGCGGCGGGCCGGCGCTCGAACACGAAGATGTCGCGGCCGGGCAGGCGGGCGCGGAGATGGTCGTAGGTGCGCCCGTTGCCGAGGCCGAGCTCCAGCACCGGGCCGGGCACGCCCGCGACCAGCGCCGCCGCCCGGTCCAGGCAGGCGCGCTGGGCCAGCAAGCGGCGGATGGCGCTGTCGAGCCGGGTCATGCCGGGGCGTCCGGGGACGTGCGGACACGCCCCCCTCCCGCGCGGCCCGGCAACGCCGCGCTCCGCGCCTCGCCTGCTCCCGCGGCCCTTTCGTCACCCCGGCCCCCGAGCCGGGGTCCAGCTCCGGATTTCTCGGCAGCCCCAGGCGGTTGAGCCTGCTCTCCACCGGCTGCGGCGGTGGCGCGAGTCAGGGATGGGCCCCGGCTCGGGGGCCGGGGTGACGAAGAGCGGGGCCGGGGTGACGGTTTGGGGCCATCCGGCAATCGGCGCGGGGGTCGGTCCACGGGTCCGGCGCTTACCCGGCGGCGAGCTGGGCGCGGGCCTCGCGGAGGTCGGCGGTCGTCCTGTCGAGGCGCTGGGCGAGCTCGCGCATGATCTCCACCGCCATTTGCGGGAACTCCTCCACCAGGCGGAAGAACAGCTCCTTGGAGATGCGCAGCGCCGTCACCGCCTCCGTGGCGCGCACCGTCGCCGTGCGCGGCACGTCGATCAGGATCGCGATCTCGCCGATGATGTCGTTGCGGCCGAGCTCCGCCACCCTGAGCGGGCCCTGGGGCGTCTTGACCAGCACCTCGGCCCGGCCCTCCAGCACGATGTAGGCGGCATCGCCGATGTCGCCCTCCCGCACCACGAGGTCGTCCGGCTCGAAGCGCACGCGCTCGCTGGTGAAGGCCAGCAGGCGGAGCCTGGACGCCTCGATGCGCTGGAACAGCGGGATCGCCCTGAGGGCCTCGACTTCCTCGTTCAACGCCATGATCCGGTCCTCTTCGCTATTGCCGCAGGAGCCGGGCGAACGGGCCGCCGGCCTCCTTCAGCGCCTCGTAGCCGCCGTCCTCGACGGTGCGCCCCTCCTCGACCATGACGGTGCGGGAGAAGCCTTCCGCCAGCTCCGGGGCTTCCAGCACCCAGATGACGCCGCGCCCCTCCATCGCCGTGCGCACCGCCAGGAAGAGCATCTCGCGCGCCACGCGCTCGACGCCGGCGGTCGCCATGTTGACCACCAGCAGCGCCGGGCGCTTGAGCAGCGCGCGGGCGAAGGCGAGCTTCTGGCGCTGGGTCTGGGTGAGCCGGCTGCCGGCGATGCCGACCTCGAAGGCGAGCCCCGCCTCCATCACCGCCTCGCGGATGCCCACCTCGTCGATGACGTCGGCCAGCAGCGCGCTCACCCTGGCCGCGCCGTGGGCCTGGCCGTGGCGGATGCGCCCGAACAGGATGTTGTCCTGTAGGCTGGCGCGGGCCGTGTAGCGCCCGGCGTCGAAGAACTCGACCGAGGCGCGGTCCGCCTCCGGCAGGCGCTCGCGGAAGAGGCGCCGCGCCGTGAGCAGGTCCGCGCGGACCTCGTCGTCGATCAGGCCGAGGCGGTGGCGCTCCGGGATCAGCAGGAAGGGCAGGCCGAGCAGCCGCTCGCGCTCCTCCGCCTCCAGCCCCGCCAGCCCCAGCCGGTCGGCGCGCGCGGCGATGGCGCGGAAGTCGGGCAGGTCGTCGGCCTCGATGAAGCTGTATTGCTGGAACAGCTCGTGGCCGGGGTCGATGTCGGCGAACAGCTCCACCATGATCTTCGCCACCTGGAGGCCGACGCCCTCCAGCCGGTCGAGCAGCCCCGCTTCGGCCAGCACGCTGCGCACGAAGGGATGGCCCGCCAGGTTGGCGACCGCGAAGGCCGGGCCGATGGGCGCGCCGAACAGCAGGTTCTCCGCGACCGTGGCGTTGACATTGTAGGCGTCCGCATCGAAGGGCTCGATGGGGGCGGCGGCGCCCGGCGCGTCGAGGCGCGAGCGGAGCGCGGCCCGCGCCTCCAGCACCCGCTCGGCAAGGCCGGCATGGGCCTCGGGGTCCAGCACGCCGCGCAGCCCCAGCGTGTAGAGGTCCTCGTCGAGGCCGACGGCGGCCAGCACCTCCACCATGCGCCGCACCATCTCCTGTCCGGGGCCGGCGCCGGCGGCGTCGTAGTCCACCCAGTCCGCGCCGAAATCGGCGTCGCTGTTGCCGGAGCGCCGGGCCTCGGCCGCCCGGGCCTCGCGGCGGGCCGCCTCTTCCGGGCCGGCGTCGGCGGGGCGGAGCGGGCGGTGGCGCAGCCCGAACAGCAGGTTCTCGCCGAGGCTCGCATTGAAGAGGCTGGCGTTCGGCCCGACATAGGCCGCCTGGCGCCCGAACACCGCCTGCGGGAGTTCCGCCAGCGCCCTGCCGTCCAGATGCGCGCGCCCGCCCGTGACAGTGGCCAGCCGGGCGGCGAGCAGGCCGAGCTCCTCCTTGCCGCCGCCGCTCGGGCCGACGATGGCGACATGCTCGCCAAGGCCGACGGAGAAGGTGGCGCTGCGCACGGGCTGCGAAATCTCGTCCTCCGCATAAGCGGCGTTCTCGAAGGCCAGCCGGCTGTCCGGCCCGATCTGCGGCAGCGCCTCCGCCTCCTCCACCTGCAGCGACTCCTCGATCATGCCGGGCGGGTCGAACTGCTGGACGACCTGGTCGTATTTGATGCGCGCGTCGGCCTGCTGCTGGTAGTAGGCGAGCAGCTCCTTCCAGGGCGCGGACATGTCCTTGTGGGCGGCGAGCACCGCGACGAGCGCGCCGATGCTCAGCTGCCCCTCGATAACCAGGTAGCCGCCGATGGAGTAGAAGAAGAAGGGGGTGAGCTGCGCCAGGAAATTGTTGAGGAACTTGATGAAGAACTTGCGGCGGAAGATCTCGTAGCGGACGTCGTAGATGCCGCCGAGACGCTCCGCGATATCGGCGCGCAGCCGGTTGGAGCCGTCATCGGCGTGGACGGCCTCGATGGTCGAGATCGACTCGCCGATCCGGTCGGAGAGGCGGCGTACATACTGGACCCGCTGCTTGGCGAGCGCGTTCACCTTCCGCTGGAGCTTGGGGATCGCATACATCTGGAACGGGTAGAGCGCGATTGCGGCAAGGCCCAGAAAAGGCTCCTGGATGAGCATGAAGGCGGCGATGGTGACCAGGATGCCGAACTGATAGACCGGCTGGGCCAGCGCATCGCCCATGAAGCCGCCGAGCGGCTCCACCTCCTGCGTCACCATCGGGATGATCTCGCCCTGGCCCACGCGCTTGAACACCGGCAGCGGGAAGCGCAGCAGGCGCGAATAGAGGTTGTACCGCAGGCGCCGCAACAGCCGCTCGCCGAGGCGGCCCTTGCCGGTATTGATGTTGAATTTGAAGGCGCCATTCGCCAGCACGAGGACGAGGAACGTCAAACACAGCACTGCAAGATAGGGGTAGAGTTCCAGTTCCACGCCGAACAGCATTCGGGGACTCTTGTCGCCGCTCAACGCATCGTCGATGATGATCTTGGGCACTTCGTAGAACACGTAAAGCACCGGAAAAGATACTACCGTCAGCGCCAGCAGGACGAACTGCTGCCGCAGGCTGTGGCGGAACACGAAGCCGTAGATCGTCTTTTCCATGCCGGCTGCTCCCGCGCCTCGACCGGAAACGCGCATCATGGGCCTATCGGGCGCAATTGAAAGTGCGGCCTCGGCACACGACATTCAATGGAGCAGCGTTTCCGGAGATATGCGATAGTCGGTCCCATGCGAGGCAAGCGTATCCTCATCTACAGCCATGACAGCTTCGGGCTCGGCCATCTGCGCCGCTGCCGGACGATCGCGCATGCGCTGGTCGGCAGGCGCCGCGACCTCTCGGTGCTGATCCTGTCGGGCTCGCCGATCATCGGCAGCTTCGACTTCCGCACGCGGGTCGATTTCGTGCGCGTGCCGGGCATGATCAAGCTGCGCAACGGCGACTACACGCCGCTCAACCTCAACATGGCCCCGGAAGAGACGCTGGCCATGCGGGCCTCGATCATCCGGCACACGGCGGAGATCTTCGACCCGGACCTGTTCCTGGTGGACAAGGAGCCGCTCGGCCTGCGCGGCGAGGTGGCGGAAACGCTGGAAATCCTGCGCCGGCGGGGCGCGCGCCTCGTGCTCGGCCTGCGCGACGTGATGGACGAGCCGGAAATGCTGGCGCCGGAATGGGAGCGCAAGAAGGTCGCCCCGGCGCTTGCGCGGCTTTACGACCAGATCTGGATATACGGCCTGCCGCAGATCTGCGACCCGCTGGAGGGGCTCGGCCTGCCGGAGCAGGTGCAGCGCAAGGCGGTCTATACCGGCTACCTGCCGCGCAGCGTGCCGGATGCGCCGCTCTCGCCGGAGGCCGAGCGCGCGGCCGACGAGCCCTTCGTGCTGGTGACGGCCGGCGGCGGCGGCGACGGCGACGAGTTGATCGACTGGGTGCTGCGCGCCTATGAGCAGGCGGGGCCGATGCCGTGGCGGGCCGTGCTGGTGTTCGGACCCTTCATGCCGTCGGAGCGCCAGGCGGAGTTCCGCCAGCGGGCGGCGGCGCTGCCGCAGGTCTCGACGCTGGTGTTCGACGCGCATCTGGAGGCGTTGATGGAGCGCGCCGCCGGCGTGGTCGCGATGGGCGGCTACAACACGTTTTGCGAGATCCTCTCGCTCGACAAGCCGGCCGTGATCGTGCCGCGCACCCGGCCCCGGCTGGAGCAGCGCATCCGCGCCGAACGCGCGCAGGAGCTTGGCCTCGTGCGGATGCTCGATCCCGACTATCTCGCCGACACCCGCGCCATGGCGGCGGCGATCCGCAATCTCGCCGTGCAGAACCGTCCGTCCGACGTGGTCGTGCCGGGCCTGATGGACGGCGTGGAGAGCATCGCGCGGCTCACCGACCTGGCGCTGGAGCGGCCGGCGGCCGAGCCGCTCAGGCTCGTGCAGCCTTGACCGTCGCGACCGTCGTCAAGGGCTGGCCGCGCCTCTCCGAGACCTTCATCGCGCAGGAAATCCTGGGTCTTGAGGAACGCGGCGTCGCCCAGCGCATCGTCTCGCTGCGCCGCCCGACCGATCCGGCCCGCCACCCGATGCACGAGCAGATCGCGGCCCCGGTCCACTACCTGCCGGAATATGTCCGCGAGGAGCCGGTCCGCGTCTGGCGCGGCTGGCAGAGGGCGCGCCGCCTGCCGGGCTACCGCGCCGCGCGCGCCGCCTGGCTCGCCGACTGGCGGCGCGACCCGACGCCGAACCGGGGACGGCGCTTCGCCCAGGCGGCGGTGCTGGCGGCGGAACTGCCGGCGGACGTCGAGCGTTTCCATGTCCATTTCCTGCACACGCCCGCTTCGGTCGCCCGTTATGCGAGCCTGATGACCGGCCTGCCCTGGTCCTGCTCGGCCCATGCCAAGGACATCTGGACGACGCCCGAATGGGAGAAGCGCGAGAAGCTCGCCGGGTGCGAATGGCTCGCGACCTGCACAAGCGTGGGCGCGGCGCATCTCAAGTCCCTCGCGCCCGCTCCCGAACGGGTGATGCTGGTCTATCACGGCCTCGATCTCGGCCGTTTCCCCTCCCCGCCGGAGCGCGATGCGCCCGACGGCAGCGACCCGGCCCGGCCGGTGGTCATTGCGTCGGTCGGCCGCCTTGTGGAGAAGAAGGGCTACGACGTTCTGCTCGCAGCGCTGCGCCTGCTGCCGGCGGCGCTCAACTGGCGCTTCGTGCATATAGGCGGCGGCCGGCTCGCCGGTCCGCTGGCGCGCGCCGCGGAAGGCCTGCCGGTTTCGTTCCTGGGCGCGCAGCCGCAGGGCCGGGTGATCGAGGAGCTTCGCAAGGCGGACCTCTTCGCGCTCGCCTGCCGGATCGCGCCCGACGGCGACCGCGACGGCCTGCCCAATGTGCTGATGGAGGCAGCCTCGCAGGGCCTGCCGGCCGTTTCCACGCGGGTCTCGGCGGTGCCCGAGTTCGTGCGCGCCGGCGAGACCGGGCTGCTGGTCGAGCCGGAGGACCCGCAGGCCCTTGCGGCGGCGCTCGCCGCACTCATCCGCAACCCGGCGGAGAGGGCCGCCATGGGCCGCGCGGCCCATACGCGCGTCCGCACGGCCTTTTCCTTCGAGGCCGGCATCGACCGGCTGGCAGAGCGCTTCGAGTCGCCGACATGCGCATTGCGTTCTATGCGCCGCTGAAACCGCCGGACCATCCCGTACCTTCGGGCGAAAGGCAGATTGCGCGGCTCTTCCTGCGCGCGCTGGAGGCGGCGGGCCACGAGCCCTTCCTCGCCTCGCGCTTCCGCCCGCTGGACAAGCGGGGCGACCCGTGCCGCCAGCAACGCCTCCGGACGCTCGGGGGCAGACTCGCCGAACGTCTGGAGGCGCGCCTGCCCGCCTTCGACGTCTGGTTCACCTACCATCTCTACTACAAGGCGCCGGACTGGCTCGGGCCCCGCCTCGCGGCGGCGCGCGGCGCGGCCTACTGGGTGGCCGAAGCGTCGCACGCCCCGAAGCGCGCCGGCGGCCCCTGGGACATCGGGCATCGCGCGGTCGGGGACGCGATAATCCGCGCAGACCGCCTCTTCTGCCTCAACCCGAACGACCGCGCCTGCCTCGCGCCGCTTGCTGCGCCGGACCGCCTCATCGACCTGGCGCCGTTTCTCGACGCCTCCGCCTGGCGGGCGGCGTCCTGCCGGGGCGACCCGCCTCTGCTGGTGACGGTCGCGATGATGCGCGAGGGCGCCAAGCTCGCCTCCTACCGCCGGCTGGGCGCGGCGCTGGCGGCGTTGGACGACCTGCCCTGGCGGTTGCTCGTCGTGGGCGACGGGCCAGCGCGGGAGCAGGTCGAGGCGGCATTGCCGGCCGGGCGCACCTGCTGGCTCGGCAGGCGGAGCGAGGCCGAATTGCCGGCGATCCTGGCGAATGCGGACCTCTTCGTCTGGCCGGCGGAGCGCGAGGCCATCGGCATGGCCCTGCTGGAGGCCGCGGCCGCCGGCCTGCCGGTCGTGGCGGCGGACACGGACGGCGTGCCGGCGGTGGTGGCGCACGGCGAAACCGGCCTGCTGGCGCCGGCGGGCGATGCGGGCGCATTTGCCGATTGCCTGCGTGCGCTCCTGGCGGACCCGGACCGGCGGCGGGAGATGGGCGCGGCGGCCAGGAAGCGCGTGCTTGCCCGCCACGACATCGCCCGGGCGGCAGCGGTGCTGGCATGACGCTGCTCGGCCTCATCCGTCACGGGCCTACCGTCTGGAACCGGGAAAAACGGGTCCAGGGGCGGCGCGACATACCCCTCGATGCCGAGGGCGTGGCGGAGGTTGCGCGCTGGAAATTGCCGCCGGCCTTCTCCTCTTTCGACTGGGCGGCGAGCCCGCTTGCCCGCGCGCGGCGCACGGCGGCGGTGCTGGCCGGCGGTGCGGTTCCGTGTGCGCCGGCGCTCATCGAGATGGACTGGGGCGACTGGGAAGGCCGGCGGTTGGCCGAACTCCGCGCCGAACTCGGGCCTGAGATGGCCGAAAACGAGGCGCGCGGCCTCGACTTCCTGCCGCCCGGCGGCGAGAGCCCGCGCATGGTCCAGCGCCGTCTCGCGCCCTGGCTCGGGGAGGTCGCCCGCCGCGGCAGGCCGACAGTCGCGGTCGCGCATCGCGGCGTGATTCGCGCGCTCTACGCCGCAGCCGCCGGATGGGACATGCTGGAACCGCCGCCCCGCGCACTCTCCTCGCCGGCGGCACATCTGTTCGAAGTCGCGCCGGGCGGGCGGCCGCGGGTCCGCAGCCTCGATGTGCAGGCATTCCGATGAAGGTCTTTTTCTGGGTCCAGCACCTGCTCGGCATCGGCCATCTGCGCCGGACGCTGTCACTGGCGAGGGCAACGGCCGCGGCCGGGCTCGAAACCGTCGTCGCCTCGGGCGGCCTGCCGGTGCCCGGCGCCGATCCCGGCGGGGCGAAGCTGGTGCAGCTTCCTGCGGTGCGCGCCGTGGACCGCTATTTCAAGCAGCTGGCGGACGAGCGGGACCGGCCCATCGACGACGCCTGGCGCGGCAGGCGAAAGGCGGCGCTGTTCGAGGCCTATGAGAAAGCGCGGCCGGATGTGCTGGTTACGGAGCTCTTCCCCTTCGGCCGGCGGCAATTGCGGTTCGAACTGGAGCCGCTGCTGGCGCGGGCGAAGGCCGACGGTTGCGCGACCGTCTCCTCGGTGCGCGACATTCTGGTCGAGCCGGACAAGCCTGAGCGCATCGGCGAGATGCTGGAGCGGGTGAAGCGCTGGTACGATCTGGTGCTGGTCCACGGCGACCCGGCTTTCGTGCCCTTCGATGTGACCTTTCCGGGCCTTGGGGAGATCGCGCCGCTCGCGCGCTATACCGGCTACACGGTGGACCGGGCCGACGCCCCGCCTTGCGGCGACGGGGAGGGCGAGGTTCTGGTTTCCGCCGGCGGCGGGGCGGTGGGCGAGCCGCTGCTGCGCGCCGCGCTCGCCGCCCGCCCGCTCTCGGCCGCCCGCAGCCGCCGCTGGCGCTTCCTCGTCGGCGAGGGGCTGCCGGACGCTGTGTTTTCCGATCTCGCGCGCGCCGCGCCTTCCGGCGTGATCGTCGAGCGCGCCCGCTCCGATTTCCAGGCATTGCTCGGCCGCGCCCATCTCTCGGTCTCGCAGGGCGGCTACAACACGGTGATGGAGGTGCTCGCCGCCGGACTCCGCGCCGTGGTCGCGCCCTATGCGGGCGGGCATGAGAGCGAACAGACGCTGCGCGCGGGCGCGCTTGCCGAGCGCGGCGCCTTGCAGGTCGTAGCCGAGAACGGGCTGTCGCCGGAGAGCCTCGCTGCGGCCATAGACCGGGCGCTCGCCGGCCCGCCGCTCTCGGCCGCCGGCATCGACCTGGGCGGCATCCCGGCGACCGTCCGGCTGTTGCAGGGCCTCGATGGCCGCTGACCCCTGGCAGGCGCTGGCCGACGAACTCGACCTCTGGCCGGAGCCCGCGGACTTCTGGTGGCGCGATGACGATGCGGAGGCCTGGACGCCTGCGCTGGAACGGCTGGCCGAGGCGCTCGACGGCGTTCCTTTCGCGCTTGCGGTGGTGCCGGCCGAGGCAGCCGCCGACCTGCCGGGCGCGATCCTCCAGCATGGATGGCGTCACCTGAACCATGCAGGACCGGGGGAAAAGAAGGCGGAGTTCGGCGGACACAGAGCGCAGGAGACGATGCTGGCCGAGCTCGAAGCCGGGCGGGAGCGGCTGCACGCGCTTTACGGCCGGCGCTTCCTGCCCGTCCTCGCGCCGCCCTGGAACCGGATCGATCCGGCGCTGGCGGCGCGGCTGCCGGAGGCGGGCTGGCGGGGCCTCTCCGTCTTCCGTCCGCGCCGGGGCCCGTTCGAGACCAACGCCCATGTCGATCCCGTCGCCTGGCGCACGCATCGCGGCTTTCGCGGCGAGACGGAGGTGCTGGGCGACATCGCCGCCCATCTGCGCGTCCGGCGGGAGGGCCGGGCGGACCTGCACGAGGCGACCGGCATCCTCTCGCACCACCCGGTCGCCGACGAAGCCAGTTTCACCTTCTTCCGCGAACTGGCCCGATTCATCGCCGTTCACCCCCGCGCCCGCTGGCGGGACCCCGCAACGCTCTGGCCGGGGTGAACGGCGCCCGACTGCAAATACCCGGGCAGGATTTGCAGTCCTGCGCCGAACCGCTATATGTCCTTCCCTGCACCTTCGTGTGGTGACAATGTGCGGGTTGTCGGATCGGACGGGCGCGACACTCGACGGAGCCTTTCCCATGCAATTGACACGTTTCAGCGACTATTCCCTGAGGGCTCTCATCTATCTGGGGCTCAACCGCCACCGGCGTTGCACCATCAGGGAAATAGCCGACGCCTACGGCATCTCCCAGAACCATCTGGTGAAGCTGGTCCATCATCTGGGCCGGAACGGTTTCGTTGCAACGACCCGGGGAAAGAACGGCGGCCTCGAGCTCGCAAGGCCGGCGAGCGAAATCAATCTGGGCGCGGTTTTCCGGGCGACCGAGGGAAATTTCCATCTGGTCGAGTGTTTCGGGGACACAAACACCTGCCCGATAGCGGGGCCCTGCGTGTTGAGCCGGGTCCTCGACGAGGCGCTGCAGGCCTTCATGGAGGTTCTCGACCGGCATACGCTTGAGGACCTCCTGGCCCCGTCGCATGCGCTGAACCGCATCTTCGCGGCCGGGCAGGCGAACGTCATTCCGGCGTGAAGACTCTGCCGGCCGCTACAGGTCCCGGACCACGCGGAAGCCGAAATTGCCGGGCATGGGCCTGATCGAGCAGCCGCCGCTTCCGATGTCGCGCACGAAGATCGGCATGAAGCTCCGGTGCTCGCCCTGCAACACGCGGACGCCGCAGTTCCGGCGGGAAACCAGGTCAACTCCGGTTTCATGGGTTCGCCGACCCGCCCGCTCGCGGTCCGCTCCCAAACATTCCCACCGGTGAGCGCGCCAACCTTGCCGTTCATCACGACACGGGTGGGCACGAGCGTCCGCATTACGTCCGGCACGTCCGCCATTGCGTCGCTGCATGGCACGTGCGGCTTGTAGTTGCGTCGGCGTTCCGCGGCGCGTAACAGCCCTGTTTGTCTGGCCGGACGCGCCCGCCCGAAGCGGAATTGCGGCGGCGGGCCAAATCGCGCAGACTCGAAAAGGTCCGGGACAGAAGGGGGCCGCGCGATCTCGATGACGGCGGAAACGGCCGCGCCCGGCGGAGGCGTGGCGCTGGCTTACCCGGTCCGCTCGCTCTGGCCGGACTATACGCGCGCGGGCATCGGGCTGGCGATTGCGCTGCTGCCCATGCCGTGGGTGCCGCCCGGCAGTTTCGGCAATTGGCTGCTCGGCCTGCTGGCGCTGCTGTTCGGCGGGTTCGCCGCGATGACCTGGGTGAAGCACCGCTCGACCGTGCAGATGAACCCCGCGGGCATACGGATTCTCGGACCCGTCGGCCGCAAAATCTCCTGGGACGCGCTCGACCGGCTGGCGCTGCGCTTCTACTCGACCCGCAAGGAACGCGGCCATGGCTGGATGCAATTGAAGCTTTCCGGCGGCGGGGCGTCGATCACCATCGATTCGAACCTCGACCGCTTTAGCCTCGTGGCCGCGCGGGCGGCGCGGGCGGCGGCCGAAAACGCACTCTCGCTCGACCCGACGACGCTCGCCAACCTGGAGGCGCTCGGCGTCTGGCCGGTCGAACTCGAGGCGGGCGGTGAGCACGCGCACTAGGGGAGTTGCGCGGTGAGCGCGCTGCTGGAAATCGACAATCTCGCGGTCGATTTCAACACTCCGGGCGGAGCGGTCACGGCCGTGGACGGCGTGTCCTTCTCAATTCCGCACGGCCGGACGGTCGCCCTGGTCGGGGAATCGGGGTCCGGCAAGTCGGTGACGGCGCAGGCGGTCATGGGCATCCTGCCGCGCGCCGCTACCATCCGCTCGGGCGCGATCCGCCTCCGGCGCGAAGGCCTGCCGGAGGTCGATATCGCCGCGCTCGACCCGGACGGCCGCCAGATGCGCCGGCTGCGCGGCGGCGCGGTCTCGATCATCTTCCAGGAGCCGATGACCTCGCTTTCGCCGCTGCACACCGTGGGCGACCAGGTCTCCGAGGCGCTCGGGCTGCACAGCGAAACGACCGCGAAGCGGCTGCGCGCCGAGACGGCCGACATGCTGCGCCTGGTCGGCTTCCCGGATCCGGAGCGCGCGCTCGACACCTATCCCTTCGAACTCTCGGGCGGCCTGCGCCAGCGGGCGATGATCGCCATGGCGCTGATCTGCCGCCCGGCGCTGCTGATCGCGGACGAGCCGACCACCGCGCTCGATGTGACCGTCCAGGCGCAGATCCTGAAACTCGTCAAGGACCTCCAGGGCGAGCTCGGCATGGCGGTGCTGATGATTACCCACGACCTCGGCGTCGTCGCCAACATGGCCGACGAGCTGGTGGTGATGTATCACGGCCGCATTGTCGAGGCCGGCAGCGCCGAGGACGTGTTCCGGCGCGCCGGGCACCCCTATCTGAAGGCGCTGCTGCGCGCCGTCCCCCGCTTCCACATGGCCGAGGGCGAACGGCTGACCCCGATCCGCGAGGTCCGTCCGGAAACCGGCGGGCTGCTCGCCGGGGAAAACCGCGCTGAGCCGGAGGCGCCCGC
Organism: Alphaproteobacteria bacterium; assembly: GCA_022826185.1. Lineage (GTDB taxonomy): Bacteria > Pseudomonadota > Alphaproteobacteria > Bin95 > Bin95 > Bin95. The sequence goes on from JAJDVH010000094.1 coordinate 26,258, forward strand.
CGCCCGCCCGCTGCTGGAGGTTCGCGGCCTCACCAAGCGTTACGGCAGCCGCAAGGCGGGCCTTTTCGGCGGGGCGGCCGAGGAGGGCGTGCTGGCGGTGGACGATGTCAGCTTCAGTATCGAGCGCGGCGAATGCCTGGGCCTGGTCGGGGAGAGCGGCTGCGGCAAGAGCACGCTCAGCAAGATCGTCATGCGCGCGCTGACGCCCGACCGGGGCGAAGTGCTGTTCGACGACAACGGCGCCGCGGTCGATCTGCTGCGGCTGCCGCAGAAGCGCCTGCTCCCTTACCGCCGGCGCATCCAGTATGTGTTCCAGGACCCGTTCAGCGCGCTCAATCCGCGCATGACGGCGTTCGACATCGTGTCGGAGCCGCTGGTCGTGCATCGCCTGGCCGGGCCGGAGGAGCGCCGCGGGATCGTGCGCGAGCTGATGAGCCTTGTCGGCCTCGACGAACGCCATCTCAACCGCTATCCGCACAGCTTTTCGGGCGGCCAGCGCCAGCGCCTCGGCATCGCCCGCGCCCTTGCGCTCAAGCCGGAACTGCTGCTTTGCGACGAGCCCGTCTCGGCGCTCGACGTCTCGGTGCAGGCGCAGATTCTCAACCTGCTGAAGGACCTGCAGAAGGCGCTCGGCCTCACCTACCTGTTCGTGTCGCACAATCTGGCGGTGGTCGATTACATGGCCGGGCGCATCGCCGTGATGTGCGCCGGCAGGCTGGTGGAGCTTGCGCCGCGCGAGGTGCTGTTCCGCAATCCGCGCCACCCCTATACCAGGGCGCTGCTGGCCGCCGTGCCGGAGCCGGACCTCGACTATCCGCTGGACTTCAAGGCGCTCGCCGACGAACGGGCTTCGAAGCCGGAACTCTGGCCGGGCCCCTACCGGCTCGCCGGCGGCGCGAGAGGCGTGTTCGAGGAGATCGAGGAGGGGCATTTCGTCCGCCTCGGGGAAAACGCCGCGCCCGGCGGGCTCGCCGCGTGAAGCCGCGGGCCGTCCTGTTCGCGCCGCTCGCCCTCATTGCGGGCGCGTCCCTGGCGGCCCCTGTCGAAACGCCGTCCCTCGCCGAACAGGTTCGCGCCGGCGCGCTGCCCCCCGTCGAACAGCGCCTGCCGGCCGTCCCGCATCTTGACGGGAAAGCCGGGCCCGGCCGGCATGGCGGAGACCTGCGGGTGCTGATGGCCAAGGCCAAGGATACGCGCCAGCTGGTCGTTTACGGCTATGCGCGCCTCCTCTGCTACACGCCGGAGCTCCTGTTGGAGCCCGACATTCTGGAGCGCGTGGAGGTGCAGGAGGGGCGCATCTTCACGCTCCATCTCCGGCCCGGCCACAAATGGTCGGACGGCCATCCGTTCACCGCCGAGGACTTCCGCTACTGGTGGGAGGATGTCGCCAACAACGAGGAACTCTCGCCGACCGGGCCGCCGGCGGCGATGCTGGTTGACGGCGAACCGCCCCTCTTCGAGGTGCTGGGCGACAGGACCGTCCGCTACAGCTGGGCGACGTCCAATGCGGGGTTCCTGCCCGCGCTGGCCGGCGCGCGGCCGCTCTACATCTACCGCCCGGCGCACTACCTGAAGCGCTTCCACGCGGCCCATGCGCCGCCGGAGGAACTGGCCCGGGCCGTGGAAGAGGCGCGCCGGCGAAGCTGGGCCGCGCTGCACAACAAGCTCGACAGCCAGTACAAGAACGACAATCCGGACCTGCCGACCCTGCAGCCCTGGGTTCCCTTGACCCGCCCGCCGTCCGACCGCTTCCTCTTCGCCCGCAACCCCTTTTACCACCGCGTGGACAGCGGCGGCCGCCAGCTTCCCTATATCGACCGCGTGGTGATGAACATTGCGGCGAGCGGCCTGATACCGGCGAAGACCGCCGCCGGCGCCAGCGATCTCCAGGCGCGCTACCTCAGGTTCGACAATGTGACCTTCCTGAAGCGCGGCGAGGAGCCGGGTGGCTACAAGGTCCGCCTCTGGCGCACGGGCAAGGGCGCGCATGCGGCGCTTTACCCGAACCTCAATGCCGCCGACCCCGTCTGGAGGTCCCTGTTCCGGGACCGCCGGGTGCGCCGGGCGCTGTCGCTCGGCCTCTACCGGGAGGAAGTCAACGAGGTCATCTATTTCGGGCTCGCGCTCACCGGCAACAACAGCCTGCTTCCGGGAAGCCCGCTCTACGACGAGGCGGTCCGGCAGCGCTGGGCGGCCTACGACCCCGATGCGGCCAATGCCCTGCTGGACGAGGCGGGGCTCCGATGGGGCGATGACGGGCTGCGCCTGCTGCCCGACGGCCGCCCGGCGGAGCTGATCGTCGAGACCGCCGGCGAGAGCACGGAAGAGACGGACATACTCGAACTCGTCCGCGACAGCTGGCAGAAGCTGGGGATTGCGCTGCACACCAAGCCGCTCCAGCGCGAGCTGCTGCGCAACCGCATCTTCTCCGGCCAGACGCTCATGTCGGTCTGGTCGGGCTGGGAAAACGGGCTCGCCTCCGCCGATATGAGCCCGGCCGAGCTCGCACCCACCAGCCAGCAGCAACTGCAATGGCCGAAATGGGGCCAGTATCACGAGACCCGGGGCGCAGCGGGCGAACCGGTCGATATGGAAACGCCGCGGCGGCTCTACGCGCTGAACGAGGCCTGGCGCCACGCCCGCGACTCCGGGGAGCGCCGGCGCATCTGGCGCGAAATGCTGGAGATCCATGCCGAGGAAGTGTTCATGCTGGGAATCGTCGGCGGAATCCGCCAGCCCGTGGTCGTGTCCGACCGCCTGAGGGGCGTGCCGGAAGAGGGCTATTACAACTGGGAGCCGGGCGCGCATTTCGGCATATTCCGGCCCGACCGGTTCTGGCTGGCGAACTGATGGCGGGGCGGGAAGGATGCTGACCTATATCTTCCGGCGCCTGTTCATCGCGGTCCCGACGCTCGCGGTGGTCAGCGCCATCATCTTCGTCATCATCCAGCTTCCGCCGGGCGACTACCTCACCACCTACATCGCCGAGCTGCAGTCCCAGGGCGAGTCCGCGGACAGCGGCAAGATCGAGTTCCTGCGCAAGCAATACGGCCTCGACCAGCCGCTGTGGAAGCAATATGTCTTCTGGGTCCTCGGCATGTTCCAGGGCGATTTCGGCTATTCCTTCGAATACGACCTGCCGGTCTCCGATGTGGTCGGCGACCGGCTCTGGCTCTCGCTGCTGCTCAACTTCTCGACCGTCATCTTCATCTGGGTCGTCGCCTTCCCGATCGGCTTCTACTCCGCGACGCACCAGTACTCCTGGGGCGACCACGGCCTTACCTTCCTCGGCTTTCTTGGCCTCGCCACGCCGAATTTCCTCCTCGCGCTCGTGCTCATGTATTTCCTCAGGATCGAGTTCGGCATCTCCATCGGCGGGATGATGGACCCGCAATATGCCGAGCAGCCCATGTCCTGGGCGAAGACGGTGTCGATAGCGGAGCACCTGATCGTGCCGGTGGTGGTGATCGGCACGGCCGGCACCGCGGGCATGATCCGCCGGCTCCGCGCCAACCTGCTGGACGAGTTGCAGAAGCAGTATGTCGTGACCGGCCGCGCCAAGGGGCTGCCCAATCTGCGCCTGCTGCTGAAATACCCGGTGCGGATGTCGCTCAACCCCTTCGTGGCCGACATCGGCAACATGCTGCCGCAGATCGTCTCCGGGTCCGCGATCGTGGCCATGGTGATGAGCCTGCCGACCACGGGGCCGATGCTGATCGACGCGCTGCGCAGCCAGGACATGTATCTCGCCGGCTCCTTCCTGATGTTCCTCTCGGTGCTCACCATCGTCGGCATGCTGCTGTCCGACCTGGCGCTCGCCCTGCTCGACCCGCGCATCCGGCTCGGGGGCCGCGCCCAGCGATGAACGACCGGCCCGAACATTTCGTCGATACCGCGCCTTGGGACCCGCACGCGGTCGAGGCGCTGACGCCCGAACAGGAGCGCTACTACCTCGCGACGCAATGGCAGCTGATGTGGTGGAAGCTGAAGCGCCACAAGCTCGCCGTCGCCTCCGGCATCGTGCTGCTCCTGCTCTACGCTTCCGTCCTCGTCTCCGAGTTCCTTGCGCCCTACAACCTGCACAGCCGCAACATCCACCATATCCTCGCGCCGCCCCAGACCCTGCATCTCTTCCATGAGGGCGAGTTCATCGGGCCGTTCGTCTATGGCTATTCCCGCTCGCTCGACCTTGCGCAGCTGAAGCGCGTCTATGTCGAGGACCCGGAAAAGGTCTATCCGCTGCGCTTCTTCTGCCGGGGCGACGACTACCGCTTCTGGGGCCTGTTCGAGGCTGACCTGCATCTCGTCTGCCCGGCGGACCGGGGGGGAGCGACGCTGTTCCTGCTCGGCACCGACCGGCTCGGGCGCGACGTGCTCTCGCGCATCATCTACGGCGCGCGCATCTCGCTTACCGTGGGCCTGTTCGGCATCCTGATTTCCTTCGCGCTGGGCATCGTCATAGGCGGCCTCGCCGGTTATTACGGCGGCTGGGTGGACAGCCTCTCGCAGCGGGTCATCGAGATCGTGCGCTCCTTCCCGGAGCTGCCGCTCTGGATGGCGCTCTCGGCCGCCCTGCCGGTCACCTGGTCTCCCGTGCTGGTCTTTTTCGGCATCACCGTCATCCTGGGCCTGCTCGACTGGACCGGGCTTGCGCGCGCCGTGCGCTCCAAGCTGCTGGCGCTTCGGGAGGAGGATTTCTGCACTGCCGCGCAGCTTATGGGCGCCAGGCCCGGGCGCATCATCGGCCGGCATCTCCTGCCCGGCTTCGCGAGCCACATCATCGCGTCTGCGACTCTCTCGATCCCGTCCATGATCCTCGGCGAGACCGCGCTCAGTTATCTGGGCCTCGGCCTCCGGCCGCCGGTCACGAGCTGGGGCGTGCTGCTGACGGAGGCGCAGAACATGAATGTCGTGGTGCTCTATCCCTGGCTGATGCTGCCGGTGGTGCCGGTCGTGGTGACGGTACTCGCTTTCAACTTCCTCGGCGACGGCTTGCGCGACGCCGCCGATCCCTACAAGTAAGGGCGGCGAACGACTGGGCGAATCACGAGAGGGGCTCTCATGGCGGAAATGGACGGAAAGGTCGTCCTCGTGGCGGGGGCGGGCGCCGTCGATCCGGACGGCATCGGCAACGGCCGCGCGGCGGCGATCCTGATGGCGGAGGCGGGCGCGCGCATCATGTGCGTGGACCGCGACCTCGCGCTTGCCGAGCGCACGGTCGAGATGATCGCCGGGCGCGACGGCGAGGCGGCGGCCTGCGCCGCCGACATCACCCGGGACGAGGATTGCGCCGCCATGGTTGCGGCGGTGCTGGAACGGTTCGGGCGGCTCGACGGGCTCGACAACAATGTCGGCATCTCCTCGCGCGGCTCCGTGGTCGAGGAGACCGAGGAGGCGTGGGAGCGGGTGATGGAGGTGAATGTGAAGGGCATGTTCCTCGCCGCCAAACACGCCATTCCGGCAATGGTCTCGACGGCAGGCGGCGGGGCGGTCGTCAATGTGTCGTCGATCTCGGCGCTGCGCCCGCGGGGCCTCACCGCCTATTCGGCCTCGAAGGGCGCGGTGATTGCGCTCACCCGCGCCATGGCGGTGGACCATGGCGGCGAGGGAGTGCGCGTCAATTGCATAGCGCCGGGGCCGGTCTATACGCCCATGGTCTATCAGCGCGGGCCGGGCATGAGCGACACGGCCCGCCGGGCGCGCGCCGATGCCTCGCTGCTCAAGACCGAGGGCACCGGCTGGGACATCGGCGAGGCGGTGCGCTTCCTGCTCTCGGACCGCTCCCGGTGGATTACCGGGCACACGCTCGTGGTGGATGGCGGCGCTTCCGTCCGCGGTCCGGAAAGGGATACCGTCTGATGGCCCGCATTCCCCTGCTCGAAGAAACCGACCTGGCGCCCGAAGACCGCGATGTGCTCGCCCGGCCGATCAACCTCAACAAGGCGCTCGCCCACAGCCCGGAAGGGGCAAGGGCGTTCGGGGGGCTCGGAAGCTGGATCCGCTGGCAGTGCAAGCTGGACCCGCGCCTGCGCGAGCTCGCCATCCTGCAGGTCGGCTGCCTGGCGAAGTCCGAGTACGA
>JAJDVH010000205.1 GCA_022826185.1 Alphaproteobacteria bacterium
AACACCCCCCGGCAGGAACCGCGCCTCAGGCGCAACCCATACCCCTGCGCCCTCAAACCGAAATACAAAACCCGCCACCAACAACACCCAGCCGATTGCTAAACTTGGCCGGACGACGCTCGCGGTGAGAAATCCGGGCTAAGCTCCGCCGGCAAAGGCATGGACGATGGAAGGGACAAACCCATGAGCTACGATCTCGTCATCAGGAACGGCACCGTCGTGGACGGGTCCGGCCTTGCGCGCTACCGCGCCGATATCGGCGTGAAGGACGGGCGGATCGCGCGCATCGGGCGGATCGCCGCGCCCGCGGACGAGACCGTGGACGCCGAGGGCCATGTCGTGGCGCCCGGCTTCGTGGACGGCCACACCCACATGGACGCGCAGCTCTTCTGGGACGAGCTCGGCTCCTGCTCCTGCTATCACGGCGTCACCACGGCGGTGATGGGCAATTGCGGCTTCACGCTCGCCCCCTGCCGCGAGGCCGAGGCCGACCTCGTGTTCCGCAACCTGGAGCGCGCCGAGGACATCGACCGCAACGCCATGCTGACCGGCATCGACTGGAGCTGGGAGACCTTCCCGGAGTTCATGTCCGCCGTGGACGCCGCGCCCAAGGGCATCAACTATGCGGGCTATATCGGCCACGCCGCGCTGCGCACCTATGTCATGGGCGAGCGCGCCTTCGAGGAGGAGGCCGGCGAGGACGATCTGGGCGCGATGGAGGCGCATGTGCGCGAGGCGGTGCGCGCGGGCGCGCTCGGCTTTTCGACCTCGCGCAGCCCGAGCCACCTCACCTCCGACGACCGCCCGGTGGCGAGCCGCGTGGCCGCCTTCTCCGAGGTGCAGCATCTCGTGCGCGCCATGGGCGATGAGGGCGCCGGCATCTTCCAGCTCGCCATGGAGCGCGGCGGCGACAACGAGATGATGGCCTTCTACCAGAGCCTCATCGACCTCTCCGCCGAGACCGGCCGGCCGGTCACCTTCGGGTCCCTCAGCCGCAAGGAAAGGCCCGGCCAGTGGCGCGCCTTCTACGACCTGATCTCCGAAGGCAACCGCAACGGCGCCAATGTCTTCACCCAGGTCCATGCGCGCGAGATCAACACCGTGCTCTCCTTCGAGACCAGCACGCCGTTCGACAGGCGCGAGGTCTGGCGGGACATCCGCGCCTTGCCGCTGGAAGAGCAGAAGCAGGCCTTCGCCGATCCCGAAATGCGCGCCCGCCTGATCGAGGTGGCGAGCCGCGAGCATGAGGGCAAGGCCGTGGTCGGCGCCGAGGCCCGCCCGCCGGAGTGGGACATCTTCTTCTGGATGGACCGCATCAGGCTGCCGCACCGCTCGCTCGCCGAGATCGCGGCCGAGCGCGGCGTCCACCCGGCGGAAGCGATGGTCGACATCGCGGTCGAGCACGACCTCAAGGCGTTTTTCCGTCAGCCGATCGCCAACGAGAACCTCGACGACGCGCTGGAGCTGATGCGCCACCCCTATGCCTGCACGACCTTTTCGGACTCCGGCGCGCATGTCTCGCAGATCGTCGATTGCTCGCTGCAGACGCACCTGCTGAGCCACTGGGTGCGCGAGCGCGAGGAGTTCACCTTGGAAGAGGGCGTGCGGAAGATCACCTACGACACCGCGACCCGCTGGGGCTTCCACGACCGCGGCCTGCTGCGCGAGGGGCTGAAGGCGGACATCGTCGTGTTCGACCCGGACCGGATCGCGCCGGCCATGCCGGAAGTGGTGCATGACCTGCCGGCCGGCGCCAAGCGGCTGAAGCAATATGCGGTGGGCATGAAGGCGACGGTGGTGAACGGCGTGCCGACCCTGGTGGACAATGAACCGACCGGGCGCCTCGCCGGACAGCTTCTGCGCGGGCCGCTCGCCGCCTGATGCGGATCGAGCCGTTCCGCGCGGCGGTGGATGAGGCGGCGCTCGACGACCTGAAGCGCCGCCTCGCCCGGACCCGCCAGCCCGTCTGGCCGGAGGGCGGCGGCTGGGAGTTCGGCATCGAGCGGGAGGTGCTCGCCGACACGCTCGCCTACTGGCGGGACGGCTTCGACTGGCGCGCGGTCGAGGCGCGGCTCAACGCCTGGCCGCAATTCCGCACCAGGATCGACGGCATCCCGATCCACTTCATCCACACCCGCAATGCCGACCCGGACGCGCCGGCGCTGATCCTGACGCATGGCTGGCCGGGCTCGGTGCTGGAGTTCCTGGACGCGCTGCCGGCGCTCTCGGCGCGGGCGCATGTCGTGGCGCCGCACCTGCCGGGCTACGGCTTCTCCTCGCCGACAAACCGGCCGGTCTATTCGCGCGAGGTGGCGGGGCTCTGGCGCCGGCTGATGGCGGCGCTCGGCTATGAGCGCTTCGTGGCGCAGGGCGGCGACTGGGGCTCGCTGGTGACCTGCTGGCTCGGCTACGACCACCCGGACGCGGTGCGCGCGATCCACCTCAACATGCTCATCATGCGCCCGGACCTGGCGCGCCTCCAGGAGCCGCTCGACGAAGCGGAGAAGGCCTGGATCGCGGCCATGCGGCGCACGGTCGATCTGGAGGGCGGCTATCTGCGCATACAGGCGACCAAGCCGCAGAGCCTCGCGGTCGGCCTGTCGGACTCGCCCGCCGGGCTCGCCGCCTGGATCCTGGAGAAGTTCTACGCCTGGCCGGATGCGGGCTCGCAGCTCGACCGCGACCTCGTGCTCGGCAATATCGCGCTCTACTGGTTCACCAACACGCTCGCCAGCTCCGCCTGGATGTATGCGACGGTGCTGGACCGCAAGCATTTCATGCTGCCGGCGGGCGAGCGGATCGCCGTGCCGACGGGCATGGCGCATTTCCCGAACGACACCTACCCGATGGCGCCCCGGCGCTGGCTGGAGCGGATCGCGCCCGTGGTGCGCTGGACGGACATGCCGCGCGGCGGCCATTTCGCCGCCATGGAGGAGCCCGCGCTGTTCGCCGGGGAGGTGCTGGCCTTTCTGGACGAACTGGACGGCTGACGCGCGCGAGACCCGCAGCGGCCGGGGGTCTGGAAGACCGCCCGCCGTCTCACCACATTCCGGGACATGCCGGGATTCGAAATCCCCATTCATCATGGAGGCCGTTGCCATGCTCATCGGGGTGCCGAAGGAGACCAAGGACCACGAATACCGCGTGGGACTGACGCCCGACAGCGTGAACGAAGCGGTCCTGCATGGTCACAGCGTGATCGTGGAGCAAGGCGCCGGAGCGGGCATCGGGGCCGACGACGCCGACTATGCCGCGGCGGGCGGCGAGATCGTCGACGGCGCGCGGGAGGTCTTCGAGCGGGCCGAGATGATCGTGAAGGTCAAGGAGCCGCTGGCCGCCGAGCGCGCCATGCTGCGCGAGGGGCAGGTGCTCTTCACCTATCTGCACCTCGCCCCGGATCCGGAGCAGACCGAGGACCTCGTCAGGAGCAAGGCGGTCTGCATCGCCTATGAGACCGTCACCTCGCCGGGCGGCGGCCTGCCCCTGCTGGCGCCCATGTCGGAGGTGGCGGGCCGGCTCTCCGTCCAGGCCGCGGCCCATGCGCTCGAAACGGTCAACGGGGGCAAAGGCATGCTGCTTGGAGGCGCGCCCGGAGTGCCGCGGGCCAAGGTGGTCATCATCGGCGGCGGGGTGGTGGGCACCAACGCCGCGTACATCGCGATGGGAATGGGCGCCGACACCTGGGCCATGGACCGCTCGGCCGCGGCGTTGCGGGCGTTGTGGCGCCAGTTCGGGAACCCGCTCGACACCGCTTACTCCACCCGCACCGCGATCGACCGCCATGTCACCGACGCGGACGTGGTGATCGGCGGCGTGCTCGTCCCGGGCGCGGCCGCGCCGAAGCTCGTCACGGAAGACATGATCCGGCGGATGAGGCCGGGTTCGGTGGTGGTCGATGTCGCCATCGACCAGGGCGGCTGCTTCGAGACTTCGCGCCCCACCACCCACAGCGACCCGACCTACATCGTGGACGACGTGGTCCATTACTGCGTGGCCAACATGCCGGGCGCGGTCCCGCGGACATCGACCTACGCGCTCAACAACGCGACGCTCCCGCATGTGCTGGCGCTGGCCGACAAGGGCTACCGCCACGCGCTTGCCGACGATCCCCACCTTCGCAACGGCCTCAATGTGCATGCCGGCGAAGTGACATGCAGGGAGGTCGCCGACGCGCTCGGCTATCCGTACCGCGAGCCGATGGAGGCGATGGCGGCGTAATACCGGCAGCATCGGTTTCCGACTCACGGGAAGAGCGCGGCCGGTTCGCCGCCCCGCCCCGGGACCCCTGCGGGGATGTCATGGAATGTCATGTTTTGTCATGCGGCTCCGCGGAAATGTCATGGAATGTCATGCTCCTCCCGGTCGCCGTCCCCGCCGCCGCGGGCCCGTGCAGCCAGGGCTCCGGCTTCCTCCTCCTCCCGCTCATCGCGCTCATCGCGGCGGCGCCGGCGTTCTTTCCATGCCCTGTATTCGGGCGTGTTGAGCCTGCCGACATGTTTCCGGTCGCCCCGGTGGCATGCGTCCCTGCTGCCGTCACAGTCGGACAGGATGGGGGACGGCGGCTCGGTGTTGGCGTCTTCCGCACAGGCAGCGGCGAGGGCTTCGGCGGCGGGCGCCGGCCCTGCAGCCGGTTTCGCCGCCAGTTCGGGACGGGGATCGTTCACAGTCATGCGTGCCTCCTTCCAGGCAAAGGACGGGACGAGGGGTGTCCCTGTTTTGCGCGCGTTTCGCGTGCGGGCGCGCCTGTGCGGGCGGGCGGGTGTCGGCGCCGGCGCGGTTCGCGCGGCTGATTGCGCGCGCGAGACCGCGGACGCACCTCGCCCGTCGGTTCCCGCCATGGCT
>JAJDVH010000036.1 GCA_022826185.1 Alphaproteobacteria bacterium
CAGCACGGTGACGCCGACGAAGACCACCGCCGCCATCGCGAAGGTGACCGCGATGTGGCTGGTGAAGGTGAAGCTGTAGGGGAGCATCCCGGCGAGGTTGCCGAACAGGATGAACATGAAGAGCGTGAAGATGAGCGGGAAGTATCTCCGGCCTTCGTCGCCGACCGTGTCGCGCACCATGCCGGCGATGAACTCGTAAGCAAGCTCGGCGATGGACTGCAGCCGCCCCGGAACCAGGGCGCGCTTGCGCGTGCCGCCCACCATCACCGCGATCACGCCGGCGGCGGCAACCACCATCCAGACGGTGGAATTGGTGATGTCGAGCTCAACTCCGGCCACAGGGATATCGACCAGCTCCTTGATCCGGAACTGCTCCAGCGGACCGTGCGCGTCTCCCGCCACCCGGGTTCCCCCTCTAGTCTTCCTGTCCGTCCCGCGGAGGCCGCTCCCGGCGCCAGCCGGGCGCGGCGTCCATGCCGCTCATATACCGGTAGACGTTCATCACCCCGGCCGCCGCCCCGAGCACGAAAAAGACCACCATCAACCAGGGCGCCGTGTCGAGCCATCGGTCCAGCCCCCAGCCGATAGCCGCGCCGACTCCCAGCGCGGCCACCAATTCCACCCCGATCCGCATGGCCGCGCCCAGCCCCTCCTTCGGAGCCGCCTTCGGCGCCTTGCCGTCGCGACGGCGCCGGGCATCGGCAAGTCTGTCGGAGAAATCGTGAAGGGGGCCGTTCCTGTCGTCTTCGCCCATTTTCGCCACGAAACGCCGTCCGGTGCGGATTCCGCCCCGAAAGCGTCCGGACACTAGGGGGCCGCCGCCGCAGGTGTCAAGCAACCCGCGGGGCAGCCAAGGCGTTGATCGGGTTCCGAATTATGCTGCGATTCGGACGATGCGACAGTATGTATCGCCGCCCTCAGCCCGCCGAAATCACGGTATCGGAGATGCGCTCGGCCATCATGATGGTCGGGATGTTGGTGTTGGCGCAGGGCACGGACGGCATGATCGAGGCGTCCACAACCCTGAGCCCGGCGAGCCCGCGCACCCTGCCCTGCTCGTCCGTCACCGCCATCGGGTCGTCGTCGCTTCCCATGCGGTTGGTGCAGGAGGCGTGCCAGACCCCGACGGCCGTGGCGCGCACGAAACCCTCAAGCGCCTCGTCGTCCTCCATCATGTCGCGCAGCCTGAGACCGCCGGTAATCAGCTTGTCGATCAGCGCGCCGCGAAGCCCGCCGGCCATGTCCAGCACCCCGCCGACCGCCTTCGAGATCATCTCGTTGCGCTTGGTCACCCGGCCGATGGCGCGCACCTTCTCGCTGTAGGATGAGGGGAAGGTATAGCCGGCGACGCGCGCCACGGCGGGATGCAGGTTGATGGTGGACGCCCGCAGGAAGGCGTCCTTCAGGCGGTCCAGGTCGCGTTCGTCGGACAGGAGGTTGAATTCGACCTCGGGCTCCTCGCGCCAGTCCTTCGACGCGAGGCGGACCTCTCCTTTCGAATAGGACTTGTTGACGAAGACGAGCAGTGAGCCAAGCCGCTCGCCGACCGCATGCCAGCCGGACTTGGAAACCTGGACGATGAACATGTCGCCCTGCGGCGCACCGTGCAGGCCCGATGAATAGCGCGCGCCGACATGGATATGGCGGGCGTCCTTGCGCGTCATCCGCGCCTCGCCCGGCAGCCAGGTGGAGCAGGCGACCGAGGGATGGTCCATCAGGTTCTGCCCGACGCCCGGCAGATGGTGGCGGACCTCGATGCCCATGCCCGCCAGATGGCCGGCCGGGCCGATGCCGGAGCGGAGCAGATGCGCCGGCGAATGCACCGCGCCGCAGCACAGCACCACCTCGTTCGCCATGAAGGTCTCCGACTTGCCCCGTCGCTCAGCCTTGACGCCGACTGCGCGCAACCCGTCGAACAGGATCTCCGACACCTGGGTTTCCGACCGGATCTCCAGATTCTCGCGCAGCCGCGTCGGCGGGTCCAGATAGCCGATGGCCGTCGAGACCCGGCGGTCGTAGAGGTTCGACACGGTGACGGGGAAATGTCCGTCCTCGAACACCCCGTTCTGGTCGGTGAGATAAGGGTAGCCGAGCTCGGTCATGGCCTTCGCCACGGCCTTGGCGTAGGGCGTCCACTCCTGCTGATAGATGCGCCGGATCGGAATGCGCCCCTCCCGCCCGTGGAGCGCGTCGTCATGATCCATATCGCGCTCGAGCTTGCGGAAAAAGGGCAGGCAGGATTCCCAGTTCCAGCCCTTCGCGCCCTGGCGCCCCCAGTCGTCATAGTCGTTGGGCGAACCGCGATTGGCCATCTGCCCGTTGATCGAGGAGCCGCCGCCCATGATCCGCGCCTGCTCGTAGTTGCGCAGCTCCGGCTTCTCGCTTTCGGGCAGGTTCTTGTTGACCGGCTGGAGCCGCACCCGGAGCTTGTTCCAGGTGTAGTCCGGGTTGAAATAGGCCGTGCCGGGATAGCTCGAATGCACATCGGGCGGAATCGCGCCGTGCGGCGTGTCGATGCCCGCCTCCAGCAACAGGACCCTGTTGGCGCTCCGGGCCGAAAGCCGGTTCGCCATGACCGAGCCGGCGGACCCGCCGCCGACGATGATGTAGTCGTACTGCATTGCAAGCCTCCCGCAGGCTATCGTGCTATGCGGATGCGGAAATGGGAAGGCTTCACGGCATGAGAAACCTCTTGACATGCTAGGGCATGACATACAATACTCAGGTAAGTAAGAACTTGCGAGCCTGATGGGCCGATGGCGACGGACCGGGAAAAGCTGGTGAGGGAAGCGGCCGCGCGGGGCAAATATGCCCCGCTCTACAGGCATCTGCTGTCGCTCTGGCCGGAGACCGAGTGGCGGGCCGGTTTCGCCGAGGTCGAGCGCGTTCTGGGCTTCCGCCTGCCCGATTCGGCGCGCCTGCACCGGCCCTGGTGGGCCAACTCCCGCAAAGGGAGCGGGCATTCCCACGCGCTTGCCTGGCAGGCGGCGGGGTGGCGGACGGCGCAGGTCGATCTGGAGGCGGAGACTCTGGTGTTCGAGAGAGAGGCGGAACCGCCGGCGGAGACCGCGCCGCTTCGCTACGCAGAGGGGGGAGGAGACGGTATGAGCGTGACGGACAGCCTCCAGGAGGCCCCGGCGACAATGGGCCTGCCCCGGCGGCCGGCGGGGTGGCGGCCCGGGCGCGATTTCAACCTGGACCGCGATTTCCCGCCTTGGAACGGCGGTCCCTGGCCGGAAGGCTTCACGGTAAGCCGCGAACAGATCTATGACGGCATGGGCCGGTTGACCGGCGGGCCGGAGGACGAGTCCGGATCCGACTGCTGACCCGCGTGTTCCTCGACACCAATCTATTCATCCCCGCCCGGTTCGACGCGGCCCCGGCCCACGCTTTGGCAAGGGCGGCGCTGAACCGGGCCGAGCGGTCCGGTGAGGTTCTGCGCATCAGTCGCCAGGTCATGCGCGAATATCTGGCGGCCGCGACCCGACCGCAGGCATGGTCCGCTCCCTTGCCGATGTCGAGGGCGCTCGCCGACCTTTCATGGATGGAGGAGACGTATGAGGTGCTGGAGGACGGGCCGGAGGTCATGGACAGGCTGGCAGGGCTCTGCCGCGAGATACCCGTCGGCGGCAAGCAGGTGCATGACGCCAACATCGTCGCGACCATGCTGGCGCATGGCGAGCGGCGCCTTCTGACCTTCAATATCCGGGACTTCCGCCGCTTCTCCGCCCATATCGAGCTGGTGAACCCGGAACCCGATGCATAGGCCGGGCCGCCTACCCGCCGCCGTTCCTCAGCCGGTCCGGCACGGCGAGGCGGCTCCAGGGGAAGGCATGGACCCGCTCCCGGCCGGGCATCAGGACCCGCGGCGGGTGGGCGAACAGCATGCGGACCGCCGGATCGTGGACATCGAGCCCGCCCGCATAGGCCCCGAAGGCCGGGAGCAGCAGGCGCTGCCCGTCGGTGACGAAAACCCGCCCGGAGACCTGCCGCCGGCCCGTGGAAACCGTCGCGCGCGGATGGAGATGACCCGCGACTTCGCCCGGCGCCGGACTCGGGTTCGGTTCATGGCGGAAGACCAGCGGTCCCGCACGCCATTCGGCGAGCGCGCATCCGCCGAAGCCCGGAGGCGGCTCCGGGTCGTGGTTCCCCCGCAGCCAGAGCCAGTCGCAGTTTCGCGCAAGCCGGTCGAGGCGTGCCGCGGCGTCCCGGTCGAGGCGCGCGCCGGCGTCCCGGTCGTGGAAGCCGTCGCCGAGCGACACCCAGCGCGCCGGGCTGTAGCGCCGCGCCAGCGCCTCCAGCCTCTCCAGGGTCGCATGGCTGTCATAGGGCGGCAGCAGCGCGCCCCCTTCCGCCGCGAAGGCCGAGCCCTTTTCGAAATGCAGGTCCGCTACGATCAGGGTGCGCATTTCCGGCCACCAGAGCGCGCCCGAAGGGTCGGCGGCGAGCGATGCCCCGTTCAACCGGAAGCCGGTTGCGGTCAAAGCGGCAGTTCCGCCATGTCCGCGCCGCTCATGGCCTCGGCCACGAGGTCGCTCTCGCTCTCCGCCGCCGTCTCGGCCAGCAGCTCCTCGATGGCGCCGCCATAGACGAACTCCTTGCCGATCTCGAGCAGGACCGGCACGGCGAGCGGGGACACGCGGTCGAGCCGGCGCAGCTCGATCCTGCCCCTGGCCCGCGCCAGCATCCCGCCGAGGCGGCGGATGTCGGTCAGGCCCCGCGCCGCATCGCGGCGGGTCGCGCGCAGCAACAGGTGGTTCGGCTCGTGCCGGCGCAGCACATCGTAGATGAGGTCGGCGTTGAAGGTGACCTGGCGGCGGGTCTTCTCCCGGCCCGGATGGCGGCGCTCGATCAACCCCGCCACGACCGCCACATTGCGGAAGGTGCGCCGGAGCAGGGTGGATTCCGCCATCCAGTCCTCGAGGTCGTCGCCCAGCATGTCCTCGGAGAACAGCTCGTCCACCTCCTCCGCCTCGCGCAGGCTCCAGACGGCGAGCACATAGTCCGACGCGCAGAAGCCGAGCGGGCCGAGCCCCGCGCGCTCCATGCGCCGGGTCACCAGCATGCCGAGCGTCTGGTGGGCGTTGCGCCCCTCGAAGCAATAGGCGACGAGATACCATTTGCCGCCGCGCGGGAAGGTCTCCACCAGGAGCCCGCCCGGCCGCGGCAGCACGGAGCGCCAGTCCTGCGCGCGGAGCCATTCCAGCACGTCGGGCGGGAACTCCCGCCAGCGCCGCCGGTCGGCGAGCAGGCCGCGCACCCGTTCGGCGAGATGCGTGGTCAGCGGCAGCCGCCCGCCCCCATAGGCGGGAATGCGCGGCGCCTCGCCGGTGGCGGCCGAGGTGCGGATGGTCATGTCCCGGATGCCCTCGAAGCGCAGCATCCGGCCGGCGAACACGAAGGTGTCGCCCGGTGTGAGCGTATTGGCGAAATACTCCTCGACCTCGCCGAGCACCCGCCCGCCGAGCCGGACCTTCAGGGTCACGGCCTCGACGATGGTGCCGACATTCATGCGGTAGCGCCGCACGACATCCGCGTTGGCCGCCCGGAGCCGGCCGGCGGCGTCGCGCTTCAGCCGCCGGTAGCGCTCATAGGCGCCGAGCGCATAGCCCCCGGTCGCGACGAAATCGACGGCTTCCGAGAAGGTCTTGCGGGTGAGGCCGCGATAGGGGAATGCGCGGCGCACCTCCCGGAAGAGCGCGTCCTCCTCGAACGGGCCGGACGCCGCGACGCCCGCGATATGCTGCGCCAGCACGTCGAGGCCGCCCGGCTCCGGCGCGTCGCCGTCGAGCGTGCCCGCGCGGACCGCGTCGATGGCGGCGTGGCATTCCAGCACCTCGAAACGGTTGGCCGGCACCAGGAGCGCCCTGCTCGGCCGGTCGAGGCGGTGGTTGGAGCGCCCGAGGCGCTGGAGCAGCCGCGCGGCGCCCTTGGGCGCGCCTACCTGCACCACGAGGTCCACATCGCCCCAGTCGATGCCGAGATCGAGCGAGGAGGTGGCGACGACCGCCCGCAGCCGGCCCGCCGCCATCGCCGCCTCCACCTTGCGGCGCTGCTCCGGGGCCAGGCTGCCGTGGTGCAGCGCGATGGCGAGGCCGTCCTCGTTGAGGTCCCAGAGCCCGCGGAAGATGAGCTCCGCCTGGGCGCGGGTGTTGACGAACACGATGGTCGTGCGGTGCGCCCGGATCGCGTCGTGGATCTCGCCCAGCGCATAGACCGCCATATGGCCCGACCAGGGCATCGGCCCCTGCATCCGGGCGATGGCGATTTCCGGCGCGACGCCGCCGCGGCCGACCACGACCTCGACATCCGGCTCCCGTCCGGCGCTCGGCGAGAGCCAGGCGGCCAGATAGTCCCGGTCCGCGACGGTTGCCGACAAGGCCGTCCGCCGCGCGTCCGGCGCCATCCCGCCGAGCCGGGCAAGACCGAGCGAGAGCAGGTCGCCGCGCTTGTTGTCCGCCAGCGCATGCAACTCGTCCACGATGACGCAGCGCAGCGGGCCGAAGAGCGCCGGCGCGTCGGGCCAGGACAGCATCAGCGCCAGCGACTCCGGCGTCGTCATCAGCATTTGCGGCGGCTTCCGGCGCTGGCGTTCGCGCTTGCGCTGCGGCGTGTCGCCGGTGCGCGTCTCGACGCCGATATCGAGGCCCATCTCCGTGATCGGTGCTTCGAGATTGCGGTGGATATCGACGGCAAGCGCCTTCAGCGGCGAGATGTAGAGCGTATGCAGGCCGGGGCGCCGCGCCCCGGCGAGTTCCGCGATGCTCGGCAGGAAGCCGGCCAGTGTCTTCCCGCCGCCCGTCGGGGCTACCAGCAAAGCCGAGCGCCCGGCCTCGGCCGCGCGCCACATCTCCAACTGGTGTGCATAGGGCCGCCAGCCGCGCGCCCGAAACCACCTCCGGATTGCGGCGGGCTGAGAGACCTCCGTGCCTGCCTCCATGCCGCCGCGCTTCCTTCCCCCGGCCCGACGGGGCCATAGTAGCGCGATGACGGATGCGCTCGAAGACTGGCTTCGGTTGACGCCGGCGGGGCTCTGGTGCGAGCCGGGCGGCTTCCATATCGACCCGCAGCGGGCCGTGGAACGCGCGCTCATCACCCACGGCCATGCCGACCATGCGCGCCCCGGCCATGATGCGGTGCTGGCGACGCCGGAGACGCTCGCGATCATGGCGCTGCGCTATCCGCGCGACCGCCCGGCCCGGCAGGCGCTGCGCTACGGCGAGACCGTCCGGGCCGGCGGCGTCTCCGTCCGGCTGGCGCCGGCGGGCCATGTGCTGGGCTCGGCCCAGGCGGTGCTCGAATATCGCGGGCGGCGGGTTGTCGTCTCGGGCGATTACAAGCGGGCGCCGGACCCGACCTGCGCCGCCTTCGAGCCGGTGCGGGCCGATGTCTTCATCACCGAGGCGACCTTCGGCCTGCCCGTGTTCCGCCTGCCGGACGACAGGGAGGAGACTGCCCGCCTGCTGCATTCGGTCGAGGCCTTCCCGGACCGCTGCCATGTCGTCGGCGCCTACAGCCTCGGCAAGTGCCAGCGGATGCTCGGCCTGCTGCGCCGCGCCGGCTACGACCGGCCGGTCTGGCTGCACCCGGCGCTCGACGAGATGACCGCGCTCTACCGGGACTTCGGCGTGGAACTCGGCGAAACCCGGCCGCTCGGCGGCGCCGGAAGCCTGGTCGGCGAGATCGCGCTTCAACCTCCCGGCCCGGAGCAGAGGACGGACGGAATGGCCGACCCGGTGCGGGTGTTCGCCTCGGGCTGGATGCAGATTCGCGCTCATGCCCGCCGGCGCGGCGTCGAACTGCCGCTCGCCATCTCCGACCATGCGGACTGGACCGCCCTGACAGCAACCATCGCCGATACGGGCGCCCCGGAAATTCGGGTGACGCACGGGTCCCCCGACGCCCTGATCCGCTGGGCGCAGGGCCGGGGCCTCGACGCCAGGCCGCTCGAACCGCCGTCGGGAAGCGGCGGATGAGGGCTTTCGCCGAACTGCTGGACCGGCTGGCCTTTGCGTCCTCGCCCGCCATCCGGGTCCGTCTCATGGCGGACTATCTGCGGCGGACGGGCGACCCTGAACGAGGCTGGGCGGTTGCCGCGCTCGGCGGCGGCCTCGACACCGCCCGCGTCCGGCCGGCGGCCCTGCTTGCGCTCGCGGCGGAACGCACGGATAGCGAGTTGCTGCGGCTCTCGCTCGATTTCGTCGGCGACCCGGTCGAGACCGCGGCCCTTATCTGGCCGGAGAGCGGGGCCGCGCCTTCCCCGCCTGTCCTCGCCGAGGCGCTGCCTGCCCTTGCCGGCAGTTCCCGGTCGGCGGCGCCGGGCCTGCTCACCGCCTGGTTCGACCGTTCGGATGCGTCCGTCCGGCTGGCGCTGGCGCAGTTGGCCGCCGGCCGCCGCCCTCCCGGCGTTACGCCGCGGCTCGTGCGGACGGCGCTTGCCGCCGTCTTCCCGGCCGATCTCGGCGCCATCGAAGAGGTCTGGCACGCGCAGACGCCGCCATACGGGCCGCTCTTCGCTTGGCTGGAGGGGCGGGCGCCGCGCCCCGAAGCGCCCGCCGGCTTTCGGCCGCTCATGCCGGTTCGCGTGCTCGACAACAAGGCGTTGGCCGGCCTCGACCTCCTCCGCTACCGGGCGGAGCGGCAATGGTCCGGCCTCCGCGTGCAGATCGTTGCGGAAGCCGGCCGATATCGGCTCTACAGCAGGTCGGGCGACGATATCTCCTTCCTGTTCCCGGACGTTGTCGCGGCGATGGAGGGGCTGGAAGGCGTTTTCGACGGCGTGTTGATGGCGGCCGCCGGTCCGGACGGCCCGCCCTGCCGGCCGGGGCCGCCCGAAGCACTTGAAAGGCGGCTCGGCCGCAAATCCGTCCCGCGCCGCCTGCCGGAGGAAGTCCCCGTCTTCGTCCGCCTCTTCGACATGCTGTTCGACGGCGGGGAGGACATGCGTGCGATGGCGCTGAGCGAGCGCCGGGCACGGCTGGAAGCGCGGATAGAGGACCGGCCGCGCTTCGACCTGTCGCCGTCCCTTGCTTTCGAGGGGGTGGAGGCCCTCGACGCCTTGCGCCGGCAGGGCGTCTCCCTGGTGCTGAAACCCGCCGCCGGCCCCTATCGCCCCGCCGGACCGCCCTGGCTCATCGTCAGGGCCGCGCCGCAGACCGTGCGCGCCCTGCTCCTCGCCGCACGGCCCGGCGGTGTCGGGGAGGGCGGCCCGAGCTACAGCGTCGGCGTCTTCCGGGACGGCGCGCCGGCCGCTGTCGGCGACGCGCCCTGCCGCCTGGCGGCCGGGGAGCGCGAACGGCTCGACCGTTGGGTCCGCAAGCACATGACGGGGCGCTACGGCCCCGTCCGGGCGGTCGAACCGGCGCTGGTGCTCGAGGTTGCGTTCGACGATGTCCGCCCCGCGCCCCGGCGCAAGGCCGGCCTCGCGCTCGAACGCCCGGAGATAACCCGCATTCTCTGGGACCTGCCGCCGGACGCCGCAGACGGCCTTGAGCGGCTGACCGTCAACCGAACCGGGCAAGCCTGAACGAAGGAACGCTGAATGACCCGTGCAGAAGTTTCGGACTACGCCGCCATGTCCGCACAGGCGGAGCTTCACCATCAGTACCTGCTGGGCCTCGAGCTCATGGTGGCCGCGAACGAACGGCCGGAGGTCGTGGGCGAGTGGATGCGCCGCCTCTTCCGCCGGCTGCATGAGGAGAAGTTCCTTTCGAGCTTCAGGAAACTGGGGCTGGAAGGCCTGCCGGACGCGGTGGCCTGCGCCCGGTATCACACGCTCTCCAACGTCATTGGCGGCGTCCCCGTGGAATATATGGAGGAGTCCGACCGCAAGGCCTGGGTCCGCTTCCGCTATCCGCGCTGGATGTTCGACGGGCCGGCGATCTGCGGCATGCCGGTCGAGGCGGGCCGGGGCTTCCTGCGCGGCTGGTATGCGCGCAACGGAGCGGCGCTGGGCAATCCGAGGCTCGGTTTCGTGTGCGTCTCGGAGGACATGACCGGACAGTTCGGGTTCTGCGGCTACTTCAGGGAATATGACCGCGATCTCGCCGAAGACGAGCGCCTTGTCTTCGCCCCTGACGAGCGTCCGCCGACCTTCGACCCGGACCGGCAGCCCGCGGCGCCAGAGGCCGGCTGGAGCGAGGAACGGCTCGCGAAGGCCAACCGGAATTACGCCGCCGAATTCATCCGCACCGGCATCGGCGAGCTGGTCGGCACCGTTGGCGGGGAGAGGGCGCTGGAGCACGGCAGGCGCGCCGCCCGGCTGACGGGCCTGCAGCACTATCGCCGGATGGCCGGGGCCGTGGGCGGCATGGATGGCGGGCCGGAGGAAGCGGCCGACTTCCTCGCCGCCATGTTCCGGGGCATGGGCGACGGCGTCGAAACGGAGGCCGCAGGAGGAGACGCCGCCGCGCTGCGCCAGACGGGGCTCAGGATCGCGCGCGGCCTCGCGGGGGCCGAGCGCGAGAGCCTGCTGGCCTGCTGGATCGAGCTGTGGCGGGGCGCCGTCGCCTCGCACCGCCGCTTCATGGAGGTCGAAGTCGAAGACCGGGGCGACGCCCTGCTCTGGACGATCCGCCCGGCGTGAAATGCAGAGGCCCTTGCTTGGCGGCCTTCTGTGCATTAGGTTTCATGTAACCTTGGAAACATGCGCCATGCCGTCTTCCCGGAAGACCACTGTCGAAAAGGTCCGCCGGCACCGCGCCCGGCTCCGTCAGCAAGGCCTGCGGCCTGTGCAGATATGGGTCGCCGACACACGCACGCCCGGTTTTGCCAAGGAAGCCCGGAGACAGTCGCTCGCCATTGCCGCCAGCACCCATGCCGATGACGACCAGGCCTTCATCGATTCGATTTCGGAATTCGACGAAGAGTGAACCGCGGTGAACTCTGGATAGCGGCCGGCGGCGGCGACTACGCCGGAAAACCCCGGCCCGTGGTGATTCTTCAAGACAACCGTTTCGATGAGACTCCATCGGTTACCGTCTGCGGATTGACTACGGACCAGACTTCGGCGCCGCTGTTCCGAATTCCGCTCTCGCCTTCTCCCGGAAACGGGTTGAACGAACGCTGCCACGCTATGGTGGACAAGATCACGACCGTCCGCCGCGACCGCCTTCATCGGCGGATCGGAATTCTCGGCGACACCGACATGCAGCAGATCGGACGTGCAGCGGTCGTATTTCTCGGCATGGCCCGATAGCGCCAGCCGAAGCATCGAATTCGGCTGCAAGCCGATTATAGCGATGGACGACGACGAGAAACTCGCAGTCCCTTGAAATTTATAGGATATTGAACGGCTGCGGACGGATCGGACTTGCGAGACTATCGGCGAGGAGGAGAGCCAGGATGGGCAACCGGGTCGAATTCGACGAAGAGACCGGCGCCACCTTCGTCCGCTATGCGCATATGGTCGCGAGGCGGGGCTATGTCCACAACACGCTTGGAAACATGGTGATCCGCAAGCCGCATCCGGACTTCGAGCACGGTGTCGCCTACACCAAGCACGCACCTGAAGGTGCTAACTATCTGATATAGCGTCGTTTTTTCTCCCGAAAAAGTGCAACTGGGGAACCGGCCTGCAACTCCCGGCTCCCTGGCTGCAACCGGAACCGGGAGAACGACATGCCCAGGACTACCCTTACTGCGGCCCGCATCGAGCGGCTCAGGCCCCGCAAGTGAAAGCGTTCGGTCACGCGGTGATGAGGGTGATGGATTCAGCGATTGAGCGTCCGCTTCCAGTCCTTGCGGAGCGGTCGCAGCCAGATGTCCTTTTTCGGCTGGGCTCGTTTCGTATGCCTGTCATAGCGTCCTCTTC
>JAJDVH010000250.1 GCA_022826185.1 Alphaproteobacteria bacterium
GCCTTTCGGCGTTTCTGCAGAAAGCGACCGGCTGGGGGCCGAAAAAGCCCCCGGCGTGAGCAAGCGCGAGAGGTGCGTGCGCCGTCTCGCGCGCGCAATCAGGTGCGCGAACCGCGCCGGCGCCGACACCCGCCCGCGCCCGCGCGCACGCACACGCGAAACGCGCGCAAAACAGGGACGCCCCGTCCCGCCCTTTGCCTGGAAGGAGGCACCGATGACTGCAACCGACCCTCGCCCCGCCCTGGCGGCGATGCCAGCCGCAAGGCTCGCGCTCGCCGCCGAAGCCGGTGGAGAGCAGGCTCAACCGCCGGGGCCTGCCCTCCCCGCCTTCGCGGGGACAGGCGGGGGCCGGGGCGGCGGTTGGGGGGCGCGCGTTGCGAAACCACCAAAGACAGATGCGTGAATCCGGCAGGCCGCACTGCCCGGCGGAGGCGGCCCCGCATGACAAAACATGACATTTCGAGAGGGCCGCATGACGGAACATGACAAAACATGACACTTCCGCAGGGGTCTCCGTCGGCCCGCCTTCCTCTCGTCATGCCGGAACGGACTAGCGAATATGTGCCGTGCGCATACGGAACATGACATCTCATGACGTTCCCTGGCGCTCCGCATTCCCGTCCCGGCCGGAGGAGAGAAGCGGCGGCGCAGCTTCCGTGCCCGGGGCGCATGGCCAGCCACTGTCCCGGCCGCTGCGTCGAGCGACCGTTCCGGTGAGCCGCGCCATGCCCATGTCGGAAACGCCTGGTGTAGAGTGGCCGCGCCCGATACGGGCGGTTCGGCCCTGGCGCCTCTCACGTTCGGAGACATTCCATGTCGCTCACCCTTCAAGAAGCCAACAGCATCGCCGAGGGAGCGCTTGCGCATGCGGAAGGCCTCGGCATCCGCATCTGCGTTGCGGTCTGCGACGCCGGCGGGCGCCTGCTTGCCTTCCAGCGCATGGACGGCGCGATATGGGCCGCCGTTTACGGCTCCCAGGGCAAGGCCGCCGCATCCGCCGCCTTCGGCAGGCCGAGCGGGGACCTCACGGAACGCGCGGACCACCCGACATTCCGGGGCATTGTCGCCGCCGACGGAGGACGCATGATCCTCGGGCGCGGCGCCGTGCCGGTCATCCGGAACGGATCGGTGGCGGGCGCCTGCGGAGTCGGCGGCGGCACCGGGGAAGAAGACGAGGATTGCGCGCGCGCCGGCGCCGACAGCATCTTGTGAGCCGCCGGGACTGCGCCGTAGCCGCGCGCCCGGTTCTCCGACGACCCGCTCCAACCGCCGGGCGCACATCGCGTGGTTGCTGCCCCGGGCCGTTGAAGAGGAGCAATGTTTCCGCTTCCCCGCTATCATGGCGGGGGAGTTCGAACGGCGATGCAAAGGCAGCGGCAGGAAGCAGGACCGCCCACCGAAGGTCCGGTGTATGCGGCGCTCGATCTGGGCACCAACAATTGCCGCCTGCTCGTCGTACGGCCTTCAAGCAGCGGCTTCGACGTGCTCGACAGCTTTTCACGCATCGTTCGGCTCGGCGAAGGCCTTCAGGCGACAGGGCGGCTCTCGGAGAGAGCCATCGAGCGGACCATCGCGGCTCTGCACATCTGCGCCGGCAAGATCAGGCGGCGGCGGGTGACGCAGATGCGGTGCGTGGCGACCGATGCCTGCCGCCGGGCCGACAATTGCGCGAGTTTCGTCGATCGGGTGAAGCGCGAAACGGGCGTGCGGCTGGAGATAATCGGCGCGGGAGAAGAGGCGGCCCTGGCGGCGGCGGGCTGCACGCCCCTGCTCGACTCCTCGCGCGGGCGGGCGCTGGTGTTCGATATCGGCGGCGGCAGCAGCGAGCTGATGTGGCTGGCGGTGGCGCGCCGGGCAAGCCCGCGCCTGCTGGATTCGATCTCCCTGCCCTGGGGCGTGGCCCGCATGGCCGAGACCTTCGGCTCCGACCGCATTTCCGACCGCACCTACCGGGCCATGACCGAGGCCGTTGTTCCCTGGCTGCGCCGGTTCGACGAAAAGAACGGCATTTCCGCCGCGGTGGCGGCCGGCCGGGTCCAGATGCTCGGCACGTCAGGCCCGGTGACGATCGTCGCCGGCCTGCATCTCGGCCTCGCCCGTTATCGCCGCGACCTCGTGGACGGATGCTCGCTCGGCTTCGGCGACGTCGACGCCGTGTCCGCCACGCTGCGCCGGCTGGATCGGGAGGGCCGGGCGCAGCTGCCCTGCATCGGCCGCGAGCGGGCCGACATGGCGGTCGGCGGCTGCGCCATCCTCGAAGCGATCTGCCGGATGTGGCCCGTGGGCTCGATCCGGGTTGCCGACCGGGGCGTGCGGGAGGGCATCCTGTTCAACCTGATTGCCGGGGACGGGGTGGCGGCGTGAACCGGCCTCCCCGCGCGCGACCGGGCCGGCAGAGCGGCCTGAAAGCCCGTCTCCGCACCGCCAAGGGCCGCAAAACGGCATCGACGCGCTGGCTGCAACGCCAGTTGAGCGACGCCTATGTGGCGGAGACGAAACGGCAGGGGCTGCGCTCGCGGGCGGCCTTCAAGCTGATGCAGCTCGACGACCGCTTCCGCCTGCTGAAGCGGGGAGGCCGGGTGCTGGACCTCGGCGCGGCGCCCGGCGGATGGACCCAGGTGGCGGTGGCGCGCTCCGGCGGGCAGGTGGTGGCGGCGGACCTCCAGCCGATGGAGCCGGTGGCCGGGGCCCTGTGCCTCGTGCTCGACCTCGAAAGCGGCGACGCGCCGGCGCGACTCGGAGCGGCGCTTCCGGACGGCGCCGACCTCGTGCTGAGCGACATGGCTCCGCGCACGACCGGCCACGCCGCGACGGACCGGTTGCGCATCGCGGCGCTGGCGGACCTTGCATACGATGCCGCGCGTGTCCTGTTGCGGCCGGGAGGCGCGTTCGTTGTCAAGATTTTTCAAGGAGGTATGCACCATGACCTCCTGAATGTGTTGAAGAAGGACTTTGCCTCGGTACGCCACGCGAAGCCGGATGCAAGCCGGAAGGAGTCATCGGAACTTTATCTGGTGGCTACCGGATTTCGGGCCGCGGGCGGTGCGGCTTCACATTCCGGCTGAGGCGCGTATAAGAAGCCGTCAACCCCGGTGACATGGGACGCCTTGCTTTGCGCGACCTCGATGCCATCCCGTTGGCGTTGACTTTCGACGATGTGCTGCTGCAACCGGCCGGCTCGTCCATACTGCCTGCGACGGCGAACATCCGCACCCGCCTGACCGCGGAAATCGATCTGGCGCTGCCTGTCGTTTCGGCGGCCATGGATACCGTGACCGAGGCGAACCTTGCGATCGCCATGGCGCAGGCGGGCGCGCTCGGCTGTATCCACAAGAACCTGGAGATCGAGCGCCAGGCGGCGGAAGTGCGCCGGGTCAAGAAATTCGAATCCGGCATGGTGGTGGACCCGCTGACCATCGGCCCCGGCCAGCCGCTGGCGGAAGCTCTGGCGGTGATGGCCGGCAACCGGATCTCCGGCATTCCGGTGGTCGAGGAAAGCGGCCGCCTGGTCGGGATCCTGACTCATCGCGACGTCCGCTTCGCCAGCGACATGAGGCAGCCGGTTTCCGAATTGATGACACGCGACGTCGTCACCGTGCCGGAAGGGGTAGGGTCCGATGACGCCAAGCAGCTGCTGCACCGGCACCGGATCGAGAAACTGGTGGTCGTGGACGGCAAGGGGTTCTGCGTCGGCCTGATTACGGTCAAGGACATCGACAAGGCGGCGCAATTCCCGATGGCGACCAAGGACGAGCAGGGCCGGCTGAGGGTGGCGGCCGCGACCGGAATCGGGCGCGACGGCCTGGCGCGGGCGGAAGCCCTGTTCGACGCCGATGTCGACGCCATCGTGGTGGACACCGCGCACGGCCATTCCGAGGGCGTGGTTGCGGCAGTGGACCGGGTCCGCCGCCTCTCGAACTACACGCAGATCATCGCCGGCAACGTTGCCACCGCGGACGGAGCGAGAGCGCTGATCGACGCCGGGGCGGATGCGATCAAGATCGGCATCGGTCCGGGATCGATCTGCACCACGCGCATCGTCGCCGGGGTGGGCGTGCCGCAGTTGACGGCTATCGCGGAAGCGGCGTCCGTTTGCCGCGAGGCAGGCGTTCCGGCGATTGCCGACGGGGGGATCAAGTCTTCCGGCGATCTTGCCAAGGCCATCGCCGCCGGCGCCGATTGCGCGATGATCGGCTCGCTGTTTGCCGGCACGGAAGAGAGCCCGGGCGAGGTCTTCCTCTACCAGGGCCGGTCCTACAAGTCCTACCGCGGCATGGGCTCGGTCGGCGCCATGGCCCGCGGTTCCGCCGACCGCTACTTCCAGGAAGAGGTCAACGACACCCTCAAGCTCGTTCCCGAAGGCGTGGAAGGACGGGTTCCCTACAAGGGGCCGGTTTCCAACGTCGTCCAGCAATTGGTCGGGGGCCTCCGCTCGGCCATGGGCTACACCGGCTCGGCCACCATTGCCGACCTGCAGGAGCGCACCAGCTTCGTGCGGATCACCAATTCGGGCCTTCGCGAAAGCCATGTGCACGATGTCGCCATGACCCGCGAGCCGCCCAACTACCATCCCGGCCGCGAATGGGCGTGACCGTCCGCTTCGCGCGCGGCGACGATGCGGAGGCGATTGCCGGGGTCCATGTCGAAACCTGGCGCAGTGCCTATGCCGGGCTGTTGCCGCAGGAAGTGCTGGACGGGCTGTCCTGGCGGCAGCAGACGCGCCGCTGGCGCCGCGCGATCCGGAACCCGGAAGCGGAGCTGGGACAGGTTTTCGTTGCCGAGGGCGACGGCATTGCGGGTTTCGGCAGCGCGAGCCGGGAGACGGGCGAAATCACGACGCTCTACGTCCGGCCGGTCGCGCAGCGCCGGGGCGTCGGGCGCATGCTGTTCTGCCGCATGGCGGAATTCCTGGACGGGCCGGTCTCGCTCTGGGTTCTCGACGGCAACCCGGCTGCGGAATTCTACCGACGGCTCGGGGGCCGTCCCGGCGTCCGGGCGACGGTCGAGCGCTGGGGCATGGAGCTGAGCCGGACCCGATATTGCTGGCCCGCCGTTTCCGGACGCGCCTAACCCGCGAAGCGCGGTTCCGGGATGCCCGCAATGCCGAGGCCGTGGACCGCGAACAGGGCGCCGTCGATCTCCTTGTCCCCTCGCACATTGCCGGAATCCCGGATCGACGGGACGAAAAGGATGTCGAGGTCGGGACCGCCGAACATGACGCTCGCGGGACGGGTGCAGGGCATGTCGATCAGCCGGTCGAGGCTCCCGTCGGGCGCGAAGCGGGCGACCCGGCTCGCGTGGACCAGCGCGCTCCAGAGATAGCCTTCGCTGTCCACCGTGCCGCCGTCCGGGCCGCTGTCATAGGGTGTCGTATCCACGGCGACGCGCTCCGGTCCGATAGCGCCCGTCGCAGTGTCGTAGTCATAGGCGAAGATCGCGTTCCGGCGCGTGTCGGCGAAATAGAAGGTCCCGCCGTCCGGGCTGAAGCAGGGGCCGTTCGCCACGATGACGCCGCCTTTCAACCGGTGCAGCGTGAGGTCCGTGTCCAGGCGGTAGATCGAGCCGCGCGCCTCCTCGCCGATCCGGGTCGCCATGGTGCCGGTCAGGAAACGGCCCTGCCGGTCCACCTTGCCGTCATTGAAGCGGGTCGAGGGGTCGTCCGCCTCCGGGTCGGCGACCAGGGCCGCTTCCCCGGTCTCGAAGTCGAATGTATGAACGCCGGTCTGGAGCGCGACGATAGCCCCGCCGGCCTCGCGGAGCGCCATGGAGCCGATCATCGCCGGCACGCTCCAGTCCCGGCGCTCGCCCGTGGCCCAGTCGAGCCGGTGGATCGTGCAGCCGCGGCTGTCCACCCAGTAGAGCGCCTGCTCGGCCACGTCCCAGAGCGGCCCCTCGCCGAGCATGTCTATGGTCTCGCCGACGCGCTCGATCTTCACGGGCAGCACCTCACAACCGGTATTCCGGCTCTTCGCGGTCCAGAATGCGCTTCAGGGCCGCGAAATGCCGCTCCGCGAGCTCTGGACGTTCCTCCGCGAATTGCTGGCGCACCGAATCCCGCACCCTGTCGGAAATCCTCCGCAGCTTCCCGCCGGTCGCCCTCGCGATCATCTGGAACTGGGCGGCGCGCTCCAGATAGAAAAGATCGGTGAACGCTTCGCCGACGGTTTCGCCGGAAACGATGATGCCGTGGCTTGCGAGGAACGCGATGGACCGGTTGCCCATGGCGCGCGCCAGCCGGTCGCCTTCCTCGTTGGCGAGCGCCAGACCGTCATATTCGTCGTCATAGGCGATGCGGTCGTCGAACATCAGCGCGTTCTGCTCGCACATCTCCAGCCGTCCGTCTTCCAGCAGGGTGATCGCCGTCGAATAGGGCTGGTGCGTGTGCAGCACGACCTTTGCCGACGGCACATTCACATGGATGCGGCTGTGGATGTAGAAGGCCGTGTTCTCGACCTTCTCGCCGCCCTCCAGCACCTCGCCTTCCTCGTTGCAGAGGCAGAGCGCGGACGCCGTCATCTCCGACCAGTGGACCCCGTAGGGGTTGATGAGGAAGCGGTCGCCGCGCATTTCGCCGTCCTCGCCCGGCACGGCTGCGGAGAAGTGGTTATCGACGCCTTCATGCAGGTTCAGCCTGACAGCCCACCGCAGCGCGCAGGCGAGGTCTTCCCGCATTTCGGCATGGGCGAGTTGTGTCATAGCCGCACCACCTTGCCGGGGTTCATCCTGTTTGCCGGGTCGAGGGCGATTTTCAAGGCGCGCATGACGTCCACGGCCTCGCCCCGTTCGGCCTCCACGGAATCGATCTTGCCCAGGCCGACGCCGTGCTCGCCGGTGCAGGTGCCGCCCATCGCCAGGGCCCGCGCGACGAGACGCTTGTTGAAGGCCTGGGCTGTCGCCATCTCGCCGGGATCGTCGGGATCGATCACGATGCCGCAGTGGAAATTGCCGTCGCCCACATGCCCGACGATGGGCGCAATCAGCCCGGTCTCGTCCACATCGCGCCGGGTCTCGATCAGGCACTCCGCCAGCCTGGAGATCGGCACGCAGACATCGGTGGACCAGGCCCGGCAGCCGGGCCTGAGCGCCATGCAGGCGTAATAGACGTCGTGGCGGGCCTGCCAGAGCTTGTTGCGCTCCTCCTGGCTTTGCGTCCAGCGGAAGGCGCTGCCGCCGAGCTCGACGGCGATCGCCTCGACGGTCTCCGCCTGCTCCGCGGTGCCGGCCGGGGAGCCGTGAAACTCGAAGAACAGCGTCGGCTTTACCTCGAAGTCCTCCAGGTCGGAATATCGTATGCAGGCGTCCATCTGCGTGTCGTCGAGCAGTTCGATGCGCGCGACCGGAACGCCGGATTGCATGGTGAGCGTCACGGTTTCGACGGCCGTTTCCAGGCTCGGGAACTGGCAGACCGCCGACGCGATGCTCTCCGGGATGCCATAGAGCTTGAGGCGCACTTCCGTGATGGTGCAGAGCGTGCCTTCGGAGCCGATGAACAAACGGGTGAGGTCGTAGCCGGCGGAAGACTTGCGCGCCCGGCCGCCCGTTTCGACGATCTCGCCGTCGGGCATGACCACGGTCAGGCCGAGCACATTCTCGCTCATCGTGCCGTAGCGCACGGCATTGGTGCCGGAGGCGCCGGTGGCCGCCATCCCGCCGAGCGAGGCATCGGCGCCGGGGTCGATCGGGAAGAACAGGCCGGTGTCGCGCAGATATTCGTTCAACTGCTTGCGGGTGACGCCCGCCTGGATGCGGCAGTCGCTGTCCTCCATGTTGACTTCCAGCACCTCGTTCATCTGGGCGAGGTCGATGGTAAGACCGCCCTTCACGGCGCCGACATGCCCTTCCAGCGACGTGCCGGTGCCGAACGGGATGATCGGCAAATCGAACTCCGCGCAGATGCGGTGCGCGGCGCTGACCTCTTCCGTCGTCAGGGCGAAGGCGACGGCGTCCGGCGGCGCTATCGGGAAATAGTCCTCGCCGCGCCCGTGCTGCTTGCGGACCGCCTCGGAGGTCGAAAGACGGTCGCCGAACACCCCGCGCAGCGCGGCGATGGCGGCATTGTGGCCGATAGGTGGTGCGCTCATCAGTGTCGGTTTCTATCTCATACGCGGCTGTGAAAGAAGGTGGATTGCGCCAATCACTGTGTGATTTGCGCCATGTCCGGCGGTTGCCGGACGCGGCTCAAGGGTCATCGTCGGACAGCGGCGGCGGCGCTTCGCCGAGCCCGCCGCCCGTCTGTATGGCATAGCCCTCCGTCAGCCAGAGACCAAGGTCCACATGCCGGCACTGGGCCGAACAGAAGGGGCGAACCGCCTCTACCGCCGGCCGGCCGCAGACAGGACAGGAGCCGAAAGGACGGAGTTTCACGGGTGTTTCGGCCATGGCTGCCTCCGGCGCACTGTCCATTGCTCCGCGAGCGGGAGCCCCAAGCGTTGACGGGTCATTTCTACCACTCCGAGCGGCGAGAACGGCAACTGCCGGCGCGCCGCCGGATCGCCGGCGAACCCGTCCGCAAGGCGGCGGTCCACCCGCCGCCGCTCGGCCGCCCGGTCGAGATCGACGAAATCGATCAGCACAAGGCCGCCAAGTCCCCGTAGCCGGACTTCCCGGGCGATCCGCTCCGCGGCTTCGAGGTTGAGCGCGAGCAGGTCCTTCCGTCCGCCGCCATCCACGTCGATCACGACCGCAGCCCGCGTTTCCTCCACGGAGATGGAGCCGCCGCCGGCAAGCTCCAGCACCGGCTCCAGCGCCTGCCGGATCGTGTCTTCGAGTCCGAAGGCCTGCCAGCCCGGCTCGTCCAGCAGCTCGATCCGGGCGTCGGGCAATCCCATGCGATCCGCATAGGAGCGCAGCCTGCGGTCCGCGAGCACCGCGCCGCCAGGAGCGAGCCGGTCGCGGAGGAAGGCCTGGAGCGGGTCGGGCTCCCTCCACAAAAGGGCCGGCGCTTCCTCCGAGGCGGCTTCGATGCGCTGCCAGCGCGCCCGGAGCATGTCCAGTTCCCGTGCAATGGCGGCGTCCGCCGCGACGGCGGCCGCCGCGCGCACGACCGCCCCTTCGCCGGACCCGACAAGCCGGCGGGCGAGTCCCTGCAGCCGGGACCGGGTCCCGTCGTCGGGAAGCCGTTTCGATGCCGCAATGCCGGGCGTCCGGGGCGTATAGACCAGGTAACGGCCGGCCAGCCTCGGAGCCATGCCGAGGGCAGGGCCCTTGCCGCCGGCCGAGGGCCGGGTCGCCTGAACCAGGAGCGCGGCCCCTTCATGGGGCGGCCTGCCGCCGGCCAGCAGACCGGTTCCGCCGTCTCCCAGATCGACGAACGCGCCGAGACCGGGCTCCACGCGAAGCACCCGGCCGCGCCAGATCGAACCCGTTTCGTCGCCAGGCCGCTCCAGCCGCAGTTCCGCCGCCGAGCCGCCGGCCATCAGCGCAGCCGTCCGGCCCCAGGGCGCTTCCGTCAGCAACGCGCGGTTCACGGGACCGGATAGCCGAGGCCGGCCAGCAGCGACCGGGTTTCGTAGAGCGACAGCCCGACCACATTCGGGTAGGAGCCGGCGATTGCCTTGACGAAGGCCCCGGCCCGGCCCTGGATCGCATAGGCGCCAGCTTTGCCCTGCCATTCGCCGGAAGCCAGGTAGGACTCGATCTCCCGCGCCTCCAGCCGCTTGAACGCCACACGGGTCATGACGGTTCGCGCAGCCTCGCGGCCGTCCGGGGCGCGAACAGCAATGCCTCCCCAGACGCGGTGCCGGCGGCCCGACAATCTGCGGAGAAAGCGGCGCGCCTCCTCGATATCGCGCGCCTTGCCGAGCACCCTGCGCCCGCACGCGACCACCGTGTCCGCAGCAAGCACGTATCTGCCGGGGAAACGCGCCGCCGCCACGGCGCATTTCTCCCTCGCGAGCCGCGTGGCGAGATCCTGCGGCAGTTCCCGGCTGCCCGGCGCTTCGTCGATTTCCGCAGGCGCAACGCAATCGGGTTCGATGCCGATGCGGCGGAGCAATTCGAGCCGGCGGGGCGAAGCGGAGGCAAGCACAAGCGAAGCCATGGAGGCCGCCTTATACCACCGTTCGCCGTCAGGAACCGGAGGACCCGCGACCGGACCCCGGCGGTCGCAGCGCCGCCTGGCCGGCGAGACTGTTCGGGGATGTCATGAATTGTCATGTTTTTGTCATGCGGCCCTCCCGCGACCGGAAGTCCGCGCACCTCTTGCACTTCCCCCTTTCCGTCATGCCCGGACTTGTTCCGGGCATCTCCATCGGGGCCATAGCGGCGACGGGAATGGATGCCCGGAACAAGTCCGGGCATGACGATATAAGGACGGGCATGACGGGAGGAGGGCCGCGGCGGCGGGCGCGAGCCTTGCGGCCAGCATCGCCGCCAGTTGGGGGCGAGGGTTGGTTGCGGTCATGCGTGCCTCCTCCTTCCAGGCAAAGGGCGGGACGGGGCGTCCCTGTTTTGCGCGCGTTTCGCGTGCGGGCGCGGGCGGGCGTCGGCGCCGGCGCGGTTCGCGCACCTGATTGCGCGCGCGAGACGGCGCACGCACCTCTCGCGCTTGCTCACGCCGGGGGCTTTTTCGGCCCCCAGCCGGTCGCTTTCTGCAGAAACGACGAGAGGCGGCCCCGGAAACCGCCTCTCTCTACTTTCATTCTACACCATACCGCCAAATGTCAAGCCCGCACGGGAACAAAAAATGAAAGCGCCGGAGATTTTTCATGGATGCCAGTGGAACCGAGGCCCGGACCGCCGCCCGATCGCCCCCTTCCGTCATGCCCGGACTTGTTCCGGGCATCCCCTTCCACCGCTTCCGCTGCACGGCCGCATGGATGCCCGGAACAAGTCCGGGCATGACGGGAAGAAGACATGAGTCCCAAGTCAATGCCGTTGGCATGAGCCTGTCGAAGGGGGCGCCCGGGCAATTGGCCCGGCGCATTCCCGTCGATTTCCGAAAGAGGGCGGGCGGTACGCATTGGGCCTTGCCCGCTGAAGCGATATCGTTTGCGTCGAGACGGCGCCGACCGGGGAGCCCGCCATGCGAACGAACGAAAAGATACTCGACCTCAGATCCTTTCTCGAGGAGCTGGAGCAAGCCGATCCGGGCAGCATCCTGCGCATTCCGGAACCGGTCGGCCTCGATTTCGATGTGACGGCCGTGGCGATGGAGCTGGAGGCCCGCGGGCGCGCTCCGGTGGTGCGGTTCGACAAGGTCGGCCGGTCGCCGTTCCCGATTGTCGCAAACCTGTTCGGCGACCGCCGGCGCTACGCCCAGGCGCTCGGCGTTCCGGAGGCGGACCTGATCGAGACCTGGGGCGGGCTCGGCGACAGGATCATCGACCCGGTGGTTCTCGAGACCGGCCCCGTTCTGGACACGGTGCTGACCGGCAGCAGCCTCGATCTGGGCGCGCTGCCGATCATGAACCACTTCGCCGAAGACGGCGGCCGTTACGTCACCAACGGAATCGTGGTCGCCAAGGACCCGGATACCGGGGTGCGGAACGCCAGCTACCACCGGCTGCAGGTCATGGGACGGACCCGCTTCGGCACCAGCCTCCACAGCCGCCGGCACCTCTGGAATTATGCGCAGCGGGCGGCGCAGAGAGGCGAAGCGATTCCGGTGTCGATCGTCATCGGCCACCATCCGCTGTTCGCGTTCGGCAGCGGCCTGTGGAAGGGCCCCATGGACGCCGACGAATACGCCGTCGCAGGGGGCTTCATGGGCCGGGCGCTGGAATTGGTCGAAGGCGTCACGGTCCCCGTGGAGGCGCCGGCCTTCGCCGAGTTCGTCATCGAGGGCCACATCCTCCCCGGCGAACAGGCCGACGAAGGTCCGTTCGCCGAATTCACCGGCTATGCGTCGGCCCGCTCCACGCAGCATGTAATCGAGGTCTCGGCGATCCTGCACCGCAGGGACGCGATCTACCAGGACATCGTGCCGGGCATTTCCGACGAGCATACCGGCCTTCTGGCGGTGCCGATGGAAGCCCGGCTGCTCAAGGTGCTGCGCCAGAACTATCCCAATGTCACCGCCGTCGCGATGCCCAAATCCGGCGCCTGCCGCATGCATGTCTACATTGCGATGAAGGACCCGGCGCCGGGCCAGGCGAAGAATGCCGCAGCCACCGCGCTCGGCGAGGACCTCAGCCTGAAGCTCGCCATCGTCGTCGATGACGATGTCGATATCGCCAGCGACCGGGACGTCATGTGGGCGGTCTGCACCCGCATGCAGGCGGACCGGGATGTGGACATATTGAAGAACTGCATGGGCGCGATCCTCGACCCGTCCAACCATGACGGGCTGACCGCCAAGATGATGATCGACGCGACCAGGCCCGCCGGCGACTTCCCGCCCCGTCACACGATCCCGGAGGAGTCCGCCGCCCGCGCCCGTGAGCTGGTCCGGAAATATGCGCCCTGACCGGGGCCGGCGGCAGCGGGTCTTTGACTCGCAAGGCGCATGACATAAGGTGGGCAGGCACCCTGGCCGCGATGCGTCCGTTTGCGGATGCGCGCCTCTCATCCGGAGGCGCCGGCCTGCGGAGCGGCGCAACCGATACCCGGATCGGCTGCGCCGCGCCTTCGGGAGGCGGGTGTGCCGCACGCAGCCTGCGGGCCGCATGCAGGCGAGATACCGGGGCGCGCGGAGGGCATCGCCAACCGGGCCGCCCCGGCAACACCGGGCAGAAGGGAGAACGCCATGCTTCGCTCATATCGTCCACGCATCGCCACGTTTGCGGGGGCCGTCGCCTTTGCCGCCGCGACGGTGATGCTCGCCGCGGCGCCGACGCCGGCCAAGGCCGAACTGGAGAAAGTCATCATCCGGGTTTCGGTGGACCTGCCGCCGCCGCCGCATCCGACGGCCATCGCCATGGAGTGGTTCAAGGAACAGGTGGAAGCGCAATTCCCCGAGGGCAGCGAGGTGCGGAACTTCTATGCCGGCGCCCTCTACAAGGACCCCGACGCCATGACCGCCATGACCCAGGGCAACCTGGAGATGGGCTGGCTGGTCTCCGGCAAGACGGCCGCGACGGACATCTGGATGAGCATCATCGGCCAGCCCGGCGTGCTTACCACGGTCGCGGCCATCCACGACCTGGAGAACCAGGCCACCGGCAAGATGCTGCTGAACCGGCTGCGCGAGAAGCACTTCATCGAGCCGTTCGGCTTCGTCGATCTGAGCTTCGCGCTCGCCATTGCCGGCAAGGAGCGGCTGCTTGCGATGGACTCGTTCCAGGGCAAGAAGATCCGGACCTTCGCCGCCGCGGTGAACCCGGTGGTGGCCTCCTGGGGCGCCTCGCCGGTCGTCATGTCCTTCGGCGACGTGCCGAGCGCGCTCGAATCCGGCGTGCTTGACGGCGTCATCACCTCCATCGGCGGATGGCGCGCCATCACCGAGCAGACGCCCTATTACACAATCGCCGGCATCTCCACGGTGACCTTCGACAATTACTGGGTCGGCGCCAGCCAGGCGTGGTTCAACAAGCTGAACGACGAGACCCAGGCGAAGATCCGCGAGCTGGTCGAGCAGGCCGTGAAGTACCAGAACGAGCTCAACTGGTGCAACGACCAGTTCGCCATAAACCAGTACAAGGCGGAGAACCCCTCGGATGTCGGCATCTACTCGGCGACTCCCGAGGAAGCGAAGCCCCTGCAGGAGGCCATCGGCAACAATGTCGCCGACTACCTCAAGGAGCGGCTGCCGGCGGAAGCGCATGAGTGGGTGGACAGGTTCCTCAAGGAGGGGCGCGAAGCCTCGGCGCGCCTCGGCCCGGGCACCGATCCTGTCGAGAGCGTCGATTGCGCCAAGCATGAGCCGGTGCTCAAGAAAGGGTAGTCCGGACATATCCGCCAGGGAGAACGGGGAGGCCCGCCGGGCCTCCCCGGCCCCACCGGCATGAACCGTCTCTACTACGCCTGGCGCACGTTCCAGGAGCGTTTCGTGCAGTACATCGCTGCTGCGCTCCTGCTCGTGCTGACGCTGCTGGCCGGCCTGGAGGTCATTCGCCGCTATGTCTTCGGCGTGTCCTTCGAATGGCAGCAGGACGCGGTCACCTTCGGCATTCTCGCCGGCGTGTACCTGTTCTTCGCGGTCACGCAGAGCCGCGGGGCCCACCTGCGGGTGACGATCGTGCTGATTGTGCTGCGCGAGAAGGCCGGGCGGTGGGGCCGCGTCCTGGCGGGCGTCTTCGAGATTTTCGGCGCGGCGGTCGGGCTCGCCTTCTGCACATGGCTGGTCTGGTGGGGCCTCGAAGTGGCGGACCTCATGATCCTCCAGGAACGCAAGACCGAGAGCCTGGCGTTCCTGCTGTGGCATTTCTTCGCCGTGTTCCTCCTCGGCATGGCGTTTCTCGCGGTGAGCTATGCCTTCCAGCTCTACCACCACACATGCACGCTGCTGGGCCGGGCGGGGCTGGAGGAGCGCTACCAGTCCCATACCGATGAAGGCTCGCTGCTCTAGATGACCCGCATATACGAGCCGCCGGGCGCCGGAAGCCCCGAAGGAGCCCTGCGCGATGGGTAGCCTGCTCGCCGGCATCCTGGCGTTCCTGGGTTCGGGGGTCACCATCGGCATAGCGCTCGGCGCGGCCAGCGCGATCTACATCCTGTTCGATCCGCTGCTGGACGCGCGGGCGCTGTCCTCGGCCTTCTTCTCGTTCCTCGGCCACTACAGCCTGATGGCGGTTCCGCTGTTCATCTTCGCCGGCTTCCTCATGGAACGCACCGGCATGGTGCGCCAGCTGTTCCAGTTCGCCGAGGCCCTGGTGAGCTGGGTCATCGGCGGCTTCGGGCTGGCCACGGTCACCACCTGCGTGCTGTTCAGCGCCATTTCCGGCTCGAGCGTCGCCGTCGCTTCGGCCATGAGCCTCATCACGATCCCGGAGATGCGCAAGCGCAACTATCCGGACTGGCTCTCGGCCGGCATCGTGGCCTCG
This sequence comes from Alphaproteobacteria bacterium, assembly GCA_022826185.1. Lineage (GTDB taxonomy): Bacteria > Pseudomonadota > Alphaproteobacteria > Bin95 > Bin95 > Bin95. The sequence continues at coordinate 14,922 of JAJDVH010000250.1, forward strand.
GGCGGCGGCATCGGCCTGCTGATCCCGCCGAGCCTCTCGCTCATCATCTACGGCATCGCGACGGAAACCTCGATCGTGCGCCTGTTCATGGCCGGCATCATTCCCGGCCTGATGCTGGCGGGCGGCATGTTCATTCTCATCATCCTCGCCGCCTGGCGGACCAAGACCCTGAGCCGCGGCCATTTCGCCTGGGGCCCGCTGGGGCGGGCGACCGTGGGCGCGCTCCCCGGCCTCGCCATGCCGGTGCTGGTGCTGGGCGGCCTCTATGGCGGGCTGTTCACGCCGACCGAGGCAGCCGCGGCCGCATGCGGCTACGCGCTGATCTACGGCTTCGTCACGGGCCGCGGCGAGTTCCTGCGCAACCTGCTGCCGACGGCGGCGCGGGCCATGAACCTGAGCGCCGTGGTGTTCTTCCTGGTCGGAAGCGTCGGGATCTTCCAGTTCGTCGCCGCCAATCAGGCCTGGCCGCAGCAACTGGCCCAGCTGGTCATCGAGATGCAGCTCGAACCGCTGCCGTTCCTGTTCGGCTACATGGCGCTGCTGCTGATGCTCGGCACCTTCCTCGACGGCATCGCCATGATCCTGCTGACCGTGCCGGTCGTTTTCCCGGTGGCGACGGCGCTCGGCATCGATCCGATCCATCTCGGCATCGTGGTCACGATGGGCGTGGAGCTGAGCGTCATCACGCCGCCCGTGGGCTTCAACCTCTACGCCGTCAGCGGCATCGCCCAGATCCCCATCCAGACGGTGCTGCGCGGCGCCATGATCTTCTTCGTGTCCGATTTCCTCGTGACGCTCATCATCATCCTGGTGCCCGAACTGTCCACCTGGCTCCCGCAGGTGCTCGGCGGCGCCTCGCCCTTCGGTTAGCCGGACGAATCCGTTCGCGACCGACGCAACCCTGCCCTGCGGACGCCGTCGGAAGCCCTTGCAAAATTCCGCCGGATGGATGATATGTTCCGACCGCTGCGTTGGGCGATAGTTTAGCGGCAGAACGCTGGGTTCTGGCCCCAGTAGCCCTGGTTCGAATCCAGGTCGCCCAGCCAGGCTGTTCCCAGCCCCCTGACGATCTTCCGGTGTGCCGCCGATGACCGATTACGCCGCGCCGCTTCGCGACATCCGCTTCGCCATGACCGAGATCGCCGGCCTCGACGGCGTCATCGCCCTGCCCGGCATGGACGAGATTTCGGTCGATCTCGTCGATGCCGTGCTGACCGAGGCCGGCCGGTTTGCGGACGAGGCGGTGGCGCCCCTCAACCGCGTCGGCGACATCCAGGGAGCCGTACTGGAAAACGGCGTCGTGCGCACGGCGGACGGCTTTCGCGACACTTACCGGCAGTTCTGCGAGGGCGGCTGGAACGGCGCGCCCTTCGACCCCGAATATGGCGGGCAGGGCCTTCCCTGGCTCGTGTCCACGGCGCTGACGGAAATGTGGCAGTCGGCCTGCCTCTCCTTCTCGCTGGCGCCGCTGCTCACCCAGGGCGCGGTGGACCTGCTCGCGAACCACGGTTCGGATGAGCAGAAGGCCCTCTATCTGGAGAAGATGATCTCCGGCGAGTGGGCCGGCACGATGAACCTGACGGAGCCCCAGGCCGGCTCCGATGTCGGCGCGCTCGCCACGCGCGCCGTGCCGGCGGGCGACGGCGCATACCGCATCAGCGGGCAGAAGATCTTCATCAGCTACGGCGACCAGGACTTCACCGACAACATCGTCCACATGGTGCTCGCGCGCACGCCGGATGCGCCCAAGGGCATTCGCGGCGTCTCGCTGTTCATCGTGCCGAAGGTGCTGGTGAACGAGGACGGCAGCCTCGGGTCGCGCAACGACCTGCGCCCGGTCGGGCTCGAACACAAGCTCGGCATTCACGGCAGCCCGACCTGCGTGATGGCCTATGGCGAGGGGGACGGCGCGCTCGGCACGCTGGTCGGCGAGGAGAATTGCGGCATCCAGTACATGTTCACGATGATGAACAATGCCCGCCTCGGCGTCGGCCTGCAGGGCGTCGCGGTCGCCGAGCGGGCCTATCAGCAGGCGCGCGCCTTCGCCATGGAGCGCGTGCAGGGCCGCGACGAGACGAGCGCCGAAAAGGGGCCGGTGCCGATCCTGCACCATCCGGACGTGCGGCGGATGCTGATGACCATGAAGGCCGAGACCGAGGCCATGCGCGCGCTCTGCTACTGGGTGGCGGCCGGTCTCGACCGGGCCCAGCGCACGGGCGATGCGGAGGCGCAGGCGCGCGTGGACCTCATGATCCCGGTGGTCAAGGCGTGGTGCAGCGACCTCGGCGTCGAGATCGCCTCGCTCGGCGTCCAGGTGCATGGCGGCATGGGCTTCATCGAGGAAACCGGCGCCGCCCAGCATATGCGCGACAGCCGCATCGCGCCGATCTATGAGGGCACCAACGGCATCCAGGCGATGGACCTCGTGGCGCGCAAGCTCGCCCGCGACGGCGGCGAGGCGCTCCGCGCGCAGCTTGCCCTGATGCGCGCCGACGGGCCGGACAAGGGCCTGGCCGCCGCCCTCGACTCCGTCGAGCGCGCGGCAGGGATCATCCTCGGCCGCTTCGGCAGGGAGTTCGGCGCAGCGGCGGCGGCGGCCGTCCCGTTCTGCCACCTGCTCGGCCTGGCGACCGGCGGCTGGCTGCTCGCCAGAGGCGCGGCGGCAGCCGGGCGGCTTCTGGCCGACGGCGCAGAGGACGGGGAATTCCTGGAGGCGAAGCGCCTGACCGCCCGCTTCTATGCCGATACGCTGCTGCCGCAGCATGCCGGGCTCCTCGCCGCCATCGAGGCCGCCGGCGGAGCGGAGCTGGAGATGGCGGCCGAACAGTTCTGACGGCGGAGGAAAGTGCGATGACCTTCACGGCGCTCGGCGCCTGTCCCGCGACGGGCCGGCTCGGCATCGGCATCACGACCTATTCGCTCGGCGTCGGCGGCTACTGCCCGTTCTTCGAGCGCGGCGTCGCGGCGCTTTCGACCCAGGCCTTCGCCAACCCGGCGCTCGGCCCGCTCGCCACCGCCGCGCTGAGGGAAACGCCCGACCCGCAGGGGGCGCTCCGGCGGCTGGCGGCGCAGGACCCGGATTTCGAGTGGCGCCAGGTCGTCATCGCGGCGGCGGACGGCCGCATCGCGGCGCATACCGGGCCCCGCACCCGGCCCTGGTCCGGCCACATCACCGGCGAGGGCTTCGCGGTCTTCGGCAATGTGCTGGCCGGCGAGGCGGTGGTGCAGGCGATGGCGGCCGCGTGGCGCGAGCGGGCCGGGGACGACCTGCCGGAGCGGCTGCTGGCGGCAATCGAGGCGGGGCGCGACGCGGGCGGCCAGGCTTCGCCGGACGGGACGCCCCTGCCGGAGCGCTCTGCGGCGCTGATCGTGCGCGGCGCGGACATCGTCGAGGATATCGACCTCCGGGTGGACCTTCACGACGACGCGGTGGGCGAGCTTCGCCGCCTCTGGGAGGCATACCGGAAATACCTGCCCTACTACGCGCTCCGCGCCCGCTCGCCGGCCGAGACGCCGCCGCAGGACGTCTGGGCCCGCCAGAACGATCCCGGCAACGCATGACCCGCAACGAGCGTTCGCTCGAAACGCTGCTCGCCCAGGGAGCGCGGTTCCTCGACCGGGAGACCGGCGCCGTCGTGCCGCCGATCCATTCCGCGACCACCTATGCGCGGGACGACCGCTACGAGACGACCGGCTACACCTACAGCCGCGACGCCAACCCGACCGCCGCGCATGTGGAAGAGGTGCTGGCGGAACTGGAAGGCGCGGAGGACGCGCTGGTCTTCTCGTCGGGGATGGCGGCGGTCGCGACCTTTTTCGACAGCCTCGGCGCGGGCGACCATGTTGTAGCGCCGCGGGTGATGTATCACGGCGCGGCAGACCTGCTGCGCCGCCTTGCCGAACGGCGCGGGGTCGAGGTCGGCTTTTTCGACGCCTCGGAGCCGGGCGCGCTGGAAGCGGCAGTGCAACCGGGCAGAACTTCGGTCGTCTGGGTCGAGACCTGCGTGAACCCGACCTGGGACGTGATCGACGTGCGCGCCGCCGCCGGGGTTGCGCGGGACGCCGGCGCGGTTCTCGGCGTGGACGCCACCGCAACGCCGCCGGTGACGCTCCGGGCGCTCGATCTGGGCGCCGACATCGTCTTCCACTCCGCCACGAAATATCTCGGCGGGCACAGCGACCTGCTGGCGGGCGTGCTGGCGACCCGGGTCGCGGACGAGCGCTGGGAAGAGATCGGGGCGGCGCGAAGGCGCATGGGCGGCGTGCTCGGCGCGTTCGAAGCATGGCTGCTGCTGCGCGGCATGCGCACGCTGCATCTGCGCTACGAACGCCAGGCCGCCAACGCGCTCGCCATCGCCCGGCATTTCGAGGGCCGCGCCGGCATCGAGGCGGTGCTCTATCCGGGACTCGAATCCCATGCCGGGCACGAGACCGCGAAACGCCAGATGACGGGCGGCTTCGGCGCCATGCTCTCGCTGCTGGTCGAAGGCGGCGCGGACGCCGCCAGGCGGATTGCCACGCGCACCCGGCTCTTCGTGCCGGCGACCTCGCTCGGCGGCGTCGAGAGCCTGATCGAGCACAGGGCGACGGTCGAAGGACCACTGAGCGCCGTGCCGGCTAACCTGCTCCGCCTCTCGGTCGGCATAGAGCGCGCCGACGAACTCATCGCGGACCTCGAACAGGCCCTCGACTGACGGTCAGCGCCAGAACTCCACGCGGAAGCGGACGGGGCCCACCGCCTCGACTTCGTGCAATATCCCGGGCTCCACGATGCCGGGCCGCTCCGGCGAAAGCTCGATTTCTTCAATCTCCGGTTCGAGGATGCGGTAAAGCAACCGCCCCTCCAGCACGACGATCTTCGCCCATGTCCCGGCCTTCGTGCGATGGGACCGCAAGAGGCTCGCCGGGATCGTATTTTCAGAGAATTCGGGCGTCCCGCCATAGCGTTCACCGCCGCTGGGAAAAGCCTTCATCGCGTGTCGACCCCGGTGTGCTGGAGGTGGTGTCACGCAATGACGGCGACACATTCAGGACCATGTACACGGTCCGGTTCAAGGAGGCAGTCTATGTCCTGCACGCCTTCCAGAAAAAGGCCAAGCGGGGCGTCGCCACGCCCAAGAAGGAAATCGACCTCGTACGGCGCAGGCTGAAGGTCGCGGAACAACACTATCGCAGCACGCACGGAGGAGGCTGAAACCATGAACTCATCCGACGAAGCCATCGAACCCGGCGCCGGCAATGTCTTCGCCGATCTTGGCCTTGCCGACGCCGATGCGCACCTCGTGAAGGCCGATCTTGTCACCCGTATCGACGCCATTATCCGGCATCGCGCTATCAGCCAGGCCGAGGCCGGTCGGCTGCTCGGCCTGTCGCAGCCGGACGTGTCGCGACTGCTCAGGGGCGAATTTCGCGAGTATTCGCTGGAGCGTCTGCTTCGCCTCCTGACCGTGCTGGGCCGCGACATCGTCATCCGCCAGCCGCGCTCGACAAGCAGCGGCAAGCTGCGGGTGACGGCGTCCTGAAATCCCTGGTGAGCGCGCCAGGATTCGAACCTGGGACCGTCTGATTAAAAGTCAGATGCTCTACCAACTGAGCTACGCGCCCGACCGGGACGGCGGCGAAACTGTGCGGCGGGGCTGGCGCTGTCAAGGGCCGGTTAATAGACCTTGGAGGCCGCGCCGCTCTCGACCTTGCTGCCCTCCCCGAACCGCGCCTTGAGGGCGGCGATCACCCGCGGCGTGGTGAAGGCGGAGGAGTCACCGCCGAGAGCCGCGATCTCCTTGACGAAGCGCGAGGAGATGAACTGGTGGTGCTCCGAGGCCGAGAGGAAGACGGTCTCGACCTCCGGCTCCATCGTGCGGTTCAGGTTCGCCATCTGCATCTCGTATTCGAAGTCGGAGACGGCCCGGAGCCCCCTGAAGATCACGCTCACCCGGTGCTCGCGCGCATAGGCGACCAGCAGCCCGTCCATCAGCCGCACGTCGATACGGTCCGCGACGACCCGGTCGCCCAGCGCGGCGATCTCGTCCTCGACCATCCCCTTGCGCTCTTCCGGGGTGAACAGCGGCCCCTTGCCGGCATTGTTGAACACGCCGACGATCAGCCGGTCCACCAGCCGCGCGCCCCGGTAGATGATGTCGATATGGCCGTTGGTGATCGGGTCGAACGTGCCGGGATAGAGACCGATCTTCTGGTGGTTCACTCTTGCTCTCCTGCCCCGCCGGCGACGGCCGCTTCCTCCGCCTCGCCCTCCGGCGTCTCGCCTTCCTCGTCGTCCCCGTTGGCATCCGCAAGATGGGAGACCTGGACCACCCGCGCGCCTTCCGGAATGTTGAACAGGCGCACGCCTCTCGTCGCCCGGCGCGCGATCCGGATATCGGTTACCGGGCAGCGGATCAACTGCCCGCCATCGGTCATCAGCAGCAACTGGTCCGCGTCCTCGACCGGGAAGGCGGCCACGACCTCGACCTCCTCGCCGCTGCGGGTCATCAGCTCGATGCCCTGCCCGCCCCGCCTTGTCACCCGGTAGTCGTAGGCCGACGTGCGCTTGCCGTAGCCGTCCGACGCCACCGACAGGATCATCTGCTCATGTTCCTCGAGCTCGGCGGTGCGGATCATGTCCCCGATGCCGCCCTTGCTCAAATAGGTATCGCGCTCCTCGGCCGTGAACTCCGCCCCGTCGAGCACGCTCATGGAGATGACGCGGTCGTCCTCGCGCAGCGAGATGCCGCGCACGCCCGTGGACGCGCGGCTCACGAATTCCCGCACATCCTCCGCAGCGAAACGCAGCGCCTTGCCCTGCCGCGTCGCCAGCAGGATATGGTCGCCCGGCCCGCAGGGCTTCACCCCCACCAGCACGTCGCCCTCGTCGAGCTTCATCGCGATCTTGCCGCGGCGGGAAATGTTGATGAAATCCGCCAGCGTGTTGCGCCGCACATTGCCGCTCTCGGTCGCGAACATGACCGACAGGTCCTGCCAGCTCTCCTCGTCGTCCGGCATCGCCATGACGGCGGTGATGCGGTCGCCCGCCGGCAGGGCCTCGATAACCTGCTGCATCTTCACGCCGCGGCCCTGCGGCCCCGTGCGCGGCAGGCGGTGGACCTTGAGCTTGTAGACGATGCCCGAGGCCGAGAAGAACAGGAGCGGCGTGTGCGTGTGCGCGATGATGACCTGCGAGACCGCGTCCTCATAGCGGGTGGACATGCCCGCCCTGCCCTTGCCGCCGCGCTTCTGCGCCCGGTAGGTGGAAAGCTGCACGCGCCGGATATTGCCGCCCTGGCTGACGGTGACGACCATGTCCTCGCGCTGGATCAGGTCTTCCTCGTCGGGGTCGATCTCATCGTCGGTCAGGGTCGAGCGGCGCTCGTCCGCAAACCGGTCCCGCACGCTCTGCAACTCCTCGCGGATCACGGCGAGCAGCCGTTCCCGGGAGCCCAGGATCTCCAGATAGCCCCGGATGCGCTCCGCCACCTCTTCCAGTTCCTCGGCGATCTTCTGCCGTTCGAGGCCGGTGAGCCTGTGCAGGCGCAGGTCGAGGATGGCGCGCGCCTGCGCGTCGCTCAGCCGGTATCCACCGTCCTCCAGCGCGCCGCCGGCCGTGCCGAGAAGCGCAAGCAACGGCTCCGTATCCGCCGCCGGCCAGGCGCGCGCGAGCAGGTTTGCGCGCGCCTCGGCCGGGTCGCCCGCCGCCCGGATGACGCGGATGATCTCGTCGATATTGGCGACCGCGACCGCAAGGCCGATCAGCACATGCGCGCGTTCCCGCGCCTTGCCGAGATCGTGGCGGGTGCGCCTTGCGACGACCTCTTCGCGGAAGGCGATGAAGGCGCCGATAATCCGGTCCAGCGACAGGGTTTCCGGCCGGCCGCCGTCCAGCGCCAGCGTGTTGATGCCGAAGCTGACCTGGAGCTGGGTGTGCCGGTAGAGCTGGTTCAGCAGCACGCGGTGCTCGACGCCCGGCTTGAGCTCGATGACGATGCGGATGCCGCGCCGGTCGCTCTCGTCCCGCAGCGCCTGGATGCCTTCGATCAGCTTGAGGTTCACGACCTCGCTGATGCGCTCGATCATCCGCGCCTTGTTGACCTGGTAGGGCACCTCCGTGACGATGATCGCCTCGCGGTTGCCGGGCCGTTCCTCGATCTCGGTGCGGGCGCGGAGGATGACCGTGCCGCGCCCCGTCCTGTAGGCCTGCCGGATGCCCTCGCGGCCGAGCAGCACGCCGCCGGTCGGGAAGTCCGGCCCCGGCACATGGTCCATCAGTTCGTCGACGGTGATCGCCGGATTGTCGAGCCAGGCGAAGCAGGCGTCGATCACCTCGCCCAGATTGTGGGTCGGGATGTTGGTCGCCATGCCGACGGCGATGCCGCCCGCCCCGTTGACGAGCAGGTTCGGATACTGCGCCGGCAGGACGGCCGGTTCCTGCTCGCTGTCGTCGTAGTTCGGCTGGAAATCGACCGTGTCCTTGTCGATATCCGTCAGCAGCGCTTCCGCCGGCCGCGCCAGACGCGCCTCCGTGTAGCGCATCGCCGCCGGGGGGTCGTTGTCCATCGAGCCGAAATTGCCTTGGCCCGAGATCAGCGGCAGCCGCATGGAGAAGGGCTGCGCCATGCGCACCATGGCGTCGTAGATCGCGCTGTCGCCGTGCGGGTGGAACTTGCCCATCACGTCGCCGACGATGCGCGCCGACTTGCGGAAGGGCTGGTTCCAGCCGTAACCGCCCTCGCGCATGGCGTAGAGAATGCGCCGGTGGACCGGCTTCAGCCCGTCGCGCACGTCCGGCAGCGCGCGCGCCACGATCACGCTCATCGCGTAATCGAGATATGAGCGGCGCATCTCGTCTTCGAGCGCGACCGGCGCGACGTCGTCCGGCTCTATGGTGATCGTGTCGTTCACGGCCTGCTAGTGTTCTGTCCCGCAAATACGTGCGGATAACCGTTCGAGCTTCTGGAAGATCGAGTCGGCGGCGGCGACCCAGACGAACGGGTTGGGGTTGGCGTTGTGGTGTTCGATGAAGGCCTCGATGGTCTGGACGAGCTGGGG
>JAJDVH010000197.1 GCA_022826185.1 Alphaproteobacteria bacterium
CGTTTCCGGTCCCCTGCCGTACGGAGCCTGTCCGGCCGTCTCGATCAGCCTCTGTAGTTGCGCTTCGGGGACCGGAAAGGCCACCATGCCCACGCCGTCCACTTCCAACCTCGGCATCGGCGCGTACAGCCTTCCGTGGACACAGAAATCGCCCGGGCGGTCGACCAGGCGCAGCAAATCCTCGATCGCCGCGTCCGACCCGTATTCCAGATCGATCACCCCCATAAACCGTTCCTCCAGAGTATGTCCGGGACGATACTATTGGACCTTGCCGCCGATGCCACGAGATCGTGTCATTCCGAGGCATGGATGCGTGAGGCGAGAACCCTACCGGGCCTCGCGAAGGGCTCGCGGACTGGCGCGGAAGACCCGCAAGAACCCGTCTCGCCGCCAGCAACCCGGTTCCTGGCCGACCGGGCAGCCGCGGAGCAGGATCTCGACATGGCCGCGCACCTGAACGGGCCGTGCCGGCCTTGCGTTCACGCAACGACAGCACCCCTTCTGCCCGCGAACCAGCGCAGCGTCGTATAGCCGACGATCCCCGACAGCAGCGAGCCCGACAGCACTCCGATCCGGACCGCCGCCTGGTGCGCCGGGTCTTCGAAGGCGAGCGCGCCGATGAACAGGCTCATAGTGAAGCCGATGCCCGCCAGCGCCGAGGCGCCGTAGACATGCAGCCACGTAACCCCTTCGGGCAGTCGGCAGAACCCGAGCCGCACGCCGGCCCATGTCAGGCCGAAAATACCGAGTTGATTGCCGACCAACAGCCCGGCGGCGATACCGAGCGGCACCGGCGACAGGAAATTGCCGGGCGAGAGGCCGCCCAGATGCACGCCGGCATTCGCGAAGGCGAAGACCGGCATGACAAACAGCGCGACGAACCCGTGCAGACCGTGCTCCGCCCTCAGCAGGGGCGGCTTCGTCGAGACATCGCTCGTGCGCAGCGGTATGAAGAACGCGACGACCACGCCGGCAAGGGTCGCATGCACGCCCGATTTGAGCACCGCCACCCACATGACGAGGCCGACAAGGATGTAAGGCAGCAAACGCGTCGCGCCCGCCAGGTTCAGGGCCAGCAGCACAACGGCGGCAGCGCCCGCGATGGCGAGCGACGTCAACGAAAGATCGGCCGTATAGAAGACTGCGATAATGAGGATCGCGCCCAGATCGTCGATCACAGCCACCGCCAGCAGGAATACCTTCAGCCCCGCCGGAACCCGGCTGCCGAGCAGGGCCAGTATGCCGACGGCGAAGGCGATGTCCGTCGCGGCCGGGATCGCCCAGCCGTGCAGCGCCACCGGATCGCCGGCGTTGAGCGCCGTGTAGATCAGCGCCGGCGCCGCCATGCCCCCGACCGCGCCCATAGCCGGCAGCACGGCCTGGCGCCACGAAGACAGGTTGCCGTCCAGGAGCTCGCGCTTGATTTCCAGTCCGACCAAGAGGAAGAACAGGGCCATCAATCCATCGTTGATCCAGAGAAGCAGCGGCTTCTCCAGCGTCAGAGCGCCGACCTGCACGACCACCGGGACCGTAAGCAAGGCATCGTAAAGATGGGCTAGCGGCGAGTTGTCGAGCGTCAGCGCCGCCGCCGCAGCCAGCATCAGCAGCACGCCGCCGGCGGCTTCGTGCTTCAGCAGTGCCCGGAGGCGACCGATCATCATGAACATGAATGCCCGTCCGATGCTGCGGAATCGACCGGCGACAGGCCATGCCCAGGGGCAGACAAGCCGGCCGGAGCTTTCCATTATGGAGAGTGCGACGGGGCTGTTGAAGTACAGCGGTTCTGCCGGCAAAGGGCCCTAAGGGCGCTTGGGGGTTCCAGTAGCCCTCGTCCACGTCCAGCGAAAATCTCCTAACCTCCCGGTCGAGCCGGCTGTTGAGAAGCGGAAGGTTGCGCTCCAGCGCCAGCCCGACGGCTTCCTCCATCGTAAGCTCGCAGGCATTGCGGTCGCAGGCGGGGCGTTCGTCGCCTTCGCCGGGCGTAGGGGCGGAAAGCAGCGCCCAGAGAACGGGAGGGCGGCGCCGGCGCCGAAAGCTTGCAAGGCCGGCCCGAGGCCATGAAACGAACGGGGTCGTAAACCGGACTGCCGCCGTCCATGGTCTGGACGGTTCGGGCTGCATGCCCTGTAACGCCGTCCCTCGGCTCCGGGCCTCGTTCCACGTGCCCGCCTATGAACGCCATTGCCGCCACCGCCCTTCACCGCTGCGCCGCGCCGATCAACAGAAGCCGTCCATAGGCAAGCACGAACCCGGCAAAGCCGCAGCACCACAGAAGGCCCGCAAGCGTCCATAATGTCATCGCGCGCTCCGGAAGCATGCCGCCGGCAAGCCGCACGAACACCGAGGCGACAACCAGCAGATAGAGCACCGCCGTCCCCGAACCCGCCGTCAGCTTGCGACCGCTGTGGCCGAGCGTCGCGCGGGTCATCACGGCAAGCGTCATGACCCCGATGGCGCCCGCCATCCACAGATGCTGCGCGGACGCCAGTGCCAGGGTGTCGGGCCACAGGATGGCCGCGCCCACCCCCAGCATGCCGAGTGGGACGAACGCATATCCCACATGCAGGATCCAGAGCAGGGGTTCGCGGCCGGTATCCAGTCCCCGCCAGCGCGAGAGCCGCATGGCCTGCGCCAGGCCCGAGGCAAGCAGCAGGTATCCCGTCTCCGGCGTATCGGGGATCGCAACCCACGCCGCCATGGCAAGCAGGGTAAGCGCAAGCGCCAGCCCGTCGAGACGCCCGAACGCCGCCGGGAGAACCCGGCTGCCGCGCGCCGCCAGCCAGTTTCGGGTGAACGCGGGCACGATGCGTCCACCGATCACCGAGATCATCATGATCGCGGCGGCAAGGCCGATGCGCAGCCCATAGCCCGACGCCGCATACGCACCCTCGGCGGCCTCCCGATGGAACAGCGCGTTACCCGCGACGAATACACCGATCATCGCGATCACCACGAGGTTGCGCCAGTTCCTGCCGGCGACGATCTCGCGCAGCACGAAGACGGCCAGGACGACGAGGCAGGAGAGGTCAATCATTGCCACGACCAGGGGCGTGAGCCATTCCGACGCCGCGACCGCAATTCGGCCGAGAGCCCAGAGCGTGAGCAGGCAGGCCAGAGGCCACCCCGCGAGCGGAGGCCGGCCTGTCCAGCTCGGCACCGCAGTGAGCAGGAACCCCGCAAGCACCGCGCCGAGATAGCCGAACAGCGCCTCGTGAGCATGCCAGGACACCGGGTCGAAGGCGCTCGACAGTTCGAGCGTCCCGGCGAGCATCGCGAGCCAGAGCGCCATGGCGAGCAGCGCCCACAGCGCCGCGGACAGGAAGAAGGGCCGGAAGCCAGAGGACAGGAACGCATGCATCGAGGCCGCAGTCCGGGATTGTTGCGCGTTCGTCACCAAGCCCGCTCCCGATAGCGATAGAGCCGAAAGATCAAAGTCGCGCTCGATATAAGCGCGACAACCATCGGAGAGCTACCGCTCATGTCGAAAGATTTCGAAGAATGCATGTTCTTCGGGCGAACGAGGCTTCCCCTCTATGGCTCGCAGATGCGAAACCTCGACAAGGTGCCCGTCCATGGTGGTGCCTCGGCCAGGATTGGAATTACGCACCGGACGCCGCGCAGTACATGCGTTCGGTTCGCTTGGGGGGACAGGAACCCGGCGCTACCCTGCCACTCCACGATGACCGTGGAGGCTCGCAAACCCGTGATCGCTGTCGGCGGCTGCGCCGACGGCGTAAAGTGCCGTGACCGCAAGCTTGGAGGTCTCATGAAGAAGCTGGCCGCATCGCTGGTCCTCATGCTGCTGTCGCTTGCGCCCGCGTTAGGCAAGGACACGGCGCCGGACAGGCTCCGCATCGGTGTCGATCCCGCCTATCCGCCGTTCAGCGACATCGACGATGCCGACCGGCTTGTCGGATTCGACATCGATATCGCGCTTGCGCTCTGCGCGCGCATGAAGGCCGAATGCG
>JAJDVH010000273.1 GCA_022826185.1 Alphaproteobacteria bacterium
GTTCGCGCTCACCGCGCCCGGCCGCCACGGCGCGGTGCTGGCGGCGGTCAACCGGCAGGCCGAAGCGGGAGGGCTTGCGCCCGGCATGCGGCTTGCCGACGCCCGCGCCCTCCTGCCCCATCTCGCCGCCGCCGAAGCCCGGCCGGCGGAGGACCGGCGCGGGCTCGAACGCCTGGCGCTCTGGTGCCACCGCTTCACGCCCTGCTGCGCGGTGGACGGCGCGGACGGCCTGCTGCTCGACATTGCCGGCGCCGACCACCTCTTCGGCGGCGAGGCGGCGATGGCGGCGGAGGTGGAGGCGCGCCTCGCCGGCCTCGGCTTCGAGGCGCGGACCGGCCTTGCCGACACGCCGGGCGCCGCCTGGGCGCTCGCCCGCTTCGGCAGGGAAGGCCGCCGCATCGCCGCGCCCCGCGCGACCCTTGCCGCGATGGCGCCGCTGCCCGTCGAGGCGCTCCGGATCGCGCCGGAAGACGCCCGCCTGCTGCGCCGCCTGGGCCTCGCGACCGTCGGCGCGGTGGACGCCCTGCCCCGTGCGTCGCTTGCGCGCCGGTTCAGCCGCGGGGAGCCGGGCGACGCCGTTCCGGAACGCCTCGACCGCGCGCTCGGCCGCCGCCCCGACCCGGTTGCATCCCTGCCGCCGCCCCCCGCCTGCCTCGCGCGCCTCGCCTTCCCGGAACCGCTGATCGACCTCGCAGGGCTGGAGGCGGCGCTCACCCGGCTGATGGAAGACCTCTCCGCCTCGCTGGAGCGGGACGGTCTCGGCGCGCGGGAGCTTTCACTGCTGTTCTGCCGGGTGGACGGCGGCACGGCCCGGCGGAGCGTCTCGACCGCGCGCGCCACCCGCGACGGCGCGCATCTGCAACGCCTCTTCGAGGGCAGGATCGAGACCGTGGACCCCGGCTTCGGGATCGATGCGATGGCGCTCCACGCGGTCCGCGCCGAGCCGCTCGCGCCCGAGCAATTCCGGCTGACGGAAGGCGGACGCGGCGGCGGCGAACTCGGCCCCCTGATCGACCGCCTGCAGGCCCGCCTCGGCGAAGGGGCGGTCTCTTGCCTCGAAGCGGTCGAGAGCCATCTGCCGGAACGCGCCGAACGGCAGACGGCGCCCGGCCGGGAAGGCGCGGCCTGGCCCGTGCGGCCGGGCCTGCCGCAGCGCCCCTTCCGCCTGTTCGACCGGCCCGAGCCGGTGGACGCTATCGCTGAACTGCCGGACGGGCCGCCGGCGCTGTTCACCTGGCGCCGGCTGCGCCGCCGCATCGCCCGCGCCGAGGGCCCCGAACGCATCGAGCCGGAATGGTGGACCGGCGGCCCGGAGGACAGGCCGCGCGACTATTACCGGGTCGAGGACATAGAGGGGCGGCGCTACTGGCTCTTCCGCGCCGGGCTCTACCGGGACGCCGGCAGCAAGGGGCCGCCCCGCTGGTATGTCCACGGACTTTACGGATGAGCGGCGCGTCATACCAGCGGTCGTTGACCGGAACCCATGACGGCTTTGGCGCCCGCCGTCCCGACCGCCCTCCATCGACAGGCTCTTCCGTCATGCCCGGACTTGTTCCGGGCATCTCCATCGGGGCCATTGCGGCGGCGGAAGTGGATGCCCGGAACAAGTCCGGGCATGACGATAAGAAGACATGAGTCCCAAATCGAGGCCGCCGGTATCAGGCCGTGTTCCTTATGCGGAATTGCAGGCGGTCAGCAATTTCAGCTTCCTGCGCGGCGCCTCCCATGCGGAGGAACTGGTGGAGGAAGCCGCCCGCCTCGGCCTCGCGGCCATCGGCATAGCCGACCGCAACACGCTCGCCGGCGCAGTGCGCGCCCATATGGCGGCGAAGCGGGCCGGCATCCGCCTGCTGACCGGCGCGCGGCTCGATCTCGCGGACGGCGCCTCTTTGCTCTGCTATCCCCGCGACCGGGCCGCTTATGGACGCCTCTGCCGGCTGCTCACTCTCGGCCAGCGGCGCGCGGGCAAGGGCGAATGCGTGCTGCACCGGGAGGACCTGCTTGCCCATGCCGGGGGGCAGCTTCTGGTCGCGCTGCCGCCGGAGCCCTGGCGCGAGGGATTCGAGGCGGAGCTCGCCGGGCTCAGGCGCGCGCATGACGGACCGCTCTACCTCGCCGCGCACATGCTCTACCGGGGCGGCGACCGCGCCCGCCTTGCCCGCCTGGCGGCGCTGGCGGAGCGCGCCGGCGCGCCGCTCCTCGCCACCAACGACGTCCACTACCACCGGCCCGGACGCCGGCCGCTCCAGGACGTGCTGACGGCCGTCCGCGAGCATGTGACCGTGGCGGAAGCAGGCTGGCGCCTCGCCGCCAATGCCGAGCGCCACCTCAAGGACGGAGTCGAGATCGCACGGCTGTTCCGGGGCCACGAGGAGGCGGTTGCGCGGAGTCTCGAAGCAGTCTCGTTCTGCACTTTCAGCCTCGACGAGCTCGCTTACGAATATCCCGACGAGCCGGTGCCGGCCGGCAGCACCCCGCAGCGGCATCTGGAGGCGCTCGCCTGGAAGGGCGCGGCCTGGCGCTATCCGGACGGCGTCCCGGAGAAGGTCGCCGCCGCGCTCCGGCACGAGCTCGGGCTGATCGGCGAACTGGACTACGCGCCCTATTTCCTCACCGTCCACGACATCGTGCGCTACGCCGACGGCGAGGGCATCCTCTGCCAGGGGCGGGGCTCGGCGGCGAACTCGGCGGTCTGCTACTGCCTTGGCATCACCGCCGTCGATCCGGCCCGGATCGACCTGCTGTTCGAGCGTTTCGTCTCCCGCGAGCGCCGCGAGCCGCCCGACATCGACGTCGATTTCGAGCATGAGCGGCGCGAGGAGGTGATCCAGTACATTTACGGGCGCTACGGGCGCGAGCGCGCCGGAATCGCCGCCACCGTCATCTCCTACCGCGCCCGCAGCGCCGTGCGCGACGTGGGCAAGGCGATGGGGCTTTCCGAGGACACGGCCGCCGCGCTGGCAGCGGCCGTTCGCGACATGCGCCGCGAGGGGGCGCCCGAGAAGCGCCTGCGCGAAGCCGGGCTCGACCCCGCCGACCCGCTGCTCCGCCGGACCGTCGCGCTGGCGACGGAACTGCAGGGCTTCCCCCGCCACCTCTCCCAGCATGTGGGCGGCTTCGTGCTGACCCGCGGCCCGCTCGACGAGACCGTGCCCATCGGCAATGCGGCGATGAAGGACCGCACCTTCATCGAATGGGACAAGGACGACCTCGAAGCGCTCGGCCTGATGAAGGTCGATGTGCTGGGCCTCGGCATGCTGACCTGCATCCGCAAGGCCTTCGAGCTGCTGGCCGCGCACAAGGGCCTGGACCTCACGCTCGCCGCCGTGCCGGCGGAAGACGGGCGAGTCTGGGACATGATCTGCCGGGCCGACACGGTGGGCGTCTTCCAGATCGAGAGCAGGGCGCAGATGAACATGCTGCCGCGCCTGAAGCCGCGCAGCTTCTACGATCTTGTGATCGAGGTGGCGATCGTGCGGCCGGGCCCGATCCAGGGCGACATGGTGCATCCCTATCTGCGCCGGCGCGACGGGCTGGAGGAAGTGGTCTATCCGGCCCCGGCGCCGGAGCACGGTCCCCCGGACGAGCTGCGCAAGGTGCTGGAGAAAACGCTCGGCGTGCCGCTCTTCCAGGAACAGGCGATGCGCGTCGCCATGGAGGCGGCCCGGTTCACGCCGGACGAGGCCAATGCGCTGCGGCACGCCATGGCCACCTTCCGCAAGCGCGGCACGCTCGGCCTGCTCCGGGACCGGATGGTGGGCCGCATGACCGCGCGCGGCTACGACCCGGAACTGGCGGCGCGCTGCTTCCGCCAGATCGAGGGCTTCGGGGATTACGGTTTCCCCGAGTCCCACGCCGCGAGCTTCGCCCTTCTGGCTTATGTCTCCTCATGGCTCAAATGCCACCATCCGGAGGTCTTCGCCTGCGCGCTCCTGAACGCGCAGCCGATGGGTTTCTACGCCCCCGCCCAGATCGTGCGGGACGCCCGCGAGCACGGGGTGGAGGTGCGCCCGGCGGATGTCCATGCGAGCGGCTGGGACAACAGCCTGGAACCCAGGGCGGACGGACGCCACGCGCTCCGCCTCGGCCTGCGCCAGATCGGCGGCCTGCGCAAAGAGGACGCCGAGCGCATTCTCGCCGTGCGCGGCGAGCGGCCGTGGACGGATATCGCCGCCATGCAGCGCGGGACCGGGCTTGGAGCCGCCGTCATCGAGACGCTGGCCGCCGCCGACGCCTTCGGCTCCATGGGGCTCGACCGGCGCGAAGCGCTCTGGCAGGCCCGCGCGCTCGCAAAGGCGCCGCCGTTACCCCTGTTCGAGACAGCGGGCGGATCGGCCGAGGGTCCGGAGCCGGCGGCCGTGCTGCCTGCCATGATGCCGGGCGAGGAGGTCGTCGAGGATTACCGGACGCTCAGGCTCTCGCTCCGGGCGCATCCGCTCTCCTTCCTGCGCGCGCGTCTGGCGAAGGGAGGGGCGCTCGCGGCCGAGGCCATCGCCCGCTCCCGTGATGGAGAGCGCGCCGCCGCCGCCGGCCTCGTGCTGGTTCGCCAGCGGCCCGGCAGCGCCAGCGGCGTCATCTTCATGACGCTGGAGGACGAAACCGGCGTCGTGAACATCGTGGTCTGGCCGCGCGTGCTGGAGAGCTTCCGCAAGGCGGTGCTGGGCGCGCGCCTGGCGCTGGTCCGGGGCCGCGTCCAGCGCACGGCCGACATCGTCCATCTCGTCGCCGACCGGCTGGAGGACCTGACCGGCTGGCTCGACCTGCTGACGCCGGACGAAGCGGGCGGCGCGCCGTCGCCCGGACCCGTCGCCTTCCCCTCGCGCCACCCCCGCAACCTCCGCACGATCCCCAGGTCGCGAGACTTCCGTTGAGGTAGCCGTGGCAGAAGCCTCGCCATTGCGCGAGACTGTCGCAGTCGAAAGCGCTGGGAAAGCACCGCCATGACCCCGGAGGTCATCACAACACTAGTCGCGGCCGCAGGCGTCATCGTTGCGCTGGGTGGGCTGATTGTGTGCCTCTTCCTGTGGCTGCGCTCCGACATCAAGTCGATTGAGACGAGAGTAACCGATCTCGGCGAACGCATGGCGCGGGTCGAAGGGAAGCTCGAATTCCTGGAGCGCTACATCACCCGGCAGAACGAGCCGCCGCCGGCCGCTGCCGAATAGGGCCGCCTGCCCGCCCGCAACATTTCCCTGCCGCCCGAAACCGCTTACGCTCCCGCTTCCGGAATGTTGCAGGGACGGAAGGAAGCGGCGCGATGGCGGAAGCCGAGTTCGACTACATCGTCGTGGGCGCGGGGTCTGCGGGCGCGGCGCTCGCCAGCCGGCTGACCGAGGACCCGGACTGCAAGGTGCTGCTGCTGGAGGCCGGCAAGGCGAGCCATCCCTATTCGCGCTTCCCGATCAGCTTCGGCCTGCTGATCGACAATCCGGCCGCCAACTGGTGCTTCATGTCCGACCCGGAGCCGACCACCGCGAACCGGGAAATCCCGGTGCCGCGCGGCAAGCTGCTCGGCGGGTCGAGCAGCATCAACGGCCTCGTCTATGTGCGCGGCCAGCCGCTCGACTACAACAGCTGGGCGCAGATGGGCAATCGCGGCTGGACCTGGGAGGACGTGGCGCCCGTCTTCAGGCGCATGGAAAGCTACGAGAAGGCCGGCGACGGCATCCGGGGCGAGGACGGACCGCTCCAGGTCACCGAGGTGCCGGACCGGAACCCGCTCTACGACGCACTCTTCGCCGCCGCCGAAGAGGTCGGCCACAAGGTCAACCCGGACTATAACAGCCCGGACCAGGAAGGCGTGGTCAAGACGCAGGTGACGATCAAGAACGGGCGGCGCATGTCCACCGCCCATTGCTACCTGAAGCCCGCCGAAAACCGCCCGAACCTCCGCATCGTGACGGAAGCGCATACCCGCCGGGTGCTGCTGGAGGGCAGGCGCTGCGTCGGCGTCGCCTACGAAAAGGGCGGGCAAACGGTCGAGGCGCGGGCCGGGCGCGAGACGGTGCTGGCCGCGGGCGCGGTCTGCTCCCCGCAGATCCTGGAGCTTTCCGGCATCGGCCGCCCGGAGGTGCTTGGCGAGCACGGCATCGAGGTGCGGCACGAACTGGCCGGCGTCGGCGAGAACTTCCGCGACCACATCAATGCCCGCATCCAGTGGCGGGTGACGGCGAGGGGCGTTTCCTACAATGAGCGCATGGGCACGCTGTTCGGCAAGGCCGGCCAGGTGCTGCGCTACGCCTTCACGCGCGGCGGCTTCATGAGCCTGCCGTCCGCGCCGCTGCTCGCCTTCCTGCGCACCCGGCCCGAACTGGAGACGCCGGACGTGCAGATGCACCTGGTGCCCTATGCGGTGAAGGACCCGAAGCGCCGGCTGCTGCAGCCCTTCCCCAGCATGACCATCGCCTGCTACCAGCTCAGGCCCGAGAGCCTGGGCTCGATCCACATCCGCTCCGCCGACCCGGACGCGCAGCCGGCGATCCGGTTCAACTTCCTCGCCGACGAGATCGACCAACGGGCCATGACCGGCGGCTTCCGCATGATGCGCGAACTCATGGCGGCCGAGGCCATGGCGCCGCTGCGGGGCGCGGAATACGACCCCGGCGAGCAGGTGGCGAGCGACGACGAGATCCTGGACTGGATCCGCAGCAACTCGCAGACCGCCTACCACCCCATCGGCACCTGCCGCATGGGGCCGGGGCCGGACGCCGTGGTGGACGACCGGCTCAGGGTTCACGGGCTGGAGGGTCTGCGCGTCGCGGACGCCTCGATCTTCCCGACCATGCCGTCCGGCAACACCAATGCGCCCTCGATCATGATCGGCGAGCGCTGCGCCGACTTCCTGCGCGGCCGCGAATAGGCCCCCGGGGGCCCGCTACTTCGGCGGGTGGGCGCGGACGGCCTCTTCGTTGACCTCCGCGCCCCAGCCGGGGCCCGTCGGCAGGATGAGTTCGCCGTTCTCGATCCGGGGCGGCACGGTCACAAGGTCGTCCTTCCACGGCACGTCGTCGATGTCGATTTCCATGATGCGGAAGTTCGGCACGGTCGCGCAGAGATGCGCGCTCATCAGCGTCGAGAGATGGCCGTAGAAGTTGTGCGGCGCGATGTTGACCTCCCAGGCGTCGCACATGGCGGCGATCTTGAGGCTTTCGCTAAAGCCGTTCCAGGGCACGTCGATGATGGCGGCGTCCATCGAATACCGCTCGAGAAACGGCCGGAACTGACGGCGCCCGTACAGCGATTCGCAGGACGCGATGGGCGTTTCGACCGACCGGCGGATCATGGCCAGTCCCTCCGGGTCGTAATTGTCGATCTCGATCCAGTAGAGGCCGAGATCGTCGAGCGCGCGGGCGAGCGCCATGTAGCCGTCGGTGCGGAAGTTGAAATTGAGGTCCACCAGGATGTCGACCCGCCCGCCGCTGCCCTCCTGGAAGGCCGAGATCTGGTTGCGGAGCGCGCGCACCGTTTCGCGGGAAAGGTTGAGCTCCGGCCGGTCGCCGGCCGAACGGGCGAAGCCCGGCATATAGACATAGGGCTCGGAGCCGTCGAAGCGGTACATGTTGCATTTAAGCGCGGTGAAGCCGCGCTCGCGCACCCGCGCGCCAAGCGCCTCCACATCGTCGAGGCTCCGCAGCGGCTGCTCGCCGATCACCTCCGCATGGTTCACCAGATAGGTGCCGCAATGCGACCAGTAGAGCCGGAAGCGGTCCCGCACCGGCCCGCCGAACAGCTCGTAGACCGGCACGCCGAGCGCCTTCGCCTTGATGTCCAGCAGCGCGTTCTCGATGGCCGCGATGGCCTGGGCGTTCATGCCGCCCGGCGCCTGGCGGGTCCGGGCGTAGAGCATGGCGCTGATCCGCTCGACGGGCCGGGGGTCCGCGCCGACAAGCGTCTCGCCGAGCGCGGCAATGACGGCGCTCAGGCCCCGGCTGCCATAGCTCTCATTATATTCCGACCAGCCGACCAGCCCTTCGTCGGTGGTGATCTTCAGGAACGAGATGTTCCGCCAGCCGGCGTCCACATGCAGGTTCTCGAATCCCCGGATCTTCATCGGCCTTGCCCCTTCTTTTCCCTCTGCGGCCCGCCCGGGCGACTATGGCACGGTTTATGCGGGCGTTCGACGGCAACTCTTGCGCCGCGGGAGTCAGGACACCAGGACGCCGGGATCGAGCCGTTCCAGCCTGGCCGGATCGTATGGCCGCAGGTCCACCCCGCCATGCGCATCGCCGGCGATCAGCGCCGTCAGCGCCTCGCCCGTCGACGGGGCGTTGAGCATGCCCCAGACGCTGTGGCCGGTCGCCACATAGGCGCCGGCGATGCCCGGGACCGGCCCGATCAGGGGCAGGCCGTCCGCGGTGACCGGCCGGAAGCAGGCCTGCTCGGCCAGGACCCTGGAGGCCGCCAGAGCGGGCGCGACGCTCGCCGTCATCCGCCGCAGCCGCGCGCAAGCGCCGGCCTCGGGCAGCACGTCGGCCGGATCGACGGGCAGGGCGTGTTCGCCCGACAGCCCGCAGACATAGGTGGTGCCGTCCGGCCGCGGATTGATCTCGGGCGCGGCCGTCTCCCCGTCCCCGGTTTCCAGCTCCACGAACAGCGAGACCGGAGAGGGCTCATAGTCGAAGACGAGGCTGTGCCCCTTGATGCCGTAAACGGCGGGCAGCGGAAGCCAGCGGCAGGCCAGCAGCGACCACGGCCCCATGGCGATGACGACGGCGTCGGCGGCCACTTCCGTCCCGTCCACGACCGCGCCCGTCGCGCGCGCGCCGTCCGGCGCGAGCGCGATACCCTGGACGCATCCCTCGATCAGCCGCGCGCCGCGCTCGGCGGCGCCCGCCATCATCGCTTCGGTGAAGGCCGCCGGATGGATCTGCGCCGTCGTGTCGGGGCCCCCCAGCTTTCCATGCACCGCGCTGCCGCCGGCCAGCCAGTCGGGAGACGGCAGGCGCCTGAACCGGCCGACATCCCGCCGGGCGCTCGCGACGACGCCCAGGGTCTCGACCCGGCGATAACCCCAGTCGCGGCCGAGGCTCCCCGCCAGTTCCGCGTGCAGGTCGAAGCCCCGGCGCGCCAGCGCTTCCAGGGGGGAGCCGTCGCACCAGTCGCGCGCGAGGAACCCGCCCGACTTGCCGGAAGCGGCGTTGGCGACGCCCGCCCGCTCGACGACGAGCGCCTCCACGCCGCGAAGGCTCAGGAAATAGGCAAGCGACGTCCCGATGACGCCGCCGCCGCAGATCAGCACCCTCATGCCGCCCGCCATGACCGCCCGGCGGGGCCGGCGGTCAGGACAGCTCCGGCATGTTGGCGGCGCGGCTGGCGAGGGGGATTTCGGTCATTCCGGCAACGTCCCGCGCGGCTTCCACCGCCTCGCCCGTGCCGACGCCGCAATCGACGCCCATGGCGTTCAGGAAACTCACAATGTCCTCGGTCGGCAGGTTGCCGACCGACCCGTAATCTCCGGGAAAGGCGATGCCGCCGCCGATGCCGCAGATCGACCCCTCGACCATCGCGACGCCCGCATCCAGCGCCGCCATCACATTCGCCTGCGCCCAGCCCCGTTTCTCATGGACATGGAAGCCGAACTCGCAATCGGGGAAGCGGTCGTGCGCCATGCGGAAGAGCGCGCCCACCTGGCGCGGCTCCTCCATGCCGGTGCTGCCGGCCAGATAGAAACGCCGCACGCCCATATTGCGCAGCCGGTCCACGCAATCGAGCGTGCGCTCCGGCGCGATCACGCCCTCATAGGGGCAGTAGAGCGACATGCCGAGCGCCATGATGAAGGCGCGGCCGGCCTCGTCGGCGACGCGGAAGCAGTCCCCGCCCGCCCGGATCGCCTCGTCCACCGTCATGTTCTGGTTCTTCGCCATGTAGGTGCCGCTCACCGTCATGAGGCCGAGGACCTCGTCGATATCGGTCTCGACGGCGCGCAGCGCGCCGCGCTTGTTCGGCACGAGCGCGCGATAGACGGTGCCCTCGCGGCGCTTCACCCGCGAGACGACTTCCTCGGCGTCCGTCAGCATCGGCACATAGCGGGGGCTTGCGAAGCTGGTGATCTCGATGACCGGAAAGCCGGCATCGGTCAGCCGGTCGATCATCGCGACCTTCACGTCGGTCTCGATCCAGCGGCCGAGCGACTGCAGGCCGTCGCGGGGGCCCACCTCGACCACGGTCACCCGTCCGGGCAGCGCCAGCATATCCTTCCTCCCTTAGCCCCTCTTCCGGCCGCCGCCTCAGTCCAGCGGCAGGCCGGCCGCGCGTAATTCCGTTTCGTCGAAGCCGAGCCGCTCCACGAGAACGGCCCGGTTGTCGGCGCCCAGCTTCGGCCCGGCATGGCGAATCCCGCCCGGCGTGCGCGAAAACTTGCCGACCACGTTCTGCATCCGGACCGGCCCGCCAAGCTCCCCGTCCTCGACCGCGACGATGTTCTCGCGGGCCTGGAAATGCGGGTCCTCGAAAATCTCCGCAATGCTGTTGCAGGGCGCGGCGGCCGCATCGAACCGGTCGAACAGCGCGAGCAGCTCGTCGCGGTCGAAGCGCAGCATCGCCGCCTGGAGCGCCTCGTCGAGCGCCGGCGCGTTCTGGATGCGCAGCCGGTTGTCGAGGAAGCGCTCGTCATGGACCAATTCCGGCACTTCGAGCGCCTCGCACATGCGCTCGAAGGTGGACTGCGCGCTGCCGGAGATCGAGACCCACTTGTCGTCCTTCGTCCGGTAGGTGTTGCGCGGCGCAGTGAAGGGCAGGCGGCTGCCATTGCGCTCCTGCACGATGCCGAGCTGGTCGAAGTCCACCACCTGCGGGCCCAGCAGGGTGAACAGCGGCTCGTAGATGGCGAAGTCCACGACCTGCCCCCTGCCGGACCGGCGCTTCTCCTGCAGCGCCACCATGGCGAGGAAGGCGCCCATCAGGCCCGAGCTCTCGTCCGCCAGGCCGAAGCCCGGCAGCAGCGGCGGCCGGTCGGCATAGCCGGTGATGTAGGCATATCCGGAATAGCCTTCGGCGAGCGTGCCGAAGCCCGGCCGGTGGCTGTTGGGGCCGGTCTGCCCGAAGCCGGTCAGCCGCACCATGATGAGGCCCGGATTGATTTCGCTCAGCACGTCATAGCCGAGGCCCCAGCGCTCCAGCGTGCCCTTGCGGTAGTTCTCGACCACGATGTCGGCGTCGGCAACGAGGCGCTTGACGATCTCGACGCCGAGCGGCGTGCGCAGGTCCGCGGTGACCGAGCGCTTGTTGCGGTTCACCAGCTTGAACATCAGCCCGACGCCGTCCTTGTCGTTGCCCCAGAAGCGCAACTCGTCGCCGGTGTCCGGGCGCTCGATCTTGACGACCTCGGCGCCGAAATCGGCCAGGAACATCGTGGAGACGGGCCCGGCGAGGAAATTGGAGATATCGACGACCTTGACGCCGGCGAGCGGCGGAGCGCTATCGGACATTGCTTGAACCCATGCAGGCCGGGACGCTTGAAACGCCCCTTCGGACAACGGAACCGTGCCCCGAAACAACCCGCCATGCAACCGCCGTCCCGGCCCTGCCGGATTCACGCATCTCCGTCCGGCGGCCTTGCATTGCATTACCTTCATCCGTCGCCCCGGACCCCGATCCGGGGCGCGGGGCTTCGATCCGGACTTCGCTTCCACCGGCATTCCGTGAAAAATATCCGGTATTTTCATTTTATGTTCCCATAGGGGCTTGACTTTCGCCCATATGGTGTAGAATGAAAGTAGAGAGAGGGGCGGCTTCCGGGGCCGCCTTTCGGCGTTTCTGCAGAAAAGCGATGGCCGGGGCCCGCGAAAAAGCCCCGGCGGGAACGGACGGGCGAGGTGCGTCCGGCGTCTCGCGCGCGCAATCAGGTGCGCGAACCGCGCCGGCGCCGACACCCGCCCGCGCCCGCGCGCCCCCGCCGCCGCGATACGCGCGAAACAGGGCCTCCCCGGCGCCGGGGCGGCCGAACGAAGACGAATGCGAGCCAGGGAAAGGAGCCGCACACCATGCCCATCATCGACCCGACCGTCGCCTTGTCCACGCGCCAGGAGGCCTTCTGCCGCCACTATGCCGTCTCCGGCAATGCCGCTGACGCCGCAAGACAGGCCGGCTACTCCGAACGCTCCGCCCGGCAGACCGGCGGCGCCCTGCTGGAGCGGCCCCGGCCCGGATGTCTCGCCAATGTCATGGCCTGCGTCGCGTCCAGGCGTTCGATCCGCAAGGAGCGGGCCGAAAAGCGTAGCGGGGCTACGGTTGAGGCCCGTGACGCCGCGGGCGGGCGCCTGGGCGCGGCCCGACAGCGCCGCGCAGATCATGACCCTGGCGAGAAATGCGGGCC
>JAJDVH010000235.1 GCA_022826185.1 Alphaproteobacteria bacterium
GGCCGGGGAGCGCTCTGCGGATCCACGGCCGCGCTTCGACGAACCCCGAAAATCCCCAATTTGCAGATGCAAACCGGCTCTCCCGGCAAACAAAGTGATGCACCCGGTCTTGCATCGTCTCCAGAAAGTCCCTATGAAGCAGTCACTTGCGAGGAAAGCAGCGCTCTTTCCCCCAGTGCCACTTACGGTCCTAAATTCGACCCAAAGTGGCACACCCGGTAGGCGTTCAGTTCGTCGGTGACCGTGATGACGGTAAAAAGCAGTTTGTCGCTCATTCCGTCGATCAGCCGCACGACCGCTAAGCCGGCGTCGTCCTCGCCCTCCAGATACTCCCGAAAACGGCGGTCGAACCACTCGAACGCCTTGCGCATATCGTGTTCCGACCTTCTGAATCCCCGTCTCGGCAAGGGCGACCTCAGCGGGACCAGATAGGTCTGGAAATAGTGGTCGTTGTTCCGGTTCAGTTTCAGCTTGGGCTCGGAAACCAGCGTCACCGGGTCGAGGTACCCGATATAGCCCTGCCGCAGGCTGTCGAGCCTCTTGCGGGTGTTTTCCGTATCCCGCCCCTTGTCCAGCAGGAGTTGCAATTGCCGTAGGGCGGCCAGAACGAGAATGCTCAGGGTTGTCAGGCGTTGTTGCCCGTCGATGATGTCGAACCGCTTGCCGTCCTCGGACTGCAGCACGAGATAGCCCATGTAATGAGTGGGCTCGCCTTCCGGGCGCATGACCTCCCGGATATCGTGCCAGAGGTCGTCCCACTCCTCCTCGCCCCAGCTGTAGTCGCGCTGGAACGGCGGCACCCGGTAGAGCAGGCCGTTGCCCATCAACTGGCGCCAGGTGCTGTTGCCGGTGTTGAAATTCGTAGCCATTCGCGCGCCGACTTGTCGAAAAAGCCGCTTCGGTCCGCCGCGTGGGTCCACGGCTCGGAATTCGAATTACACTATGCGGCCCGGCCTATCGCGGCAAGCTTCGCCCGGATTTGGAAGGCTTGGCCGCATACAGCCCGTCATGCCGGCTCCGGGGCGCTGACGAGTTCCACCGTATTGCCGTCGGGATCGTTCACATAGATGGAGTGCCAGCCGACCCATTCGTGAAAGGCGGTCCAGGGTTCGAGGCCGCGGGCGGTGAGCGCGGCCAGCGCGGCCGGACGCTCGGCATGGGGGATGCTGAGCGCGAAATGGTGCAGCGTGGAACGCGCCTGCTCGTGGCCCTGCCAGCCCTCGCCCCGGTCGAGCGGGAAGAGGGCCAGCACGGCCGTGTGGCCCTCGAAACCGGGCGCGAGGCGGAAGAAGGTCATGCCGTCTTCGAAGACCCGCATGACTTCCAGGCCGATCATGTCCCGGTAGAAGACCCGCATCTCGTCCAGTCGGGCCGTTCGCAGGACGACTTCGCCCAGCGCGCGGACGCCGAATGCCGTATCGCTCATCGGCTACCCGCCTGCATTCATCGGGGCGCGCAGGGCATCGAGACCCCATGCCGTCCAGCCGGGCGCGCGGTCGCGGGAGAACAACTCGATCCTCGACTGTGCGGGAAACATCGCTGCAATGCGCTCCCGGACTTCGGCGGGCTTTTCCGAGTGCGGGCCGCGCTCGGCGCTCACGAGCTGGCGGATGTTCCTTGCGCCCCGCGGTTGCGGAATCCTGCCGCGCTTGAAGACGAGGCATAATTCGCACTGGCTGAGCGTGTAGAAGCCGGGATTGGTCTTCTGCTTGTCCCACACGAAGGCGACCGTGGCCCATTTGAAGCCCCACGCCTTCCCGAGGTCGATGGCCTGGTCCAGATGCGGATTCGTTGCCCAGAGGAACAGGAGGGAATTTTCCGCCGCAATGTCCGCGACCGGAAGCGTCTTGAGATCGTCCAGCGTGATGGTCGGGTAGTGGCGGACCGCGCCGCCGGAATCGCCGCTGCCAGGCCCGGCATGCTGCAGCTGGCCCCTGTAGTCCCAGGGCGGGTCGGCATAGACGATGTCGAAGACCCGCCTCGGAAGCGCCGGGAAGACCGCTCGGGCGTTCCCCCTGCGAGACACGCCGCGAATCAGGCGAAGAAGGCCTCGACGGCCTCCGCCACCTCGGAGGGCCTGTCGAGTTCGGCGAGATGGCCGGCGCCGTCGATGACCTGCAGCCGCGCCGGACCACCAAGCCCGGCCGCAATACGCTCGCCATAGGAGCGCGGCAGGATGCGGTCCTCCGCGCCCCAGAGCAGCAGGGCAGGAGCCTGGACGCGGCCGAGGCGCTTCTCCAGCCCGCTGTTGCCGAGCGGCCAGAAGGTGCGCGCGGACGCCTCCAGGGCGCGCGTTTGCTCGATCGGCCATTCCACCGAGTTCGCGCCTTCGGGCGCGGCCTTGAGCGCGTTCCAGTTCTCCGGGTCGGCGCAGAGCATCCCCGGCAGTTCCGGGATGCGCTGGCCCCAGGGATCGGTCATCGGCTCGGCTTCGTCGAACAGGCCCCAGGGCGCGATCAACGCCAGGCGGTCCACCTTGTGGGGCCAGAGCGCGGCGACCTCCAGCGCGAAGGATGCGCCCGGTCCGGAGCCGGCCAGCAGTGTGTCGCCGCCTTCCAGGCCACAGCCGTTCAGCAGGTCGCGGACCGCCAGCACCCAGTCCAGATGGTCCACGAGCTTCGTGTGCCCGAGGCCGCCCGGATAGCCGGGGATGGAGGGCGCGACGACTTCGTGGCTCTCCGCCAGCCGGTCGAGGAAAGCCGGCCATTTGGGCAGTCCGCCATGGCCGGCTAGGAAGGCGAGCGGGCGGCCCGATCCCTTGCGCCAGACGCGGCAGGGTTCGCCATTGACGTCCACATGGTCGACGGCGGGAGGCGGGGAAGCCATGTCCATAGCCTGTCGCGCTCCTATTCGGCGGCCACGGCGCGGTGCGCGATGGGGTCGGGCGCTGCCAGGTCGGCGGCGGCCATGGGCGTCGGCCACCAGTGGTTCTCCCACTCGCTCCAGACGTCCTGCAGTTGCGGCATTACCTGCACGGCATAGAGGCGGGAGTTGTACTTCGCCAGCTGCTTGTCCATGTTGCCGAATTGCAGCAGCAGCATGAGCTGCCCGAAGCGCAGGTCATGGATCACATGGCGCAGCTTCTCGGCCACCTGGTCCGGCGTGCCGATGATGACATAGCCATTGTCCAGAATGGCGTCGAACTCGCGCGCCGACTTGCTGACCTGAAGCGCCTTGCGGTTCTGCAGCGCGGCGTTGGCGACCTGGCTCTGGATGCCGGCGCGCTGCGTCGCCTCGGTGGTGTAGCCCGGCGGGGCGGCGAAGCGCGGGTCGATATGCAGGCAGCGCCCGTAGAAGTATTCCGCGGGCTCGCGGTAGAACTCATAGGCTTCCGCCTCGGTCTCGGCGACGCCGACGAATTGCAGGAAGCCGGCGCGGTAGGGGTTCGGCTCCTTGCCGAGCCGCTTCATCTCCTCCCAGAAGCCCTGCATGGTCTGGAGGCCGGCCTTGTAGCCGAAATAGGAGAGGTAGCAGTAGACATAGTCCATCTCGGCGCACCAGCGCCAGGTCTCGACCGAGCCGCCTCCGGGAATCCAGACCGGCGGGTGCGGCTTCTGCACCGGGCGCGGCCAGATGTTGACGTAGCGTTGCTGGTTGAACCGGCCGTTGAAGGCGAAGGTGTCGGGCTCGGTCCAGGCGCGCATCACCAGGTCGTGGGCCTCGAGATAGCGCTCGCGCAGCAGGCTCGGGTTCTGGCCGTAGGCGTAGCAGGTGTCCATCGGCGAGCCCACGGGGAAGCCCGCGATCAGCCGCCCGCCCGAGATGCAGTCGATCATCGCGAACTCTTCCGCGACGCGGGTCGGCGGGTTGTAGAGCGCTAGGCTGTTGCCCATGACGCAGAGCGCGGTGTCGGGGTTGGCGCGGCGCGCGAGGGAAGAAGCGATCAGGTTGGGCGAGGGCATCAGCCCGTAGCCGTTGGAGTGGTGCTCATTGCAGCACACGGCGTCGAAGCCGACCTCGGCCGCGAACTCCATCTCGTCCATGAAGTCGTTGTACATGTAGTGCGCGCGCTCGGGATCGAAGAGGCGCGAATGGATATCGACCCAGACCGACGGGTTCTGCTCCCGGAAATTGTCCGGCAGCTCGGTATAGGGCATGAGGTGGAACCACAGATGCTTCATGGGGCCTTCCCGCTTCCTTCATCGTCCGCAGTCGAGTATTGCCGCCGCCCCGCCCCGGCGCAAGCGGGGCAGGGCGGCGCGAAAAGTCGTCAGCGGGTCAGCGGTCGAACAGGACGCTCGGCAGCCAGGTCGCGGTTCCCGGGAAGAAGAACACGATCGCCAGGCCGATCACCTGCAGCATCATGAACGCCGCCATGCCGCGGTAGATATCGCCCAGCGACCAGTGTGGCGCCACGGCGCGCAAATAATATGCGGCCATCGCAACGGGCGGCGACAGGAACGCCGTCTGCAGGTTGACGGCCACGAGCGTGCTGAACCAGACCAGGTCGAAGTTGAGCTTCTGCACGACGGGCACGAAGACCGGGAGGAAGATGAACACCACCGCCGGCCATTCCAGCGGCCATCCGAGAATGAAGATGACCACCATCAGGATGGCGAGCAGGAACAGCGGGTCCACGGGCAGCCCGAGCATGAAGTTGGTCAGCAGGTTGCCGGTGCCGAGCCGGGTGAACACCGCGCCGTAGATGTTCGAGGCGACGGCCAAGAACAGCACCAGGCTCGTAGTGGTGAGCGTGTGGCGGCAGGCGTCGAGCAGGATGCGCCAGGTCAGCCGGCGATAGGCCACCGTCAGCAGGGTCGCGCCGAGCGCTCCCATGCCGGCGGCCTCTGTCGGCGTCGCGATGCCGACGATGATGCTGCCCAGGGCCGAGAACATGATGACGGCCAGCGGCACGATGCCCGAGAAGAATTCCCGGAAGATCTGGCCGATCGAAGTCGCGCGGTCTTCCGGCGGCAGCGGCGGCCCAAGCTCCGGGTTCAGGAAGGAGCGGATCATCGCGTAGCCGATATAGAGGCCGGCCAGGATCAGGCCCGGAATGAGCGCGGCGGCGAACAGGTCGATGACCGAGACGCCGATGATGGGGCCCATGACCAGCAGCATGACGCTTGGCGGGATGAGAATGCCGAGGCAGCCGCCGGCGGCGATAACGCCCGCGGACATGCGCGGATCGTAGCCGGCGCGGGTCATGGCCGGCGCCGCCATCATGCCCATCACGGTGATCGACGCGCCGATGATGCCGGTCGCCGTGGCGAAGAGCGTCGCGGTGCCGAGCACGCCCAGATAGAGCGAGCCCCGCACCGGGGCCAATATGAATTGGAACGATCGGAAGAGCCGCGCCATCAACCCGGCGCGTTCCAGAATGTGGCCCATGAAGATGAACAGCGGAGCCGCGGCGAGTTCGCTTGCCTTCATGATGCCCAGGGTCTGGAAGTACATCTGGTAGAAGACCGAATCGCCGAAGACGGCATAGCCGAAACCGGTCGCCAGGATGATCAGCGTGAAGGCGATAGGGAAGCCGACGAAGATGCCTGCGATGAGCGAGCAGAGCAGGACCAGGCCGAGAATGTCAGTGCTCATACTTCGCTCCCTATCAGCTCAGCATCCTCAAGGAGCGGCTTGTTTTCCACCATGGCGTAGAAGCTCTTGCAGAGTTCCGAGACGCCCTGGAACAACAGCAACGCCGCTGAGGCCGGTATCGTCGCCTTGAACGGCACGATAGACGGCCCCCACGGTGTCATGTCCGACCGTTCGGCGGTGTTGTAGGCGTGGAGCATTTCTTCCCAGCCGACGATGAAGAAGAAGATCATGCCGGGGAAGAAGGCGACGATGTAGAGCGTCGTGTCGATGATGCCGCGGGTGCGGAACGACCAGTTATTGTAGAAGATGTCGGTGCGGACATGGCCGCCCTTGAGCAGGGTGTAGCCGGCGCCCAGCATGAAGAAGGCGCCGTAAGTCATGAAGGTGAGTTCGAACGCCCAATTGGTCGGCGCATTGAACACATAGCGCGCGATCACCTCGTGGCAGACGACATACAGCAGCGGCAGCGCCAGGAACGCGAGGATCCAGCCCCCGATCCAGTCGGACACGCCATCGACGAAGCCGACGATACGTCGCATCCACTTCTCAACCGTTTCGTTCATCGCAGCCTTGTTCCCTCTCGAATTGGCGGAACCCGCGCCGTCTGCTCCGGCGCCGGCCGTCACATCAGGAATACGCCTTTACCGGTCGTCTGGGTGTCGAAAAGCTCGTAGGCGTCCACAGCCTGGTCGAGCGCGAACTCGTGCGTGAACAGCGCGTCCACGTCGATCCCGCGCTCGGCGACGAAGCGCGCGCATTCGGCCTGGCCGTTCTTGGAGAAGGTCCATGAGCCGACCACGGTAACCTGGCGGCGCAGCATGTCGTTCGACACATCGATGGTGACATCGCCGCCTTCGCCAACGAAGCAGGCCGTGCCCCAGCTTCGCACTGCTCGCACGGCATCGCGGCGCGCCTCCGGGCTGGACGAGCAGTCCAGCGATTTCTGCGCGCCCTCGCCGTCGGTCAGGTCGCGGATCGCCTGGACGACATCGTTGGAGCGCGGATCGACCACCTCGTCCGCGCCGAACTTCAGCGCCAGGTCGCGCCGTTCCTCGCCGATGTCGAGCGCGATCACCCGGGCGCCCATCGCCTTGGCGAGCTGCGTTGCGCTCAGGCCGACCGGGCCCTGGCCGAAAATTGCGATGGTCTCGTCGCCGGCCAGCGCCAGGCGTTTCAGAGCGCCGTAAGCCGTACCCGTGCCGCAGGAAATCGCGGCGCCGGTCTTGTAGGAAAGCTCGTCCGGCAGCTTCACCAGCGTGTGCGCCGGCACCTTCATGTAGGCCGCATGCGCGCCGTGGCCCGTCGCGCCGAACACCGTCGTGCCTTCGAGGCACATCTGCGACCAGCCCTGCCGGCAATGCTTGCACACGCCGCAGCCGTCATAGTGGTGGTCCATGACGCGGTCGCCGACCCTGGCGAGCGCTTCCGGCACGCCGTCCCCGACGGCCGCCACCACGCCGCAGGGCTCGTGGCCGGCGATCACCGGTCCGCCCGGGCCGCCCAGGCCGAGCGCCGCGGCCCCGCCCTTTGCCCGGTACATCTTGAGGTCGCTGCCGCACATGCCCGAAGCCTTGATCTCGATCACCGCCTCTCCGGGGCCGGGAACGGGATCGGGAAACTCCATGAATTCGAGTTGGCGGTCGCCGAGAAACACCACGGCCTTCATGCGCCTGCCTCCGTGCGGGATCGTCTGCGTGTCCGGGACGCGCCGGACGAAACCGCCTGCCTCCCGCACGGAACGGGAGGCAGGCAGCCCGTCAGGCTGTCGCCGTTACTTCTTCCAGTAGTAATCCGCCAGCCAGTCGTAATCGACCTGCGAGAACTGCCGTGCAGGCACGATCTCCTCGGCATAGACGCGCTGGGACTCGATCACCTCGGCGAAGAAGGGATTCTCCGCGATCGCCTTGTCGCGGATTTCCTCCCAGGCCTTCATCTGGCCGTCGAGGATGCTGTCCGGGGTCTTGTGGAACTGGACGCCGGCCTCCTTCAGCTTCTTGATCGCAATGGCGTTGAGCCTGTGCGTCTGGATCACCTGCCAGAGCGTCGCCTCCCAGCTCACCGACTTCATGATCTCCTGGATGTCCTTCGGCAGCGAGCGCCATACCTCACCGTTGATGATGAGTTCGATCAGCGTTGCCGGCTCATGCGCGGACGGCAAGTAGTAGTGCTTCAGGATCTGGTAGAAGCCCATGTCGATGTCGGCGGCCGGACCCGCCCACTCGGCGCAGTCGATGATGCCGCGCTCGACGGCGGGCAGGATTTCGCCGCCGGACATGTTGACGGTCTTCATGCCCGACTTCGACATCACTTCGCCGGTGATGCCCGTGGCCCGGCACTTGATCGTGGCGAGGTCCTCCCAGCTCTTTACCTCGCGGTTGAACCAGCCGAGCGGCTGGTTGCCCACCGGCGAGATCGGGAACACGACGACATCGCGGTCGAGGATTTCCGTGAAGAGCCGGTTGTGCAGCTCCAGGCCGCCGCCGTCATAGACCCAGCCCCAATAGTCGATCCAGTCGAAGCCCCAGGGGCCGCCCGGCGCCGGGCCGAACAGCGCCGCGGCGCGGTTCTTGCCGACATAGTAGGCCGATGCCGAGAATCCGCCGTCCAGCACCTTGCGGGCCGTCGCGTCCAGAAGCTCGAACGAGGGTACGATCGCGCCGCCCGGCTGGACGATGATCTCGACGCGCCCGTTCGACAGCGCATTCACGCGCTCCGCGAAATACAGGAAGCTGTTGTGGGTGTAGAATGAAGACGGGAACGCCGTCTGGAATTGCAGCTTGAATTCCTGCGCCGAGGCATCGCGCGCCGGCGCCACTGCCACCAGCACGCCAGCGAACAACGCCAGGCACCAGGCCGTTAATCTCTTCAATCCTGTCATCGAAAGTCCTCCTCACTCCTAGCTGCGGCGCCGGCCCTCAACTGCCGCATTAACGAGGAGTTAAGTGCAGGGTTCCGACGCCGTGAACGCGAAAGCCTGCGTCCATAAGGCGCAGCCGTCAATGAAATAAATTCGGCAGAAGATAGAGTATTCAAAGAAAAATAAAATGAAATGCTCAATAAATAATATTACATACTCAATTAAAATAATTGACCAATCAATTAACAAAGTCAGGAGTTAATGACTGCCGTCCTTGCCGCCCCGGATTCGCTGACGCTCATACAGCATCGCGTAGCGCAGCCAGTGGTTGTATGCCGTGATGAGCGCGAAGAGGAAGCCGTAGCGGCCTTCCCGCCACTGGCCGCGCAGCAGGTAGTTCCGGAGGAAGAAGAGAGGCAGGCCGAACCAGACGCGCAGGGCCGTGGAGGACCGCCGCCCGTCGTCGAGAAAGCGCACGCGCCGGACCATCGCGCTGCCCTGCTTGCGGGAGAGGTGGCCGATGTCGTCGAAGGCATGATGCAGGAGCGGGCCGTCGAGCTTCCGCACGCGGAGACCTGCGGGGATGCGGAACTGGTCCCATGCGCCGTGTGCGGGCATGCGGATCTTGCGCCGGTCGTAGAGCTTGGCGCGGCGGGGTGCGCGGGCCCGGCGCCAGATGCGCCCGGACGGATCGACGGTCACGAGCGGGAGCCGAAATATGTCGGCACCGGGTTCGCCCGCGGCGAAAAGGCCCCGGATCTCGCGCGCCAGGTCTTCGCTGACAACCTCGTCGGCGTCGATGTCCAGCAGCCAGTCGTGCCGGCAGGCGTCCTCGCCGACGCGCTTCTGGTGGCCGCCGCCGAGCCAGGGCTGCTCGACAACCCGCGCGCCCGCGGCTTCCGCCGCCGCGACCGTGCCGTCCGTCGAGCCGGAATCCACCACGACGACTTCGCGGGCCGTCAGCAGCGCGGCCTGCACGGCCGCGCCGATCCGGCCCTCTTCGTTGAGGGTGCGGATGTAGCACGAGATCGGGGGACGCTCGCCGGCGGTCATGCGCGCATGCTCCACAGGAGGCGGGTTCCTTCGGCGGGGTATTTGCGGAAGCCCGTCACAGCAGTTCCTCATAGACCGCGAGCGTGTCGGCGCACATGCGCGCGAGGGTGAAGCGGGAAAGTATGTGGTTGCGCACGCGCTCGCCGAGTGCGGAGCCGGCAGCACCGAGCGCGTTGCGAATGCCGTCCGCCAGCGCAGCCGGGTCGCCCGGCGGGACCAGCCAGCCGGTCTCGCCCTGGCGGACGATTTCGCGCGCGCCTCCGTGATCGCTGGCGACGACGGGGAGGCCCATCGCTCCCGCCTCCGCCAGCACGCGACCGAAGGATTCCGGCTGAACGGAAGCCGAAATGACGACATCGCTTGCCGCATAGGCGGCCGCCACGTCGTCGACATGACCGGCGAAGCGCACCGGAAGGCCGCGCGCCTGCGCTTCCAGTTCCCGCCGGTAGGCGTCCCGGTCCCGGTCGGAGCCCGCGAACACGGCGACGAGTTTCGGGTCTGCGAGAAGCCACATCGCCTCGACCAGCACGGCGTGGCCCTTGAGCCGGGTGAGCCGCCCCGGCAGCAGTGCGACCCGCGCATCTTCCGGGACCGCCCATTCCGCGCGCAGGGCCGCCCTCTCGCGCGCCGGGACGGCGGCGGGATCGAACGCCGCGGCGTCGATGCCCCGATGCACGACGCGGATGCGTTCCGGGGGGCAGCGATACACTTCGTGCATGTGCGCCGCGATGAAGTCCGAGACGGCAATCACGCGGTCGCCCCGGACCATGATCCGGTTCCAGGCGCGCTTGGCGGCGCTGCGGGCGCCGTATGCGCCGTGGAAGGTGGTGACGAACGGAACCCGGGCGCGCCGGGCCGCCGACCGGGCGCTCCAGGCGGGCGCACGCGACCGTGCATGGACGAGGTCCACGCCTTCCCGGACGATCAGCTCCTTCAGGCGGGCCGCATTGCCCCACAGTCCGACGGGATTCTTCGTCTGAACGGGCAGGGTAATGTGGTCGCTTCCGAGCCCTGCCGCCATCCGCCCGCCCGAGGAGACGACCAGCGCCCGCGCGCCGGCTTCGCGGAGTGCTGCGGCTATTTCCAGCGCCCCCCGTTCGACGCCGCCCGCTTCCAGCGCGGGCAGCACCTGGAGGATTGTCTTGCCTTGGAGGGCGGTGCGGCCGGGAGAGTCGAGAGGGAGGAGCGTCACGGTGTTGCTACAATTCACCACTTGTGCGCTCGCGTGAAGCCCGGTCGCGCAAACTGCAGCAGGTTGACAGTCCGACCACCGGGCCTGCTACGATAATCGTCCATCGCAGCAGACGGATGGACCATCGGGGAGGCTGGCAAAATGGCGGAACGGAAACCTTTCCTTCGTGTCACCGAAGTCGATGAGGAGTTGTTGCAGTTGCTTGAGGAAACGCGCGGCCGGGAAGTGACAGAAGAGGAATATCTGGAACAGCGGATCAGCTTTGCTTACGGCAATGCGATGAGCGATTCCGTAACGAAGGAAAGCGTAAGACGGAGGGCAAAATATCATCGCCTGATGCCGGAGGGGTGATATCGGAGGAGACGCAAATCGGTCATGGTGGTAAGGCAGAAGGACGACCCACGACTGTTTCTCGCGGTTCAAGAACAAAATCTTCTTCGCCAATACGATCTATTGGAGAGTTCAATCGAGATCGGTCTTCGGAAGGGAATCGAGGCGTTCGACAAATACACTCTCTGGGCCCTGAATCATGCCGCGGTTACGAATATCGTCCAGCACGGCGGACGTTGCAGGGAGGAGCCGATCTATGTCGGCGACCATATCCCGCCGCACTACAGTGCAGTTTCCGATCTCATGGATAGATTCTTCTCCTTCATATACGAAAATTGGACACTGAGCGCGTTCGACAAACATCCAACAATGCTTGCAGCCTTTGCACTTTGGCGAATCAATTGGATACATCCATTTACTGAAGGAAACGGCCGAACCGCGCGGGCTGCATGCTACTATCTTATTTGTCTCAAACAGGGCAGGTTGTTGCCTGGACAAAAAACGGTTCCGGAAAGAATTCGCGAAAACAGGCAACCGTATTACAGGGCACTGCAGGCTGCTGATAAGGCATGGAATGAGGGTCATTATGATCTGGACAGGCTGGCGGACTATTTGCAGGCTCTGCTGAAAGAGCAGTTGCTGGACCTGTAGTCCGCCGTGACCGATTCGAGAGGCAGGGAGCCGGAGATGCTGACCCGTGCCGAGGGGCCGCCGCTGGCTTGCCGGCGCGCGGCCGGGCGGGAGCCGGGGGTGGTGTTCCTCGGCGGGTTCATGTCCGACATGACGGGTGAGAAGGCTACGGCCCTGGACGCCTTCTGCCGGAAGCGGGGCCGCGCCTTCCTGCGCTTCGATTATCGCGGGCACGGCGCGTCCGGCGGGCGGTTCGAGGAGGCCGTGCTTTCGGACTGGCTCGCCGACACGCTTGCGGTGCTGGACCGGCTGACGGAAGGCCCGCAGGTGCTCGTGGGCTCCAGCATGGGCGGTTGGTTGATGCTGCTGGCGGCGCTGGCCCGCCCGGAGCGGGTGCATGCGCTCATCGGCATTGCGCCGGCGCCCGATTTCGTCCTTCGCGTGGACGCGGGATTGACGGCGGAGCAGCGGCGTGACCTCGACGGGCAGGGCTTCTTCCTGCGCCCGAGCGAATACGGGGACGGGCCCTACACGATCACGAAGGCGCTGATCGAGGACGGCAAGCGCCATTGCCTCCTCGACCGGCCGATTCCCGTCCTCCGGCCGGTCCGCCTGCTGCACGGAATGCGCGACGACGCGGTTCCCTGGCGGGACTCGCTCCGGCTCGTCGAACGGATCGAGGGCGGGGACGTGCGGACGGTCTTCGTCAAGGACGGCGATCATCGCCTGAGCCGCCCGGCCGACCTGGAGCTCCTGACGACCGTCCTCGACGACCTGTTGCGCGAGCCGGCCGACGGTCAGTAGCGGTAGTAGTCCGGCTTGAACGGTCCGGCCTGCGGGACGCCGATATACTCCGCCTGGTCGGGGCGCAATTCGGTCAGCTGGGCCCCCAGCCTCGCCAGGTGCAGCAGGGCCACCTTTTCGTCGAGATGCTTCGGCAGCACATGCACCTGCCGGTCGTATTGCGCGCCGTTGGTCCAGAGTTCGATCTGCGCGAGCACCTGGTTGGAGAAGCTCGCCGACATCACGAAGCTCGGATGCCCGGTGGCGCAGCCGAGATTCACCAGCCGGCCCTCCGCCAGCAGGATCAGCCGCTTGCCGTCGGGGAACTCCACCTCATCCACCTGCGGCTTGACGTTATGCCAGACCAGGTTGCGCAGCGCGTCCACCTGAATCTCATTGTCGAAATGGCCGATATTGCAGATGATCGCCCGGTCCTTCATGGCGCGCATGTGATCGACGGTGACGACATCGGTGTTGCCGGTTGCCGTGACCACGATGTCCACCCGGTCGGCGACATCGTCGAGGCGCACGACCTCGTAGCCGGCCATGCAGGCCTGAAGCGCGCAGATCGGGTCGATCTCGCTCACCATGACGCGCGCGCCCTGGCTGCGCAGGCTTTCCGCCGAGCCCTTGCCGACATCGCCGTAACCGCAGACCAGCGCCGACTTGCCGGCGATCATCACATCGGTGGCGCGCTTGATCCCGTCCACAAGGCTCTCGCGGCAGCCGTAGAGATTGTCGAATTTCGACTTGGTGACCGAGTCGTTGACGTTGAAGGCGGGGCAGGCGAGCGATCCGGTCTTCGCCATCTCGTAAAGGCGCAGTACGCCGGTCGTGGTCTCCTCGGAAACCCCCCGCACATCCGCCATGAGTTGCGGGTAGTCGTCATGCATCAGCTTGGTGAGGTCGCCGCCATCGTCGAGCAGCAGGTTCGGATGCCAGCCCCCCGGTCCCTCGACCGTGCGATGCACGCACTGCCAGTATTCCTCCTCCGTCTCGCCCTTCCAGGCGAAGACCGGCACGCCGGATGCCGCCATGGCGGCGGCGGCCTGGTCCTGTGTGGAAAAGATGTTGCAGGAAGACCAGCGCACCTCCGCGCCGAGCGCCTGCAGGGTTTCGATCAGCACCGCGGTCTGGATCGTCATGTGCAGGCAGCCCGCGATGCGCGCGCCCTCGAGCGGCCGGGCCGGGCCGTATTCGTCGCGGATCGCCATCAGCCCCGGCATCTCGGTTTCGGCGATGGCGATTTCCTTGCGGCCCCAGTCGGCAAGCGAAATATCGGCAACCTCGTAATCGGGCATCGGATGGTGTGTCCTTGTTCGGAAAGGGATGCTCGCGAAAAGCCCGGTGCGTATAGCAAGCAGCGAGGCACCCTTTCAACCGAAGGCCGGGGCCGCGCCGGCGGCCGGCGGATCTGATAGCAATGCAATCAGGTTCCAGGCTATCATTCCTGCCGGGAGGAGGGCAGCGGCGATGGCGAGTATCACGATCCGCAAACTCGACGACGAGGTGAAAGCGCGG
Organism: Alphaproteobacteria bacterium; assembly: GCA_022826185.1. GTDB lineage: Bacteria > Pseudomonadota > Alphaproteobacteria > Bin95 > Bin95 > Bin95. The sequence goes on from JAJDVH010000235.1 coordinate 13,905, forward strand.
CTCCGCCTGCGCGCGGCGGCCAACGGCCGGTCGATGGAGGAGGAGGCGCGGGTGATTCTGCGCTTGGCTGTACGGCAGGAGGAGCCACCGGCGAAAGGATTGGGCACGGCGCTCCACGAATTGTTCAAACCCTTCGGCGGCGTCGAACTGGAATTGCCGCCGCGCGAACCCATGCGCAATCCGCCGACCTTCGATTGAGCGGCAGCAATGGTCCTACTCGACACGAATGTGGTTTCGGAAACGATGCGCGCCACGCCGAGCCCGGAGGTCATGGTCTGGATGGACGGTCAACCTGCCGAGCGGCTGTTCGTCGCGGCGGTGACCGAAGCCGAAATCCGCTCCGGCGTTGCCTTCTTGCCGGACGGGGCTCGCCGCCGAAGCCTTGCGGATGCCGCGGAACGCGCATTCGGCCTGCTGTTCGCCAACCGCATCCTGCCGTTCGACAGCAGGGCGGCGCGCGCCTATGCGGAGGTCGCGGCCCGCCGCCGGCGGAGAGGCCGCCCGATTTCACCGACGGACTGCCAGATTGCTGCTATCGCACTGTCACGCGACATGGCGTTGGCAACCCGCAATGTCCGGGACTTCGCCGATACGGGCGTCGAGGTCGTCGACCCTTGGACAGCGAAGTGAGCGCATCGCCGCCGCCCTCACGCCTCGCTGAAGCCGTCCGCCACCAGCGCCTGCAATGCAGCCAGCGCTGCGGCTGCCTCGGCGCCTTCGCAGACGACCTCGATCTCGCATCCCTTGCCTGCGCCGAGCAGAAGCAACCCCATGATCGACTCGCCGGGCACGGTCATGTCGTGATGGGTGACATGCACTTCCGCGTCGAAGCTGCCTGCAAGCGCGACGAACTTCGCGGCGGCGCGCGCGTGGAGGCCGCGCTCGTTGACGATCCGCAATTGTGCCGAGGGCATGTCAGCCGGGAGCCTCGGCGAGCAGTTTCGAGGCAATCTGGATGTATTTCCGCCCCGCCTCCTCAGCGTCGGCGACCGCCTCGGCGAGGGATTTGTGCTGGCGGCAGGTTGCGAGCTTGACCAGCATCGGCAGGTTGACGCCCGCGACCACTTCGACTTCGCCCTTGTTCGACGCGCCGAGCACGGAAATGGCGAGATTGGAGGGCGTGCCGCCGAACATGTCCGTCAACAGCACGATGCCGTCCCCCGTGTTGAGCGCCCTGGCGACGCGCGCGATCTCGGCGCGGCGGTCCTCCATGTCGTCGTCGGGGCCGATGCACACGGCCGCGACCTGCTCCTGAGGCCCGACGACATGTTCGAGCGCAGCAAGCAGTTCGATGGCTAGGCGGCCATGCGTAACGAGCGCGAGGCCGATCATGGGCTGTTCTCCGTTTCCATTGCGGCGGAGAGTTGGCCCGCCGCATCGGGATGGTCCCGCTCCGGCGTCGATGCCGGCGCTTCTTCGAGGTCGCGGTGGATGAGCGTGGCCCGCCAGCCGCGTTGGCGCAACAGGCGCGCAAGCTCTTCAACGGCGAATACCGAACGATGGCGCCCGCCGGTGCATCCGACCGCAATGGTGAGATAGGCGCGGCCTTCCCGCGCATAGCGGGGCAGCAGCTTGCCGAGGAGTGCGCCGACGCCTTCGAGAAAGGGCTCGAAATCCGGATCGTCAGCGATATAGGCGCCGACCGCCTCGTCGCGTCCCGTCAGCGGCTGCAGCGCGTCCACATAGTGGGGGTTGGCGAGGAACCTCGCGTCAAACACGAGGTCCGCCTCGCGCGGCAGGCCCAGCCGGAACGAAAAGGACGTGACGAAGATCGACATGCCTTCCTGCGGGTCGGACACGAATTGCGCCCTCAGCAGGCGGCGAAGGTCGTGGGCGGTGAGCAGGGAGGTGTCGATGACGACCTCGGCGGCGCGGCGCAGCGGCTCCAGCAGCCGGCGCTCCCGCTCGATGCCGGCGACGGCGCTGCCGTCCGGGGCCATGGGATGGCGCCGGCGCGTCTCCCGGTAGCGCCGCGTCAGGTGCTCCTCGTCGGCGTGGAGGAAGAGCGGCACGATATCGAAGCGCGAGGCCGCGCCGGTCATATGAGTCAGCAGTCCCTGGACCGTGAAGTCGCGCGCCCGCGTGTCGATGCCCACGGCCAGCGGCCGGCCGGACCCGTCGGCATCCAGGCCGTCCAGCATCGCCAGCGGGATGTTGTCGATCGCCTCGAAGCCGAGGTCCTCGAGCTCCTTCAATGCGGTGGACCGGCCGGCTCCGGACATGCCGGTTACCAGGACGAGGCGCCTGCGCGTGGATTCGCTACCGACCGTCATCACTGTCCGATACTCGTGGCGCGCCTTTATCCTCCGATGCCATTTGCACGGCAAGGCGCAGTTTGACCGCTGCCGAAATCTCGAACGGCGCCAGACGGATACGCCTCACCGGTCTGCCCAGGACGGGCTCGAAATCCGGTTCCGGCAAACGCTCGGGTCCGGCAAGGTCGGCCAGCAGGACGAGTTCCGCGCTGTCCAGCGCGGGCAGTCGGACGATCCCCACGCCACGCACTTCAAGCCTGCCGTCGGCCCGGGGCAGCGCGCGCGCCCAGACCCGGTCGCCGCGCAGGTCGAACGCCACGAGATCGTCGGCGACCAGCCGGGCCCCCGCCTCGATCGCCCGGAGCGCAAGGTCGGACTTCCCGGCTCCGGGAGGCCCGCGCAGCAGCACGCCCTTGCCCTCGAAGGCGACGCAGCTTGCATGGACCTGCATCAGGCCTCCGCCGCCGGCAGGCGCAGTTCCAGCCGCGCCCCCAGAACGCTTCCGTCGGCGCCGCGCCGGTTGCTTGCTCCGATGGTTCCGCCGTGGAGCCTGACGATGTCGCGCGAGATCGAGAGGCCAAGGCCGGAATGCCGGTCGCCCTGTCCGCCTGCTTCCGGACGGTCGGTGTAGAAACGCTCGAAAATTGTCTCCTCCTTGCCTGTCTGGACGCCCGGACCGTCATCGTCCACCTGAAGCACGATCTCCTCTTCCTGTCGCGCGAGGGACAGCCTGACGCCCTCGGCCGCGGGAGAATAGGACCGGGCATTGTCGATCAGGTTGCGAACCACCCGCGCGAGCTGCTCTTCCAGTCCGCGCGCGATGAAGCGCTCCCCGGGCCCGACCGCCAGCACCGGGCGCGGCGGCTGCTCGGCATCGACGCAGGCTGCAACCATTTGCCGAATGTCGACAGGGCGGGTTTCCGCCCGCGAGAACTGGACACCCAGGCTGGAGAAGTCCGCCACGCTGTCTATCAGGCGGTTCAGGCGCCTGACATCGTCCTGGACGATCTGCATCAGCTTGCGCCGCTTTGCCGGGTCGTCCTCGCGTATCGCCGTCTCGGCCGCGCTGTAGGTGGAAGCCAGCGGCGTCCTGAGCTCGTGGCTGACGTCGGCGGCGAATTTCTCGGTCTCCTCCATCCCTTCCCACAGGGCATGGGTCATCCGCCTCAGCGCTGCCGACAGGTCGCCGATTTCGTCGTTGCGCCCGCTCAGGTCCTGGATGTCCACCCGGCCGTAACCGGGCCGGACGCGCTCGGCCGTCGCGGAGAGGTCCCGCAGCGGCCGCACGATGCCCCGCGCCATGTAGATCGTCAGCAGCAGGCTTGCGACCAGGGCTACGCCGGCGGCCGCGAGGATGTTCAAGCGCATTTCGCTCACGGCTTCGTCTATGGGCCGGCCGTCGGCCGAGACCAATGCCGCGCCCAGCACGCGCTTGAAATCCCGTATCGGCAGGGCGACGCTCAACACTAGGCCCCGCGCGCCGAGCGAGCGGACGACCTGCCCGGTCTCGCCGCGCAGCGCTCCTTCAACTTCCCGATAGTCGGAGGCTTTCTGTTCCGCGCGCTCCCGGTAGGGCTCGATGGTCTCCAGTTCCCGGAAGGCGAGGTCGAAGAGGCCCAGAATCCAGCGCAGCGCGGCATGGAACATGTTCGACCCGTCGGCCGGAGGCAGCGGTTCGCTTTCCACCGCATCGCCGAAGCCGGAGAACCGCCGGCTGTCCAGCCGGAGCGCGCCGTCCGGGCCGAACACCCGGACCCGGATACGCACGCTCAGGCCCGATTCCTCGATCAGGCGCCTGAGCAGGGGCTCGGCGCTCCTCGCGTCGAGAACCGGCTCGCTTTCGGCCAGAAGCCGAATCGACTCGTGGCCCAGCGCAACGGCGATGGTCCGGCCCTTGGCCTCCACCAGCCGCAGTTCGGTCTCGATCAGTTCGCGCTTGTAGCCGCCGAGATAGAGCAGGCTGGCCGCCAGGATCACGAGCGCCAGCAGGTTCACCGCCAGGAGGCGGCGCATCAGCGGCGAGCGATACCATCGCCTCGACCTGCGCCGTCCCCCGGGTCGGCCGCCCTGCTGCACCATCCGGCGGCTATGACGGGCGGTAGCAGTATCCGCCGCCGTAGAGCGTCTCTATCGACGAAAAGTCCGGGTCCACGGCGCGGAACTTGCGGCGCATCCGTTTGATGTGGCTGTCGATTACCCGGTCGTTCGCAAACACGTCATGGCCATAGGCGGCGGTCATCAGCTGGTCGCGCGTCTTCACGTAACCGGCCCGGTATGCCAGCGAGTTCAGGATCAGCAGTTCGGTCACCGTGAGCTTCACCGGCGCTCCCTTCCAGGTGCACGAGTAGCGGTCGGGATCGACAGTGAGGTCGCCTCTTACCAGCACATCTCCGGCGCTGCCTTCCCGGTCCAGTTCCTTGCGGCGCAACAGGGCGCGGATGCGCGCAATCAGCAGGCGCTGCGAGAACGGCTTTTTGATGTAATCGTCGGCCCCCATGTTCAGTCCGAGTTCCTCGTCCCGTTCCTCCACCTTGGTGGTGAGGAAAATGACGGGCAGTGCAGTCTTTGCGCGCAGGCGCCGCAACAGTTCCATGCCGTCCATACGCGGCATCTTTATGTCCAGGATCGCAAGATCGATGCCATTGTTGCGCAACGCACGCCAAGCCTGTTCGCCGTCGGCAAACGTGCGGACATCGAAGCCTTCCGCCTCCAGCGCCATCGTGACGGATGTGAGGATATTGCGATCGTCGTCCACGAGGGCGATCGTGTGCTTCATGGATATCCGGTCCTCCCGCAATCGAGCTTTGCGTCCGGAGCAGGCAAATCTCCAGCCGCATTATGGCGGAAATCCGGCGTTCCGCGCATGAATTCCACGCAAGGAAACGATCGGCGCGTCATGACGGCGCATTGCACGATTGCCGCAGCTTCCATAGAAGACGGGGAGACTGATCGGCGTCCCGACTCCGCGAATTGAGGCCAGTATTGCCCTGCGACAAACGCCTGGCCGCAATCGGCATCACCAACCCCGGCATCCTGCACTGGAATCCCGGCCGCGCGGCCCTTGTGGAGTCGGCGCTACGGGCGGGTGAGGGCATGCTGGCGGCTGGCGGCGCGCTCGTTTGCCGGACCGGCAAGTTCACCGGGCGGTCCCCCGAGGACAAGTTCTTCGTTCGCGATGCCGGGACGAACAGGGGCATCGACTGGGGCAAGGTCAACCGGGAGATGGCGCCGGATAAGTTCGAAACGCTCCGCCGCCGTATCGTGGACCATCTGCAAGGCCGGGAACTCTTCGTGCAGGACTGCGACGCCGGCGCCGACCCGGCGCACCGGCTGGCGGTGCGCGTGGTGACGGAACAGGCCTGGCACAGCCTCTTTGCCCGCAACATCTTCCTGCCGCCGGCCGGGCCGGCCGGGCGCGATCCGGAATGGACGATCCTCCATGCGCCGAGCTTCGCGGCCGATCCCGAAACCGACGGTTGCCGGAGCTCGACGGTCATCGCCATCGGCTTCTCGGAGAAGCTGATCCTGATCGGCGGGACCTACTATGCCGGCGAGATCAAGAAATCGGTCTTCACGCTGCTGAACTACCTGCTGCCGGCCCGGGGCGTCATGCCGATGCACTGTTCGGCGAATATCGGGCCCGAGGGCTCGGCGGTGTTTTTCGGCCTGTCCGGCACAGGCAAGACGACGCTTTCGGCCGATCCCGGCCGCGAGCTGATCGGCGACGACGAACATGGCTGGTCGGATGGCGGCCTCTTCAATTTCGAGGGCGGCTGCTACGCGAAGGTGATCGACCTCGACAGGGATGCCGAGCCGGAGATCCATGCTGCCAGCCACCGCTTCGGCGCGGTGCTGGAGAATGTGGCCATCGATCCGGACAGCCGGCTGCTGGACCTCTCCGACCGCGAGGTGACGGAGAACACCCGGTCCTGCTATCCGCTGGAGTTCATACCGAATGCCAGCGGGACCGGCCTCGGCCCTCCGCCGAAGAACATCGTCATGCTGACCGCCGACGCCTTCGGCGTGCTGCCGCCGATATCGAGGCTGACGGTGGCGCAGGCGATGTACCATTTCCTCTCGGGCTACACGGCCAAGGTCGCGGGCACGGAGGTGGGCCTCGGAAGGGAGCCGCAGGCGACCTTTTCGACCTGCTTCGGCGCGCCGTTCATGGCCCGGCCGCCGACCGTCTATGCCGAACTGCTGGGACGGCGGATCGCCGAGCGCAAGGTCGGCTGCTGGCTGGTGAACACGGGCTGGAACGGCAGGGGCGAGCGCATGCCGATCGCGCACACCCGTGCGATGGTCAACGCCGCTCTCGACGGGTCGCTGGACGGGGTGGAGACGGCCAGGCATCCCGTGTTCGGCCTGCACTGGCCGGTTGCGTGTCCGGATGTGCCGCCCGAGGCTCTCGACCCGCGCACCAGCTGGTCGGACAGGGACGCATACGACGCGCGGGCCGCCGCTCTGGCGCGGGATTTCGAGGCGAATTTCAAGCGCTTCGAGGAGGATGCCTCCGAGGAAGTCATGGCCGCGGCCGTCCGCACGGCCGCCTGATTCCGGCAAGACAGGCGCAGGCGGATGCGCTAGCGTGGCCGCGCCATGACGAAACAGCTTACCCTGGTCGTGAAGCGCGACTGCCCGACCTGCACCCTGCTTGAGCCGGTCTATGCTGCGCTCGCGGCCTCCGGCATTGCGCTCGATGTCTGGACGCAGGACGACCCCGCCTTCCCGGAAAGCGTGTCCGGCGCGCTCGACGAGGGGCTGGAGCGTTCCTTCCGCCTCGGCGTCGAGATCGTGCCGACCCTGATCCGGCGCGAGGATGGCGAGGAGGTCGAGCGGACCTGGGGCTGGGACCGCGCCGAGTGGGAGCGCCTGACCGGCCTCGAAGGCCTCGGCGCGGACCTGCCGCCCTTCCGGCCCGGCTGCGGGGCGAAGAACGTCGAGCCCGGAATGCCGGAAGCGCTGGCGGCGCGCTTCGGTTCCGCGCGGCTCAAGTCCCGCAGGGTGCCGCTGGCGCCGCTGGAGGACGAGATCGAGGCGGCTTACGAACGCGGCTGGTCGGACGGCCTGCCGGTCGTGCCGCCGACCGAGGCGCGCGTGCTCGCCATGCTGGACGGCACGACGCGCGACCCGGGCGAGGTGCTGGGCCTCGCACCGCCCAACCTCCAGCCCTGCACGGTGGAGAAGGTGGCGGTCAACGCCGTGATGGCGGGCTGCAAGCCGGAATATCTGCCCCTGGTGCTCGCGGTTGTCGAGGCGGCGCTGGACGATGCCTTCTGCATGCACGGCGTGCTCGCGACGACCTATTACATCGGCCCCATCGTCATCGTGAACGGCCCGGTGCGCCGCGCAATCGGCATGAACGCCAAGGGCAACGTGCTCGGGCAGGGCAACCGCGCCAACGCCACGGTCGGCCGCGCGCTGCAGCTCGTCGTGCGCAATGTCGGCGGCGGCAAGCCGCAGGGCGTGGACCGGGCCGCGCTCGGCAATCCCGGCAAATACACCTTCTGCTTCCCCGAGGACGAGGAGGGCTCCGCCTGGCCGCCGCTCTCCGAGAGCCGGGGCGCGGGCAAGGGGGCCTCGGCGGTGACGCTCTTCGCCGGCTACGGCGTGATGGGCGTGGTGGACCAGGATTCCCGCACGCCCGAGGCGCTGGTCGAGACCTTCGCGGACGTGTTCCGCGGGCTGGAGAACCGGAACCGACGCAATATCGACGCGGTGGTGGTCGTGTCGCCGGAACATGACCGCGTGTTCCGGGACGGCGGCTGGTCGCGCGAGGATTTCGAGGTCGCGCTCCGCACGGCGCTCCACGAGCCCGGCCATAGCACGCCCAAGCTGCGCGAGGGTGGCCTGCTGATCGTCCGCGCCGGCGGCGGGGCGGGCATGTTCTCCGCCATTCTTCCCGGCTGGGCCGCCACCGGCCCGGTCGGCAGCATTCCCGTAACGAAGGAGGTAGGAACGTGAGGAACACACCGGTGCTGGTCGATCCGACCGGCGAAGTCGAGCCGGCGCGGCGCGAGCCGCTGGCCCGGCCGCCCTCGCTGGACGGCAGGACCGTGGCCCTGCTCGACATTTCCAAGGCGCGCGGCGACGTCTTTCTGGATCGCCTGCATATGCGCCTGGACGAGCGGGGCATCGAAGTGAAGCGCTACATGAAGCCGACCTTCGCGCGCATCGCCCCCATTGCCGTCAAGCAGCAGATCGCGTCGGAGGCCGCCCTCGTCGTCGAAGGGCTGGCCGACTGAGGCTCCTGCACATCGTGCTGTACGCATGATATCGCAGACCTCGAAGCACGCGGCGTCCCCGGCGTGGGCGTGGCGACCACGGAGTTCGTGGAGGCCTGGCAGGCGCAGTCCGCCGCGCTCGGCTACGAGCCGCCGATGATCTTCGTTCCCCACCCCATCCAGGACCGCACCGACGCCGAAATCCAGGCGCTGGCTGACGCAGCGGTCGACGAGATCGTAAGCCGGCTTACGGCCTGAGGAGGCGCGCACCCGGCTCGGGGGCCGGGGTGACGGTTTGAGGCAGGCCGGAGGGCGCGTTTTACCGGCGAAGCAGGCGCAGGATCTCCTGCTGCCCCTCTTTTAGGGCATGTTGCCCCTTTTCGAGGGCTGCGACCCGCTGCAGGATCTCCTGCTGCCCCTCTTCGAGGAGGCCGACCCGCCGCACAAGTTCCTGCTGCGTCTGTTCCGCCCGGGCCAGGCCTTCGCGGTTTTCGACGGCGATCGTCGCAAGAAAGCCGATCGCGCCGGCCACGAGCCCGGCCGCCAGGATCAGGGCCCAGGGCGGGACCCCGCCGGATGCCCGGCGGCGCTGCTCTTCCAGCGCGGACGCGATGGCGTCCGCCGCCCGCCGCTCGAGGCCGCTATCCTCGAGGGTCCGTATCAACCCCGGCGTGTCGGTCATGCGCCCTCCGACGTTCGGAAAACACGCAATCCGATTATGCGGACAACCGGGGAATCCGCAAGTCCGGGAGCCGGGGGAGGGAGCTTTCTCAGGCCGTTGATGAGGGTTCACGCCCGACGCGGGCGACCATCCGCTGCGCAAGGGTGCGGGCCTCTGTGCGGTTCGTCGGGATCGTGCCGTTTGGCCCGCGGGCGGCCCAGCCGGCGGCGTAGAGGCCGGGTTCGATTTCGGGGCCAGTGGGGTGGATGCCGTCCACGGAGGCCTTTTCATAGCCGATGCAGGTGACGGCGAGGTCGGCCGGGAGCGCGCCGCGGTTCGTTTCGACTGTTTCCAGCCGGCCCGCGCCGAGGAAGGCCGTTGCGCGTGTGCGGAAGTGGAAGCGGATCGGGATGCCTTGTCCCGACGGGCGGGCTGCAAACTCCTTCAGCAGAGCGGCTGCTTCGCCGGTCGCGTCGTCGAAGGCGTCCAGTTGGGGCCATGCCACCGCGAGTTCTCCGATTTCGACGAGTTCCGACGGCGTGAACCGCACGTCTTCCGGGCCGCCGCGGATCAGCAGGTCGATGCGCTCCAGCGCGAGCGGGTTCAGGCAGCCGATCTCGCGGTGCTTCGCCAGCAGGCGGACGGCGTCGAGCGCGACATTGCCGGCGCCGATGACGACCGCGCGCCCGGCGCCGGCGAGGTGGGCGGGCGGGGCGGCTTCGGGGTGGCCGTTGATCCAGCGGATGAAGCGGCCGGACGGTTCGGCCAGCTCCTCGCCGGGGACGCCCAGCCTGCGGTTCACCGGCGCGCCCGTCGCGAGCGCCACCGCGTCATAGTCGCGGCGGAGGAAGGCGAGGCTTATGTCGCGGCCGACCTCGACGCCGAGATGGAGCCGCGCCACGCCCTTGTCGAAGGGGCGGCGCAGCACGCGGGTAATGGCGCGCGTCGCCTCATGGTCCGGGGCCACGCCGAAGCGCACCAGGCCGAAGGGCTCGTCCAGCCGCTCGAACACGTCGATGACGGCGCCGGGCGCGGCCCTCGCAAGCGCGTCCGCCAGGTAACAGCCCGCCGGGCCGGACCCGGCGATGGCGAAACGCGCCGTCAATGCAGCTTCACATATTCGTAATCGACCGGCTTGCCGTCGATGCCGCGCGCGGGCGGGGCGATCCAGCCCGCCATCCTGCCGGGCTCGGTGACGGCGTGCATCAGCGAGCGGATATAGGCCTTGTCCTCCTCCGTCGGCAGCCAGCCCGGCAGGCGCTTGCGGTAGAGGTCGTCGGCCATAGGCGTCCCGTCGGGCGCGACGGAGGCCCCGGCCCAGCGGCCGATGGTGCGGCGGAAGCGCGTGGACGGCAGGAAGAGTTCGGCGTCGAAGCCCGCGCGTTTGATCGTCCGGTTCCAGCGGGTCATGCCGATGGCGCAGTCCTTCACATAGAGGCTGCGCGTGATCTCGTTCATCGCGTTGCGCGTCGGCACCTCCTCCTCGGCGATGCCGCCCCCGCCGTCAGGGACCGCGATGCGCTCGGCGGTATCGAGGCACACATGGTCCTCGAAACTGGCTTCGTCGGGCCGGCCCTTCAGGCCCGCGGCGAAATAGGTCGCGGCGTTCGACGAGGTCTCGGAGCCGAACAGGTCGAGCGAGGAGGAGAACCAGAAATTGATGTAGCGCTGGAGCGTCGGCAGGTCGATGGCGCCCTGGGCGCACACCGCGTCCGGGTCGTCGGTGCCGAGCGCCTGCATCACCTCCAGCGTGCGTCGGACAATCCGCCCGATGCCGGTCTCGCCGACGAACATGTGGTGGGCTTCCTCGGTCAGCATGAACGAGCAGGTGCGCGCCAGCGGGTCGAAGGCCGACTCGGCGAAGGATTTAAGCTGGTACTTGCCGTCCCGGTCGGTGAAATAGGTGAACATGAAAAAGGAGAGCCAGTCGTCGATGGGCTCGTTGAAGGTGGTCAGGATGCGTGGATTGTCCGGGTCGCCGGAGTGGCGGTAGAGCAGCTCCTCCGCCTCCTCGCGCCCGTCGCGGCCGAAATGGGCGTGCAGCAGATAGACCATCGCCCAGAGGTGGCGGCCCTCCTCGACATTGACCTGGAAGAGGTTGCGCAGGTCGTAGAGCGAGGGGCAGCTGTGGCCGAGGCGGCGCTGCTGCTCGACGGAGGCGGGCTCGGTGTCGCCTTGCGTCACGATCAGGCGGCGGAGCGCGGCCCGGTGCTCTCCCGGAACCTCGGGCCAGACGGGCTTGCCCATCTCGTCGCCGAAGCCGATGGTGCGGTCCTGCTCCGGCTCGGCGAGGAAGATGCCCCAGCGGTATTCCGGCATCCGCACATAGCCGAAGCTGGCCCAGCCCCTGGCGTCGACCGCCGTCGCCGTGCGCAGATAGACGTCCGCCGCCTGGAAGCCCTCGGGCCCGAGTTCGCGCCACCAGTTCAGGAAGCGCGGCTGCCAGTGCTCCAGCGCGCGCTGCAGCCGCCGGTCGGCGGAGAGATCGATATTGTTGGGGATGCGCCCCCGGTAATCGACAGCCATCACACACGCCTCCAGTCGAAGCCCGGCCTCGTGCCGGTGCCGAAACGCTTGAGCGCCCCGTCCTCGCCGACGGCGTTGGGGCGGCTGAATATCCAGTTCTGCCAGGCGGAGAGCCGGCCGAAGATCTTGGTGGCGAGCGTCTCCGCGCCGCCGAAGCGCAGGCTCGCCTCCATGCCGGTGAGCGCGTCGGGCGAGAGCGCCGCGCGCTCCTCCAGCGCGATGCGCACCTCACCGTCCCAGTCGAGCTCGTCCGGCGCGAAGGTCACGAGCCCGGCCGCCAGCGCCTCTTCCGGGCCGAAGCTCGCGGCCTCGAATTCCGGGACCGCGCCCGAGAAGCGGCAGTCGAGGCGGGTGCGCCCGTTCGCCGTTTCGAGGCCGGCCCGGTTCAGCGCGCCGAGCGCGATCCGGGGCGCGGCCTCCGGTTCGTCGAGCGGCAGGAACATGAAGCTGCGGTCGGCGGCGAGCGCCAGTTCCAGCAGCGGGCCGGCGAAGCAGGAGCCGGGCTCGATGAGCGCGATCAGCGAGCGCGAGGTGACGTCCAGCCGGGCGAGCGCGCGCCGCCACCAGGCCACGGTCTCGCGCAGGAATCGGTCGGTTTCGGCGCCTTCCGCCAGCAGCGCATCCACGGCCAGCAGCGCCTCCGGGTCGCCCTCGGTCCTGAGCACCCAGGCGCCGACCTGCTCGTGGTTGGTGCGCAGCATCAGCACGGCGTCTTCGAGCTCGCGCGCGGCGGTAAGCGGCCACCAGCGGGCGTCGCGTTCGACCGCAACCGGCGCGGCGGGACCCGCGACCGTGATTTCCGCGAGCCGGCGCGCATCGTCGATCCGCACCCGGACATTCGGGTAGCGGTAGCCGTCCGCTTCGACATGCCGGTCCAGCGGCGTGAGCGCCACCGGATCGCCGGCGGGCAGGCCGGGGCGGGCGGCGAGTTTCTCCGCGCGCGCCCTGACCGCGGCTTCGAAGCGCTGCGGCGGCGCGGTGCGGTCCACGAGGCCCCATTCGAGCGCCCGGCGGCCCCGTGCCCCGTCAGGGTCGGTGCAGAACACGTCGGCGAGGTCGCGGCGGACGCGGCGCTTGTCGGTGATGCGCGTCAGGCCGCCTGTGCCCGGCAGCACGCCCAGCAGCGGCACTTCCGGCAGGCTGACCGCGCTCGACCGGTCATCCACCAGCCAGATCTCGTCACAGGCCAGCGCCAGTTCGTAGCCGCCGCCCGCCGCCGTGCCGTTGCAGGCCGCGATGAAGGCGATGCCGGAGCGCCGGCTCGCATCCTCCATGAAATTGCGGGTCTCGTTGGTGAAGCGGCAGAAGTTCACCTTCGCGGCATGGCTCGACTGGCCGAGCATGTAGATGTTGGCCCCGGCGCAGAACATGCGCTCCATGCCGCTGGCCACGATGACGGCGCGCACTTGCGGATGCTCGAAGCGCAGCCGGTTGAGGGCGTCGTTCAGCTCGATATCGACGCCGAGATCGTAGGAGTTCTGCTTGAGCCGGTAGCCCGGACGGAGACCTCCGTCTTCATCCACCCTGAGCGTGAGAGTGGCGACGGCTCCCTCGACGGCGAGCGACCAGTGCCGGTAGCTCTCCGGCTCGCGGTCGTAGGCGATGAGCGCATTGTCGATCATGTATGCACTATATTTCCTGTTCGGGTGGGGTCAACCCTCCGTGCACCATGCGGCGCGCGGTGCGCTCCAGATCGTCGAGGCAGTCTTCGAGCGGGCGGCTTGAGGTGTCGAGGCGCGCGTCGGCGCGGGCGTAGTCAGGGCTGCGGGCGGTGAGGATCGCGCGCAGGTCGGCCATCGCCTCCGGGTTGTCCGCCATCGGCCGCCGGTCTCCCTGGGCGGCGACCCGCGCCATGTGCTCCTCGGGCGAGGCGGTCAGCCAGACGGTGTGGGTCCGGGCGAGCAGCAGGTCGAGGCTCGCGGCCTCCGCGACGATGCCGCCGGGTGTGGCGATCACCGCGCGCTCCCGTTCGCCCACGAGCCGGCCCAGCGCCCGGTATTCCTGCCGCCTGAGCCCCGGCTGGCCGGAGAGTGCCAGGATTTCCGCGACGTCGGCGCCGTAGTCCCGCTCGATCTCGCGCGTGAGTTCGACGAAAGGCCAGCCGAGGCGTTCCGCCAGCAGGCGGCCGAGGGTAGTCTTTCCCGCCCCGCGCAGACCGACCAGGGCGACCCGTTCCGCCTTGTCGGCGGCGTGGCCGAAATGGTGCTCCAGCAGCGCGCCGGCGGCGGCCCGGTCTTCGGGTCCGAGCCGCTCCAGCAGGGCGGTTGCGGCGTCGCGGGAGGGGGGCGAAAACAGCGCTGCCAGGTCCACGCCGATGGCGGCTCCGATACGCGCCAGCACGCCGATGGAGGGGTTCGCCCTTCCGTTCTCAAGTTCGGCGAGATAGCGTTCCGAGACTGCGCTGTCCCGCGCCAGTATGCGCCGGCTCATGCCGCGCGCGGCCCGGAGCGTGCGCAGCCTTGCGCCGAGCGGCGCGGCGAGGTTTTCCTTGGCGGCTTCCATGACAGGAAATATAATGCAGGATATGAGCAACGCTGTCACCATCTATGTCGCGACGATGACCGGCACGGCCGATCTCGTCGCAGAGGAAGTCCAGGCCGCGCTGGAGGAGGAAGGCGCGGAGGTGGACCTCCAGTCGATGGACGATCTCGACGCGGGCGCCTTCGCCGCGCCCGGCCTCTACCTCGTGGTCAGCTCCACCTACGGCCAGGGCGACGTGCCGGACAACGGCCAGGCGCTTGCCGACGCCCTGGAGCGCGAGCGGCCCGACCTCGCCCATGTCCGCTACGGCCTCTTCGCGCTCGGCGACATGACCTATGCGCGCACCTTCTGCGGCGGCGGCATGACCTTCGACCGCATCCTGAGCGAACTCGGCGCGGAGCGGGTCGGCGAGCCGATGCGCCACAATGCGTCCTCCGGCATCCTGCCCGAGGACGAGGCGGCCGACTGGGCGCGGTCGTGGTATGAAAGCGCCATGGCGGAGGCGTGAGCGACATGGCCGGTTACAACGCGGCGGCGGACCTGATCGGGCGCAACCTCGCGGCCGGGCGCGGCGCGAAGACGGCCGTAATCGACAGCCGCGGCGCCCGCACCTATGCCGACATCGACGCGGCGACCAGCCGGTTCGCCCATGCGCTCTGCAGGCTCGGCATCCGGCGCGAGGAGCGCATCCTCCTCTGCCTCAACGACACGGCGGATTTCCACACCTGCTTCCTCGGCGCCATCAAGGCGGGCGTCGTGCCGGTGCCGGTCAACACGCGACTCACCCGCGACGACTACGCCTTCATGCTGCGCGATGCCCGCGCGCAGGCGGCGTTCGTCTCGGCGAACCTCGCCCCGGTCTTCGAGGGCCTGCACGACCGCATAGTCCATGACGGGGACGAGTTGGCGGCGTTGATCGCGCCCGAGAGCCCCGTGTTCGCCGCCGCGGAAACCGTCGAGGACGAGATGTGCTTTTGGCTCTACACCTCGGGCACGACGGGCCAGCCGAAAGGCGCGGTGCATCTCCACGGCGACATGGCGCGCACGGCCGAACTCTATGCCGGCCCGACGCTGGGCGTGAGCGAGGACGACGTGCTGTTCTCCGCCGCCAAGCTGTTCTTCGCCTACGGGCTCGGCAACGGCCTGACCTTCCCGATGGCGGCGGGCGCGACCGCCGTGCTGCTCGAAGGGCCCCCGGAGCCGGGGCCGATCTGCCGCCTGCTGCGCGAGGCGAGGCCCACGATCTTCTTCGGCGTGCCGACCCTGTTTGCCATGCTGCTGGCGAGCGGCGAGGCGCCGGGGCCGGGCGAACATGCGCTCCGGCTTGCCGTCTCCGCCGGCGAGGCGCTGCCGCCCGAAATCCTGCGCCGCTGGCAGGGGGCCGTCGGCGTGGACATTCTGGACGGCCTCGGCTCGACCGAGATGCTGCATATCTTCATCACCAACCGCGTCGGCGACATCGCGCCGGGGGCGTCGGGGCGCCCGGTGGAGGGCTACGAGGTCCGCCTTGTCGATGACGACGACCGGGTGATCGAAGAGGCGGGGGCGCTCGGCGCGCTGGAGGTGAAGGGGCCGACGAGCGCGG
>JAJDVH010000186.1 GCA_022826185.1 Alphaproteobacteria bacterium
CAGGCAAAGGGCGGGACGGGTCCCTGTTTTGCGCGCGTTTCGCGTGGGCGCGCGTGCGGGCGCGGGCGGGTGTCGGCGCCGGCGCGGTTCGCGCACCTGATTGCGCGCGCGAGACGGCGCACGCACCTCTCGCGCTTGCTCGCGCCGGGGGCTTTTTCGGCCCCCAGCCGGTCGCTTTCTGCAGAAACGCCGAAAGGCGGCCCCGGGAGCCGCCTCTCTCTACTTTCATTCTACACCATACCGCCAAATGTCAAGCCCATACAGGAACAAAAAATGAAACTATCGGGGAAATTTCATCGAATGCCCGCGGCGAGGATAGAGCAGAGTCCTCTCTGAGCGCCCGGTATTTCGGGCCGGGGCGACGGCTGAGGCTATGTGGACGAGGCCGTTTCAACACCAACGGATCATGCGCCAACTCGTTGCTCATACCAACGGCCTCGATCTGGGACTCATGTCTTCTTCTCGTCATGCCCGGACTTGTTCCACTGCTGTCCGGTTTGGATTTTGCGGACAGGGCGCATGGTCTGGATTCAACAGGATTTCAAAGGGTTCCGTCGGATCGGGACACGGATCAGCGCCCGGCGTCCCAACCCACTCCTCGTCATGCCCGGACTTGTTCCGGGCATCCCCTTCCACCGCTTCCGCTGCACGGCCGCATGGATGCCCGGAACAAGTCCGGGCATGACGGAAGAGCCTGTCGCGAAGGAGGGCGATCCGGCGGCGGGCGTCGAACCCGTCATGGGTTCCGGTCAACGACCGTCGGTATCAGCTGCACCCGTCCGTATGGCCGCAGGTCATGCACTTCATGCAGGTGCCGTTGCGGACCATGGTG
Source organism: Alphaproteobacteria bacterium (assembly GCA_022826185.1). GTDB lineage: Bacteria > Pseudomonadota > Alphaproteobacteria > Bin95 > Bin95 > Bin95. The sequence continues at coordinate 833 of JAJDVH010000186.1, forward strand.
AAATTGCCGCAGCTGCCGCAGGCGTCGCCCTCATAGCCGAGCATCCGCGCATGGCGGATGGCCGCATCTTGCGAGCCGCCTGCCGCCGCTGCCACCGCCGGCATCGGCGCTGCCGCGAGCGACGCCTCCACGGTCTCCTGCACGGCCGACGCGGTTTCGGTGCGGCCGCCCGAGAGCACATAGAGGTTGTCGCGCACGAAGCCGCGGCTGGCGGCGGTCGGGATCGGCTGGCCCATCTCGCGTTCCGCCAGCGCGGCCTCGTTCTCGCCGGCGCCCAGGCTGTCGGGGCGCAGGTCGTCCGACATGACGTGGCTGAGGTCGCCGCGCCCGAGATAGGAGATCGCAAGCTCGCGGAAGAGATAGTCCAGGATCGAGGTGGACATCTTGATCGCGTCATTGCCCTCCACGATCCCGGACGGCTCGAAGCGGGTGAAGGTGAAGGCCTCGACATATTCCTCCAGCGGCACGCCGTATTGCAGGCCGATGGAGATGCCGATGGCGAAATTGTTCATCAGGCTGCGGAAGGCCGCGCCCTCCTTGTGCATGTCGATGAAGATCTCGCCGAGCTTGCCGTCGTCATATTCGCCGGTGCGCAGATAGACCTTGTGGTTCCCGACCGTGGCCTTCTGCGTGTAACCCTTGCGGCGGTCCGGCAGGCGTTTGCGTTCGATCAGGCGCCGCTCGACGATGCGTTCCGCCAGAACCGTAGCGCGGCCCGCGGCCGGTTCGTCCGCGATGTCCTCCGCAAGGTCGCCGCCGAGCGCCGTCGCCGCGAGCGGCTGCGAGAGCTTCGAGCCGTCGCGGTAGAGCGCGTTCGCCTTGAGCCCGAGGCTCCAGGACAGCAGGTAGGCGTCGATGCAGTCCTGCACGGTCGCGCCGTTCGCCATGTTCACGGTCTTGGAAATCGCGCCCGAGATATAGGGCTGAACGGCCCCCAGAATCCGGATGTGGCTCTCGGTCGAAAGGTGGCGGGTGCCGTTCCGCCCGCAGGGGTTGGCGCAGTCGAACACCGGCAGGTGCTCCTCGCGGAGGTCCGGCGCGCCCTCGACCGTCATCGCGCCGCCGCACCAGAGGTTCGCCGCCTCGATCTCCGCCTTCGAGAAGCCAAGCGCGCCCAGCAGGTCGCCGCTCTCCAGCTCCTCGTCCGTCAGGCCGAGCGCTTCGCGGCAGGCCGCCTCGCCGAGCGTCCATCGGTTGAACACGAAGCGGATGTCGAACGCGCTGGGCAGCGCGGCCTCCACCGCCTCGATCATCTCCGGCGTGAAGCCTTTCGCCGCCAGCGCCTCGTGGCCGATGGCGGGCGAGCCTTCCAGAGTGCCCCGGCCGACGGCATGGCGCTCGATGGCCTCGATCCGCTCCCCGTCATAGCCGAGCGCAGCCAGCGCTTCCGGCACCAGGCTGTTGATGATCTTGAAATAGCCGCCGCCGGCGAGCTTCTTGAACTTCACCAGCGCGAAATCCGGCTCGATTCCCGTGGTGTCGCAGTCCATGACCAGGCCGATCGTGCCGGTGGGCGCGATGACGGTAGCCTGCGCATTGCGGTAGCCGTGCTTCTCGCCGGAGGCCAGGGCCTCGTCCCAGGCGCCTCGCGCGGCGTCCGCCAGGCCCTCGAAGGGGCAGGCATCGGCGTCGAGCGGCTGCGGATCGGTGTTCAGCCCTTCATAGCCCTCCGTGCAACCATGCGCCGCGCGGCGGTGATTGCGGATGACCCGCAGCATGGCCCCGGCGTTGGCGGGATAGCCTTCGAACGGGCCGAGTTCGCCGGCGATTTCGGCCGATGTCGCATAGGCCGTGCCGGTCATCAGCGCGGTGATGGCGCCCGCCGTCGCGCGGCCCTCGTCGCTGTCGTAAGCGATGCCCGACGCCATCAGCAGGCCGCCGACATTGGCGTAGCCCAGCCCGAGCGGGCGGTAGCGGTAGGACCTCTCGGCGATGCGCCGCGACGGGAACTGCGCCATCGATTCCGAGATTTCGAGCGCGACCGTCCACAGCCTGACCGTGTGCCGGAAGCCCTCTATGTCGAACTCGCCCTCCTCCGTGCGGAACGCCATCAGGTTCAGCGACGCCAGATTGCAGGCCGTGTCGTCCAGGAACATGTATTCCGAACAGGGGTTGGAGGCGTCGATCCGTCCTTCCGCCGGGCAGGTGTGCCAGTCGTTGACGGTGGTGTCGAACTGGACGCCGGGGTCCGCCGAGGCCCAGGCGGCATGGGCGATCCTGTCCATCAGGCCGCGCGCCTCTACGGTGCGCGCCACGGCGCCGTCCGTGCGCCGCGTGAGCGCCCAGTCGTCCCCGGTTTCGACGGCGCGCAGGAACTCGTCCGTCAGCCGCACGGAGTTGTTGGAATTCTGGCCGGCGACCGTGCGGTAGGCCTCGCTGTCCCAGTCGGTGTCGTAGGTGCGGAAGGCGATGTCGGTGAAACCCTGGCGGGCGAACTGGATCACCCGCTGGATGTAGCCTTCGGGAATCGCGGCCTCCCGCGCGTCCGTCACCGCCTTGCGCAGCGCCCGGTTCCGCCTTGCGTCGAAGCGGTCGGCCCCGTCGATCTCGCCCGCGCCGGGCCCGCCCGGAGCGCAGGCGGCGATCACGCGGCCCAGGTGCTTCTCGCAGGCCTTCGAGCCGGCCACCAGCGCGGCGACCTTCTGCTCCTCGACCACCTTCCAGTCGATATAGTCCTCGATGTCCGGGTGGTCGATGTCGAGCGTGACCATCTTGGCGGCGCGCCTCGTGGTGCCGCCCGACTTGATGGCGCCCGCCGCCCGGTCGCCGATCTTCAGGAAGCTCATCAGCCCGGAGGAGCGCCCGCCGCCGGAGAGCGGCTCGCCTTCCGCGCGCAGCTTCGAGAAATTGGTGCCGGTGCCGGAGCCGTATTTGAACAGCCGCGCCTCGCGCAGCCAGAGGTCCATGATCCCGCCTTCGTTCACCAGGTCGTCGGAGACGGACTGGATGAAGCAGGCATGGGGCTGCGGGCGCTCATAGGCGGATTCGGACGCGCGGCATTCGCCCGTGGCGGGATCGACGAAGTAATGCCCCTGCGCCGGCCCGTCTATGCCGTAGGCCCAGTGGAGGCCGGTGTTGAACCATTGCGGCGAGTTCGGCGCCGCCATCTGCCGGGCGAGCATGGCGCGCATTTCATCGTAATAGGCGCGCGCGTCCTCCTCGGCGGAGAAATAGCCGCCCTTCCATCCCCAATAGGTCCAGGCGCCGGCGAGCCGGTGGAAGACCTGGCGGGCGTCGCGCTCGGCCCCGAGGGTTGCGCCCTCGGCCGGCCGGCGGCGCTGCAGCCAGTCCGGCACGCCGTCCTCGGCGACCGGCTCCGTCAGGTCGGGAACGCCGGCCTTGCGGAAATATTTCTGCGCCAGCACATCGACGGCCACCTGCGACCATCCCTGCGGCGCCATGATGTCGTCGGCAATGAAAACGGGGGTGCCGTCGGGATTGCGGATTTCGCTGTTTCTGCGGACGAACGCAACGCCATCATAGGCCGAGGCGCATCCGCCGGTGTGGTGACGCTGGAAATGCAAGCGAGCTATCCTCGAAACGGTTAAGCCGCACACAGAAAAACCAGCTTAACCGAAATTCGCAGGATTTTGTAGTTATCCTTAAGGAAAATACTATCAGCAGTATCTGGAGATCGCGACGCGCTAAGCGAAGCGGCGCCGGGAGCCGGGGATAGCCATGCGCTTCCGCCGGGGCAACGAAGGGCCCGCCGACGGTCGATCCGGCCCGATTCTTTTACAATTGGCCTGCATTTCACTTTCAATCGGTCACCTGTTTACTTTCAATCGGTCATCCATAATCTTTCAATCAGTCAAACCGTCGGAGCAGTGTCGTGTATCCCCGTTTCATCGAACGGCAGGTCCGGGAAGCCCTGGCTGACACCAGGGTCGTACTGCTTTGCGGTCCCCGGCAATCGGGAAAGACCACGCTGGCGCAGCGAATTGCGGGCGAGGCCTTTCCCTTCTTCACCCTCGACGACGCCACGACGCTCGACGCCGCATTGTCCGATCCGGTCGGCTTCCTGCGCGGCCTCGACCGCGCCGTCATCGACGAAATCCAGCGCGCGCCGGAACTCATTCTGGCCATCAAGGTCGCCGTGGACTCCGACCCGCGCCCGGGGCGGTTTCTGCTCACCGGCTCGGCAGACCTGATGACCCTGCCCCGCGTCGCGGATTCGCTCGCCGGCCGTATGGGCATCGTTCGCTTGCTGCCCCTGGCCCAGGCGGAGTTGCGCGGCGCGGGCCCGCCATCCTTTCTCGACATGGCGTTCGCCGGGGAGATTCCGGCAGTCCGGGCTCCGGCCGCCGGCGGCAGCCTCGTGGAGACGGTTCTCGCGGGAGGCTACCCCGAGGCGTTGACGCGCTCCGGATGGCGGCGGCGGCAGAACTGGCACCTGGACTATGTCGAAGCCATCGTGCAACGGGATGTCCGCGACATCGCCCGGATCGACCGCCTGGCCTCGATGCCGCGCCTGCTGCGCGTGCTCGCCGAACAATCGGGCCAGCTCGTCAACTATTCAGGGTTCGGCGCGCCGCTCGGCATGAGCCACGTTACCACCCGCAAATATCTGGATATCCTCGAGAGCCTGTTCCTCGTCTACACGCTGTCGCCCTGGTACTCCAACACCCTGAAGCGTCTCACGAAATCCCCCAAGCTGCATTTTCTGGACGCCGGACTGCTGGCCGCGCTCAGGGGACTCACGCCGGACCGCCTGCGCCGCGACCGGACGCCGTTCGGACCGTTGCTGGAAACCTTTGTGCTGGGCGAGCTTCTGAAACTCGCGACCTGGACCGACGACCGTTATGCGTTTTCGCACTTCCGCAACAAGCAGCGGAACGAAGTGGATATCGTCATCGAAAACGGGCGCGGCGAGATCGTCGGGATCGAGGTGAAAGCGTCGGCGACCGTTTCCACGAAGGATTTTTCCGGACTGCGCTATCTTGCGGCGGACGCCGGCGAGCGGTTCGTGATGGGGCTTGTCCTCTACGACCATGAGAGCAGTATTGCTTTCGGCCCGCGGATGGCCGCCGTTCCGGTCCCGGCGCTATGGTCCTGACGCCGCCGGCCGGCCGGCCCTGCGATCGCTCAGGCAAACCGCTACAGGCGGCCGCCGGGCCGCTCCTTCCCTCCCGTCGCCGCGGGGCTGCGCCAGCCCATCAGGTCCAGGTCATGGCCCCTTTGCTCCGTTGGAGATTATTTGGAACATATATGGAACAATGGAGCGGAATGTCAAGCGCCAGGTTTGACCGGCGGGCGGAGCGGTGCGATAAGGGCTCGAGTTCTGGAGGGACCCGGCTCGTGACTTCCATCGGAACGCGGCTTTACACCTGGATGCAGGGCGAGTTCGTCGGCGAGGACGAGCAGGGCAACCGCTATTTCCGCAGCCGCCGGGGCCGCCTGCACGGGCGCGAGCGGCGCTGGGTCGTCTATGACGGACCTGTCGAAGCCTCCCGCGTGCCGCCGGAATGGCATGCCTGGCTGCACCGCATGGCCGATGCGCCGCCGGCGGCGGACCGCCCGCGCTATCCCTGGCAGCTGCCGCACGAACCGAACCTGACCGGCACGCCGCAGGCCTACCGCCCGCCGGGACACGATTTCGCCGGCGGGCGCCGCGCGGCGGCGACGGGCGACTACGAGGCCTGGACGCCCGAGTGATGCGGCGCAGCCTGCTCGAAACGATAACGGGCGCCGCAGTGCTGCTGGCCGCTGCCGCGTTCGTGTTCTTCGCCTATTCGACCGCCGATCTCGGGCGCGGCGGCGGATATGAGGTGGTCGCCGAGTTCGACAATATCGGCGGGCTGGCGGTCGGCGCCGACGTGCGGATGAGCGGCATCAAGGTCGGCACCGTCTCCGGCCAGCGGCTCGACAGGGAGACCTTTACCGCGCTGGTCACCTTTTCCATCGACCCGTCGGTCAAGCTGCCGACCGACAGCTCCGTCAAGATCGCGAGCGAAAGCCTGCTCGGCGGCAAGTATGCGCAGCTGACGCCCGGCGCCGAAGACGACGCCATTCCGCCGGGCGGCCGCATTCACTTCGCGCAGTCCTCCGTCAGCATCGAGGACCTGATCGGCCGCTTCCTGTTCAGCGGCGCCGATGACAAGAAGAAGTAGCCGGCTTCGGGGAAGACGGCCGGGCTGCTGCCGCATTGCTCCCGCTTCGTGGCGCCTGGGCCTCTGCCTGGCGCTGCTTCCGGCGCTGATGTTGATGGCCGGGCCTGCAGCGGCCCAAAGCGGGCAGACCTTCACCTATCGCGAGATGGGGATGGCGGTGCTCCAGGGGCTCGACAAGGTCACCGCGCGAATCTCCACCCTGACGATGCCGCTGGAGCAGACGAAGCGCTTCGGCACGCTGGAGGTCACCGTCTGGGCCTGCCGGAAGCGGCCGCCGGAGGAACCGCCGGAAAGCGCCGTGTTCCTCACCATCGTCGAGCGCAAGCGGGGCGCCCCGCCGGCGCGCCTGTTCCAGGGATGGATGTTCGCGTCGAGCCCCGCCATGTCGGCGCTGGAGCACCCGGTCTATGACATCTGGGCGCTGGACTGCGTCGACAGCCCGGTGGAATAGCGCCCGAAAGGCTCAGCGCGGCAGTTCGGAGGGGCGGCCGGTCAGGTAGGCATCGACGGCATGGGCGCACTGGCGGCCTTCGCGGATCGCCCAGACGACCAGGGATTGGCCCCGGCGCATGTCGCCTGCGGCGAACACCTTGTCGCGCGAGGTCCGGTAGCTCTCCGTGTCGGCCTCGACATTGCCGCGCGCATCGAGCGCAATGCCAAGCCGGTCGATCATGCCGGCGCGGACGGGGCCCGTGAAGCCCATGGCGAGCAGCACGAGGTCGGCCTCGATCTCGCCCTCGGAGCCGGGGACCGGAACGAATCCCTTGCCGGGCTCGAAACGCACCTCCCGTGTCTCCAGCGCGCGCACACGGCCGGCCTCGTCACTGAGGAACGCCGTGGTCTCGATCTCGTAGCGCTGCTCGGAGCCCTCTTTCTGGGAGGATGAGATGCGCAGCCGGCGCGGCCAGTAGGGCCAGACGAGGCTGAGGTCCGGGTCCTCCTCGGGCTCGTCGAAGATCTCCAATTGCACGATCCGCTCCGCCCCCTGCCGGGTCGAGGTGCCGATGCAGTCCGAGCCGGTGTCGCCGCCGCCGATCACGACGAGCTTGCGCCCGGCAGCGTCGATCCTGCCCGCCGGCGCGGGGTCGCCCGCATTGATGCGGTTCTGCTGCGGCAGGAAGTCCATCGCGAAATGGATGCCGTCCAGGCCGCGTCCGGGCGTGCCCGCAAGGTCGCGCGGCGCCTCGGCGCCGCCGGCCAGCACGACGGCGTCATGGGCGGCGACCAGCTCCTCGACATCGACATTGACGCCGACATGCGCGCCGGTGCGGAAGGTGACGCCTTCCGCCGCCATCTGTTCCATGCGCCGGTCGATCAGGTGCTTCTCCATCTTGAAGTCCGGAATGCCGTAACGCAGCAGGCCGCCGATGCGGTCTTCCTTTTCCATCAGCACGACACCGTGGCCGGCCCGGGCCAATTGCTGCGCCGCCGCCATGCCGGCCGGACCCGAGCCGACGACGGCGACGCGCTTGCCGGTGCGCATGGCGGCCTTCTGCGGCCGGACCCAGCCTTCTTCGAAGCCCTTGTCCACGATGGCGCATTCGATGGTCTTGATGGTGACCGGGTCGTCATTGATGTTGAGGACGCAGGCTTCCTCGCAGGGGGCCGGGCAGATGCGGCCGGTGAACTCCGGGAAGTTGTTGGTGGAGTGCAGGTTTACCAGCGCGTCCTGCCAGTCGTCCCGATAGACCAGATCGTTCCAGTCGGGGATCTGGTTGTTGACCGGGCAGCCGTTGTGACAGAACGGGATGCCGCAATCCATGCAGCGCGCCGCCTGCCTGCGGGTGTCCTCGTCGCCGAGCGGAACGACGAACTCCCGCCAGTGCCGGACGCGCTCCTCGACCGGCCGGTAGGGGCGTTCGCTGCGTCCGTGCTCCAGGAAGCCCGTGACCTTACCCATGCGCCTCGGCCCCCTGCGCGGCGGCCGCCAGTTCCATCAGCGCACGGCGGTAGTCCACGGGCATGACCTTGACGAATTTGGCGCGGGCGGCGTCCCAGTCCGCCAGCATGGCGGCGGCGACGGCGCTGCCGGTATAGCGGCGGTGGCGCTCCACCATGCGGTAAAGCCGCGCCTCGTCATGGTTCATCATGTCCTGCAGGTCGCCCGCCTCCCGTCCCGTGGCGGCGACCGCCTCCAGCGTTGCCGCAGCAAGGTTGCACCGCTCTTCGAAGCTGCCGTCCGGGTCGTAGACATAGGCGACGCCGCCGCTCATGCCGGCGGCGAAGTTCCGCCCCGTGGGACCGAGCACGGCGACACAGCCTCCGGTCATGTATTCGCAGCCATGGTCGCCCACGCCCTCGACGACCGCCCAGGCGCCGGAGTTGCGCACGGCGAAGCGCTCGCCGGCAACGCCGGAGAAGTAGCATTCGCCCTCTATGGCCCCGTAGAGGACAGTGTTGCCGACGACGATGTTCTCGTTCGGCGCATAGGGCGTTGCCGGGTTCGGATAGATGACCAGCCGCCCGCCGGAAAGGCCCTTGCCGACATAGTCGTTGGCGACGCCCTTGAGGTGAATCGCCATGCCGCGCGTGGACCAGGCGCCGAAGCTCTGCCCGCCGGTGCCTTCCGCCTCGATGACGATGGTGTCCTCGGGCAGGCCCGCATGGCCGCGGCGTTTGGCGACCTCGCCCGCCAGCATGGCGCCGACCGTGCGGTTCACATTGCGCACCTCGGCCCGGATCTTCACCGGGCGGCCTTCGTCCAGAGCCGGCGCGGCCTCTGCGATCAGGCGGTTGTCGAGCGCACGGTCGAGGCCGTGGTCCTGCCGCTGGCTGTTGTGGATATCGACGCCCGGCCCGACCTCCGGCTTGAACAGCAGTCGCTTCAGGTCCACGCCATGCGCCTTCCAGTGGTCTTGCGCGCGGCGCATGTCGAGCCGGTCCGAACGCCCGATCATCTCGTGGAAGCGCCGGAAGCCCAGCCTTGCCATGATCCGCCGCACTTCCTCGGCGACGAAGAAAAAGAAGTTGATGACATGCTCGGGCGCGCCGGCGAAGCGCTGCCGGAGCTCCTCGTCCTGGGTGGCGATGCCGACCGGGCAGGTGTTCAGATGGCATTTGCGCATCATGATGCAGCCCATCGCGATCAGCGGCGCGGTCGAGAAGCCGAATTCGTCCGCGCCCAGCAGCGCGCCGATGGCCACGTCGCGCCCGGTGCGCAGGCCGCCGTCCACCTGCACGGCAATGCGGGTGCGCAGGTCGTTGAGCACGAGCGTCTGGTGCGTCTCGGAGAGGCCGATCTCCCAGGGCGAGCCCGCATGGGTGAGCGAGGTGACGGGCGAGGCGCCCGTGCCGCCCTCGAAGCCCGAGATCGTGACATGATCGGCCTTGGCCTTGGAAACGCCGGCGGCGACCGTGCCGACGCCCACTTCCGAAACGAGCTTCACGCTGATCCGGGCCGCCGGGTTCACGTTCTTCAGGTCGTGGATGAGCTGGGCCAGGTCCTCGATCGAATAGATGTCGTGATGCGGCGGCGGCGAAATGAGGCCGACGCCCGGCGTCGAGTGCCGGACCCGCGCGATGTTGCGGTCCACCTTGTGGCCGGGAAGCTGGCCGCCTTCGCCGGGCTTTGCGCCCTGGGCCATCTTGATCTGGATGTCGCTGGAATTGGCGAGATATTCGGCCGTCACGCCGAACCGGCCGGACGCGACCTGCTTGATCGCCGAGCGCATGCTGTCGCCGTTCGCCATCGGCTGGAAGCGGTCGGCCTCCTCGCCGCCTTCGCCGGTGTTCGACTTGCCGCCGATGCGGTTCATCGCAATGGCCAGCGTGGTATGCGCCTCGCGCGAAATGGAGCCGAACGACATGGCCCCGGTGGCGAACCGCTTCACGATCTCGGAGGCCGGCTCCACCTCTTCAAGCGGCACGCCGTTGCCGTCCTCGCGGAACTCGAACAGGCCGCGCAAGGTCATCAGCCTGCGGCTCCGGTCGTTCAGGATGGCGGCGTATTCCTCGTAGCTGGAGGCATTGTCGGCGCGCGCGGCATGCTGAAGCTTGGCGACCGAGTCCGGCTCCCACTGGTGGCGTTCGCCGCGCAGCCGGTAGGTGTATTCGCCGCCGACATCGAGCATGTTGCGGTAGATCGGCGCGTCGCCCCAGGCGGCCCGGTGCCGGGCCACCGTCTCGGCCGCCACTTCGGCGAGCGAAGCGCCCTCGACGGTGGTCGCGGTGCCGGTGAAATAGCGGTCGACGAACTCGCTCGCGAGGCCGACGGCGTCGAAGATCTGCGCGCCGCAATAGGACTGGTAGGTCGAGATGCCCATCTTGGACATGACCTTGAGCAGGCCCTTGCTGACGGCCTTGATATAGTTCTTGCGGACCTTTTCGCTCGTGTAGCCGGCCGGGAAGGCGCCGTCCTCGTGGAGCGCATCCAGCGTCTCGAAGGCGAGATAGGGGTTGACCGCCTCCGCACCGTAACCCGCCAGCACGCAGAAATGATGCACCTCGCGCGCCTCGCCGGTCTCCAGCACGAGGCCGGCGCCGGTGCGCGAGCCTTCCAGGATCAGCCGGTGGTGCACCGCCGAACAGGCCAGCAGCGCAGGCAGCGCGACCCGGTCCGGCCCGACCGCGCGATCCGAGAGGATGAGGATGTTGAAGCCCTGTTCGACCGCCCGCTTCGCCTCGTCGCAAAGCCGCTCCAGCGCCGGGCCCATGCCGTCGGCGCCCTCGGCGGCGTCCCAGGTGGTGTCCAGCGTTTCGGTCAGGAACGCCCCGCCCGCCAGGTCGGCCACATGGCGGATCTTGTCGAGGTCGGCGTCGGTCAGCACCGGCTGCGAGACCTCCAGGCGGCGATGCGCGCCGCCGCTGTCCAGGTCGAGCAGGTTCGGCCGCGGCCCCACCATCGAGACCAGCGACATCACCAGCTCCTCGCGGATCGAGTCGATGGGCGGGTTGGTCACCTGCGCGAACAACTGCTTGAAATAGGTGTAGAGCAGCTTCGGACGCTCGGAGAGCACGGAGATCGGCGTGTCGGTGCCCATCGACCCGACCGGGTCGTCGCCGTCCGCGCCCATCGGCTGCAGGAAGACCTCAAGGTCCTCACGGGTGTATCCGAAGGCCTGCTGGCGGTCGAGCAGGTCTCCCGCCGGGGGCCGGTTGCTGGCCGCGCGCGGCGGCGCCTTCAGGTCGTCGAGCCGGAAGCGGGTGCAGGCGAGCCACTGTCCGTAGGGATGCGAGCGCGCCAGTTCCGCCTTGAGCTCGCCATCGTCCACGATGCGCTGCTGTTCCAGGTCGATGAGGAACATCCTGCCCGGCTGGAGCCGCCATTGCCGGGCGATGCGCTCCGGCGGGATGTCGAGCACGCCGACTTCGGACGCCATCACCACGAGGCCGTCCGTCGTCACCAGGTAGCGGGCCGGGCGCAGGCCGTTGCGGTCGAGCGTGGCGCCGATCTGCCGTCCGTCGGTAAAGGCGACGGCCGCCGGCCCGTCCCAGGGCTCCATCAGCGCGGCGTGATACTCGTAGAAGGCGCGGCGCTCCTCGTCCATCAGCGGGTTGCCGGCCCAGGCTTCCGGAATGAGCAGCATCATCGCGTGGGCGAGCGAGTAGCCGCCGCGCGTCAGAAGCTCCAGCGCATTGTCGAAGCAGGCGGTGTCGGACTGCCCGGCCGGGATCAGCGGCCAGAGTTTCTCCATGTCGTCGCCGAACAGCTTCGAGCTGGTCGCGTGCCGGCGCGCGGCCATCCAGTTGTAATTGCCGCGCACCGTGTTGATCTCGCCATTGTGGCAGATCATCCGGTAGGGGTGCGCCAGCCGCCAGGAGGGGAAGGTATTGGTGGAGAACCGCTGGTGGACGAGCGCCAGCGCGGACTCGATCCGCTCGTCCTGAAGGTCGAGGTAATAGTCGGCCAGCTGCGGCGCAAGCAGCATGCCCTTGTAGACGATGGTCCGGCAGGAGAGCGAGGCGATGTAGAAGTCGTCGAGACCGGGCGCCTCCTCGGCGGCGGCCTCGTTCTCGATCCGCTTGCGGATGACGAACAGTTTGCGCTCGAAGGCGTCGCCCGGCTCCGTATCGCCGCCCCGTCCGACGAAGATCTGGCGCACGACCGGCTCCGTGGCGGAAACCGTGGGGCCGAGGATTTCGCTCGCGACCGGCACCGTCCGCCAGCCGGCGACCCGCTGGCCTTCCTCGGCCACGATGCGCTCGACCAGCACCTCATAGACGGCGCGCGGCGCCTCGGCCCGCGGCAGGAAGACGGAGCCCGCCGCATAGTCCGGCTCGTCCGGCAGGTCGATGCCGGCCTCCGGCGCGACGGCGCGGAAGAGCCTGTCGGGCTTCTGCAACAATATGCCGGAGCCGTCCCCGGCCAGCGGGTCCGCGCCGACCGCGCCCCGGTGGTCCAGGTTCAGGAGAATCTCCAGACCCTGCCGGATTATGCGGTGGGACTTGCGGTTTTGGATATCGACGACGAAGCCGACGCCGCAGCTGTCATGCTCGTTGCGGGGGTCATAGAGTCCCTGCTTGGGTGGCAACGCAGACACGATATGTCACCTCCGCAGGTTTCGTTGGCAAAGAGCCGCAGCCTCTCCAGCCGGGCGGGCGCCGCCCAAGGGAAAGCCGATATAGAGTATTGCAGGGCCAGGTAGAAGACGGCGGGACGGTTGGTCGCAACGATTCTGCGGCCCGGAGCGCAGGCATTCCGATGCGGCTAGGATGGGCCGGGTTCGACCGGCCGGGACAGGGGCATGGCGGAACGCATTCTGATTACCGGCGGCGCGCGGCGCCTGGGCCTGGCGCTTGCCCGCGCGATGCTGGCGGCCGGCCACCGGGTCGCCGTCCACACGCGCATGACCCGGCCGCCGGCGGACCTGGGTGCCGTGGTCCTGCAGGGCGACCTGGACGATCCGTCGGTTCCGGCGCGGGTCGTCGGCGAGGCGCATGCGCGGCTTGGCGGGCTTTCGGTGCTGGTCAACAATGCCGCGCGGTTCGAGCCGGACCGGATCGGCACGCTCGACGCCGCCTCCTTCGACGCGCACATGGCCACCAACCTGCGCGCGCCGCTGCTTGCGATCCAGGCCTTCGCCGCCGCGCTCGGGGAAGACGGGACGGGGCTCGCGGTCAATATCGTGGACCAGAAAATCCGCCATCCGGGGGCGGGCTACCTTTCCTACACACTCAGCAAGATCGCGCTGGAAGGGGCGGTGCGAACGCTCGCGGCGGCGCTCGCCCCCCGGCTCCGGATCGCGGCGATTGCGCCCGGCATCGTCTATGAGAGTACGGGCATGAAGCCCGGACGGCTGGAGACGCTGGGCGAAAGGCTGCCGCTCCGGCGCGCGGTCCGGCCGGAGGAGGTCGCCGCCGCGCTCACCTATCTCATCGAGACGCCCTCGGTCACCGGCGAGACGCTTTTCGTCGATTCAGGCGAAGCCTTGCGCGCGCGTTCGGTTATTCTCGGGGCAAGCTGAAGGCGGGAGGCGCGCACATGGCGGCATATGACACGGTGATTCGCGGCGGCACGGTGGTCACGGCGTCAGACATGGTCCGGGCGGACATCGGCATTACCGGGGGGCGCATCGCAGCGCTCGGCGAGACCCTGGAGAGCGGCGCGCATGAAATCGACGCCGGCGGCCGGCTGGTCATGCCGGGCGGCGTGGACAGCCATTGCCATATCGAGCAGCCGGGCTCCACCGGCGGCACCAATGCCGACACCTTCACCAGCGGCTCGATCTCGGCCGCCTGCGGGGGCACCACCACCACGATCAGCTTTTCGCCGCAGGTCCGGGGCCGGGGCGTCAGGGAGGCGATGGACGGCTATGCCGCGCTCGCGCGCAAGTCGGTCATCGACTACTGCTTCCACATCATCGTCAACGACCCCTCCGAGGCGGTGATCGAGCAGGAGTTGCCGGAGCTGATCGCCGAGGGCCACCGCTCGATCAAGGTCTTCATGACCTATCCGTCGAACCGGATGGACGATGCGCAGCTGCTCAAGGTGTTCGCCTGCGCGAAGAAGCACGGGGCGTTCGTCTGCGTCCACGCCGAGAACCACGACGCCATCATGTGGATGACGGACCGGCTGCTGGAGGCGGGACTGACCTCGCCGCGCTACCACGCCTGGTCCAAGCCGCCGGTCGTCGAGCGCGAGGCCGTTCACCGGGTCATCGCGCTCGCCGAGCTTCTGGACCTGCCGATCCAGGTCTTCCACGTCACCAGCGCCGAGGCGGCGGAGGAAATCCGCCGGGCGCAGGCGCGCGGCATCAAGGTGTTCGGCGAGACCTGCCCGCAATATCTGACGCTCACCGCCGACGACATGGACCGGGACGGCTTCGAGGGCGCCAAGTTCATCTGCTCGCCGGCGCCGCGCACCGAAGCCGACCATGAGGAGATCTGGCGCGCGCTCACCGACGGGACGCTCGGAATCGTGAGCTCGGACCATGCGCCCTACAGCTTCGACGATCCGAGGGGCAAGGCGCTGCACGGCGCCAATGCGCGCTTCAGCGAAATCCCGAACGGCGTGCCGGGGCTGGAGACGCGCCTGCCGCTGGTGTTCTCCGAGGGCGTCTCGGCCGGCAGGATCGGTCCGTGCGAGTTCGTGGCGCTGACATCCGCCAACCCGGCCCGGCTGTTCGGCCTCTACCCGAAAAAGGGCACGATCGCCGTCGGCTCCGACGCCGACATCGCGATCTGGGATGCGGAGCGGGAGGTCACGATCCGCAGCGAGGACCTGCACACCCTGACCGACTACACGCCCTATGAAGGCATGTCGGTCACCGGCTGGCCCGTGATGACGCTCTCGCGCGGCGAGGTGATCTGGAACGACGGCGAGGTGACGGCGGAGCCGGGGCGCGGCCGGTGGCTGAAGCGCGGGCCCTACGACTTCATCCGCCCGACCGGCCGCTTCACCGCCCCCTTCGACCCCATCGCGCTCCGGAAGCTGGAGGAGTGAGGTCGCCGGGCATGCCGTGCGAAATCCGGCTGTTCGAGGATGTCCTGTTCGGCAACGAGGAGGTTCGGTTCGACGATCCCGCGCCGAGGGCGCTCTATGTCTCCGCCGGCGGGGTATCTGTGAACGGGGAGGAGGTTCCGGCTGACGGAGGCGTTGTCCTGGCGGAGCCACTGCGGCTCTGCGCCACCGGCGGCGGCGCTGCGGTCTGGCGTTGGGAGTTGGCGGCCTCCGATGCCGACACCGCCGCTTACGGCCATCGGACGAGCCTTCGCCTCGCCGGGCGGATCGACCTTGCCGCCATCGCCGATGAACTGCTGCTCCGGCTCGACAGCGTCGCCTTCCCGCCCGGCGGAACGGCGCTGCTTCACACGCACCAGGGCCCGGGAATCAGATGCCTGCGGGAAGGGGAGATCAGGATCGACACGGAAGGCCGCTCCTCATCCTACGGCCCCGGCGGCGCCTGGTTCGAAAGCGGACCGGAACCCGTCTTCGCGCAGGCTTCGCCCGATGTTCCGAGCCGCTTCATCCGCGCGATGGTCCTGCCGCGATCCCTGCTCGGCGCCTCGTCCATCCGCTATGTCAGGGACGAGGACCGGGACCGACCGAAATCGCAGAGCTACCGGGTGTTCGCCGAGGCGCCGATAAGCATGCATCCGGCATAGAGGACTCGGTGGGCCGGCGTGTGGACAAGCGGGAGGAAACGGGACATGCGTTGCAAGGGAAAGGTCGCAATCGTCACCGGCGGGGCCATGGGTATCGGGCGGGCCGTTGCGGAAGGCCTCCTCGCGGAAGGCGCGAATGTCGTCATTGCCGACCGGGCGGGCGCGGCGGACGCCGCAAGGGCGCTCGACAATGCGGGGAACGCGGTCATCGGCGTCGCCTGCGACGTGTCGAGCCGGGACGACACCGAGGCCATGGCCGACGCCGCGCTGGAGGCGTTCGGCCGCATCGATGTGCTGGTCAACAATGCGGGGATCTACTCTTCGCTGAAGACCGGGCCCTTCGAGGATCTGGACATCGAGGAGTGGCGGCGCATCCTCGACGTGAACGTCATCGGGCAGGCGATGGCGACCCGCGCGGTCGTCCCGGCCATGCGCCGGCAGGGCGGCGGCGCGGTCGTCAACTTCTCGTCGGGCACGCCGTTCAAGGGGGTTCCGTTCCTGCTGCACTATGTGGCGAGCAAGGGCGCCGTGAACGCGATGACCAAGGCCTTGGCGAAGGAACTCGGCGGCGCGGGCATACGGGTCAATGCGGTGGCGCCCGGATTCACGCTCTCCGACGGCGTGCTCGCCAATTCCCACCAGCTCGAAACGCTCCGGGACATCTCGCTTCAGGCGCGCGTCCTCCAGCGCGACCAGCACCCGGAAGACATTGTGGGCGCGGTGGTCTTCTTCGCGTCGGAAGACTCAGCCTTCGTCACCGGGCAAACCCTCGTCGTGGACGGCGGCGCCTACTTCCACTGACCCACGACCCGAACCGGCCGGGAAGGGGCATGCACCGGAAGTCCGGGCAGGCCTTCGAATGCATCCCGGACGGCGCTCGTTCGTCGTCGCCGTCGTCAGCCTTCCGCGCTTGTCAGTCGCCGCCGGACTTCTTCGAGCAGCGTGTTCACCTCTTCGACGATCCTTTCGCGGTCGAGCGATCCAGCGGGTGCATCTTGCGGGACATAGCGGAAGCGGGCGGCGTAGGAGGTCATGTCCGTCAACGCTTCGAAGCGGCCGGCCTCCGGCTCTCGTGCTATGAGCATCTCCAGCAGGCGCTGGAGATCGTGCGTCAATGGATAAATCTCGCCCAGAAGCGCAAGCCACGCCTTGAACGACTTCTCCGCCGCCTGCTGCGCATGAAAACCGAAGATTTCGTCCGCAAAAATGGCGGCGTCGCCCATAGAGCGAAGGGCCGCCATATCCTTGTCGGCCGCCTCAATGAGAATTCGCGCACATTTAAGGTCGCTCATAGAGCACCTTGCCTTCCCGGAGGGCGCGGGCGAGCACATGGTTGAGCGAGTCGCGCCAGTAGTCCACGTCATCGCGGCTGAAGACGAGAATGTCCACGGAAACGTCGAAACTTGGAAGCGCTCGGCGCAGCCGCGCTTCCTCCAGACGGACGTTCCGCTCCGGCCCGAACGGCTCGGCCTCGACCACAATCAGATCGACGTCCGAGTCCGGTCCGGCCTCGCCGCGCGCGTGGGAGCCGAAGAGGATGACCTGCTCCGGGTCCGCCGCCTCGACAAGGGCGGTCGTCATCCGCTGCAGCAGCTCATCGTCCACCTGCGCCGCGCGGCTGCCCGGATTCCGCATCGCTCCGCCTGTCATCCCGGCCAGCCTTTCGTCGTTCGCAATGCCACCATAACGGAAATTCCCCGTTTGCGCGCCGCCAACGCACGGCAAGCGGATGTCGGCAGGCTGGCGGGAGCGCCGCCGCGTGTGCTTGAATGACGCCTGTTTCCCCGGAACGAAAGCCCGAGCCGCCATGTCCGCGACGCTGCCTCTCGCCCATATCAGGGTCCTCGACCTTACCCGCGCCCGGGCCGGGCCGACGGCGGTGCGCCAGCTAGCGGACTGGGGCGCCGACGTGGTCAAGATCGAAGCGCCGCCCGGCGGGGACGCGCGCTCGGTGGTGTCCGGGGCCCGGCACGGCTTCGACTTCCAGAATCTCCACCGCAACAAGCGGTCGATGACGCTCAACCTCAAGGCCGACAAGGGCCGCGGGATCTTCCTGGAGATGGCGAAACATGCCGATGTGGTGGTCGAGAACTACCGCGCGGGCGTGAAGCACCGGCTCGGCATCGACTACGAGGCCGTCAAGGCCGTCAATCCGCGCATCGTCTATGGCTCCATATCGGGTTTCGGCCAGTCCGGCCCCTACCGCGACCGGCCGGGCGTGGACCAGATCGCGCAGGGCATGGGCGGCCTCATGTCGATTACCGGCCTGCCGGGGCAGGGGCCGGTCCGGGTCGGCATCCCGATTGCGGACCTGACGGCCGGGCTGCATCTGGCGCAGGGCATATTGCTGGCGCTCTACGAACGGGAGCGCTCCGGGGAGGGGCAGTGGGTGCATACCTCGCTGCTGGAAGCGCAGATCATGATGCTGGACTTCCAGGCGGCGCGCTGGACGGTCTCCGGCGAGGTGGCCCCGCAGGCCGGCAACGACCATCCGACCTCGATCCCGACCGGCGTGTTCCCGACCTCGGACGGGCATATCAATATCGCGGCTTCCGGCAATACCATGTTCGAGCGGCTCTGCGGCGCGCTCGGCTGCCCGGAGCTCGTCTCCCATGCTGACTATGCCGACGACGAAAGCCGGTCGAAGAACCGGGCCGCGCTCAACAGGGTGCTCGGCGAATACACGGCGAGGCGCCCGAGCGAGGAGTGGGTGGTCGCGCTGAACGAGGCGCGCGTCCCCTGCGGGCCGATCAACAGCATCGACAGGACGATGACCGACCCGCAGGTGCGCCATCTCGGCATCGAGAAGGTCATGGCCCACCCGGAACTCGGCGATGTCGGCGTTGTCGGCCAGGCCGCCACCCTGTCCCGCAGCGGCGGCCGGCCCGACGTCCGCCTCCACACCCCGGACCAGGGCGAGCACACGGCAGAGGTGCTGGCCGCGCTCGGCTATGACGGCGCGGCGGTCGAGGCGCTTCGGGCGGAGGGAGTGATTTAGCCGGGAGGCGCACCCGATGGACAGGCCGACGGACCCGGTTGGCAACTGGAGCTTCCCTGCTCCGATCCGTTTCGGCGCAGGCCGCATAAGCGAGCTTCCCCAAGCATGCCTCGAACTCGGCATCCGCCGGCCCCTGCTGGTCACGGACCCCGGGCTGGCGGCGCTGCCCATGGTGGGCGACGCGGTGGAGTCCTGTACACAGGCGGGCCTCGCATGCGCGGTGTTCTCGGACGTGCGCGCGAACCCGGTCGAGGCCAATGTCCATGACGGGGTAGCGGCGCTCCGGGAGGGAGGTCACGACGGGATCATTGCCTTCGGGGGCGGCAGCGCCCTGGATACCGGCAAGGCGATCGGCTTCATGGCGGGTCAGTCGCGCCCTATCTGGGACTTCGAGGACCGCGAGGACTGGTGGACCCGGGCCGAGGAGGACGGCATGGCGCCGGTCGTCGCCGTCCCCACCACCTCGGGCACGGGTTCGGAGACGGGGCGCGCCTCGGTCATCACCGACGCCCGCGCCGAACACACCAAGCGGATCATCTTCCATCCCCGGATGATGCCGGGCCGCGTGATCCTGGACCCCGAACTTACCGTGGGGCTTCCCGCCCACCTCACCGCGGCGGTCGGCATGGACGCGCTCTCCCACAGTCTCGAAGCCTATTCGAGCCCCGTCTTCCATCCGCTGGCGCAGGGTATCGCGCTCGAAGCGATGCGGCTCGTCCGCGGCGCGCTTCCCGTCGCGGTGAAGAACCCCTCCGACCTTGCCGCGCGGAGCCGCATGCAGGTGGCGGCCGCAATGGGCTCGACCGCCTTCCAGAAGGGGCTGGGCGCCATGCACGCCCTCAGCCATCCCTGCAGCTCGCTGCTCGACACGCACCACGGGCTGACGAACGCGGTGGTCATGCCCTATGTGCTCGTCTTCAACCGGGCGGCGATCGAGACGAAAATGGCGGCCCTCGCGCGCTACCTCGACCTGCCGGACCCGTCCTTCCCGGCCGTCCTCGACTGGATTCTTGCCCTGCGCGGGGAAATCGGGATTCCGCACACGCTCAGGGACATCGGCGTGGACGCCTCGTTCGCAAGGCGCATGGCGCCGATGGCGGCGGAGGACCCGTCCGCCGCGACCAACCCGATTCCCCTCGATACGGGCGCGTTGGAGCGTCTCTACCTTCGGGCAATCGACGGCGTGCTGTAGCCGGTCTGCCCTACCGTGTCGGGACCGGGTGTTCGCCGGAATAGTCGTAGAAGCCGCGGCCGGCCTTGCGGCCGATCCAGCCCGCCTCGACATATTTCACCAGCAGCGGGCAGGGGCGGTATTTGCTGTCCGCGAGCCCGTCATAGAGCACCTGCATCACCGCGAGGCAGGTGTCGAGGCCGATGAAGTCCGCCAGCTCCAGCGGCCCCATCGGGTGGTTGGCGCCGAGGCGCATGCCGGTGTCGATGGCGTCGACCGAGCCCACGCCCTCATAGAGCGTATAGACGGCCTCGTTGATCATCGGCAGCAGGATGCGGTTGACGATGAAGGCCGGGAAATCCTCCGCCGCCACAGGCGTCTTGCCGAGCGAGAGGGCGAACTGCTTCACGTCGTCGAAGGTCCGGTCCTCGGTGGCGATGCCGCGGATGAGCTCCACCAGGGTCATCATCGGCACCGGGTTCATGAAATGCAGGCCGATGAACCGCTCCGGCCGGTCGGTCGTGGAGGCGAGCCGCGTGATCGAGATCGAGGAGGTGTTGGACGCGACGATGGCGCCCTCGGCGAGATGCGGCAGCAGCGCCTTGAACACCTCGCGCTTCACCGCCTCATTCTCCGTGGCGGCCTCGATCACGATGTCGCAATCCCGGAAGGCGGCATAGTCGGTGCCGGTGCCGATCCGCGCCAGCGCCCCGGCCTTCGCCGCCTCGTCGAACAGGCCCCGGCGCAATTGCCGGTCCATATTGCCGCCGATGACCGCGAGGCTGCGTTCCAGCGCCGTATCCGCGATATCCACAAGGCGCACATCGAAGCCGGAAAGCGCGGCGACATGCGCGATGCCGCTGCCCATCTGCCCGGCGCCGATGACGCCGACCTTGCGGATGCCGCTGTCGAGACCTCTGGGCATGGCGGTCAATCGTTTTCCGTCTTGTATTCTTCGATCGCGCCGGTCAGCTCCGGCACGGCCTTGAACAGGTCGGCGACGAGGCCGTAATCGGCGACCTGGAAGATCGGCGCTTCCTCGTCCTTGTTGATGGCGACGATCACGCGGCTGTCCTTCATGCCGGCAAGATGCTGGATGGCGCCGGAAATGCCGACCGCGATGTAGAGCTCGGGCGCGACCACCTTGCCGGTCTGGCCCACCTGGTAGTCGTTCGGCACGTAGCCCGCATCGACCGCCGCGCGCGAGGCGCCGACCGCCGCGCCCAGCCGGTCGGCCAGCGCTTCCAGGATGTTGAAGTTCTCGCCCGAGCCCATGCCGCGTCCGCCGGAAACGACAATGCCGGCGGTGGTGAGTTCCGGGCGCTCGGACTTGGTGAGTTCGCGTCCGACGAAGCTGGAAAGCCCGACGCTGCCGGCGCCCGACGCCGCCTCGACCGGCGCGGAACCGCCCTCTGCGGGAGCCGCATCGAACGCTGTCATGCGCACCGTGATGAGCTTGACGGGGTCGGCGGACTGCACCTTCGCCATGGCGTTGCCGGCATAGATCGGACGCACGAAAGTGTCGGCGGAGACGACCTCGGTGATGTCCGAAATCTGCGCCACGTCGAGCAGGGCCGCGGCGCGGGGCAGGATGTTCTTGCCGTTCGCTGTGGCCGGCGCGAGCACATGGCTGTAGCTGCCGGAGAGATCGACCACCAGCTTCGCGACATTCTCCGCGAGCGCGTGCTCATAGGCCCCGTCCTCGGCGACGAGGACCTTCGCGACGCCCGCAACCTGGGCGGCCGCCTCGGCGGCCGGCCCGCAGCCCTGGCCCGCGACCAGCACATGCACGTCGGCGTCGATCTCGGCCGCTGCGGCGACGGCGTTGCGCGTGGCCGCCTTCAGGGTGGCGTTGTCGTGTTCGGCGATGACGAGAACGCTCATGGGATCAGATCACCTTCGCTTCGGTGGAGAGCTTCTGCACGAGCTCCTCGACGGTCTCGACCTTGACGCCGCCGGCGCGCTTCTCCGGCTCGCCGACATGCAGCACCGTGAGGCGCGGCGCGGTGTCCACGCCGAGGTCGGCCGGCTCCATGCGGTCGATGGGCTTGCGCTTGGCCTTCATGATGTTCGGCAGCGAGGCGTAGCGCGGCTCGTTGAGGCGCAGGTCCACCGTCACCACGGTCGGCAGCGTGACTTCGACCGTTTCCAGCCCGCCATCGACTTCGCGGGTGACGCGGGCCTTGCCGCCGTCTATCGCGACCTCGGAGGCGAAGGTTGCCTGCGACCAACCGAGCAGGGCGGAGAGCATCTGGCCCGTCTGGTTGCAGTCGTCGTCGATGGCCTGCTTGCCCAGAATGACCATGCCCGGCTCTTCCTTCTCGCAGATCGCCTTCAGCATCTTGGCGACGGCGAGCGGCTCCACCTCGTCCTCGGTGACGACCAGGATGCCCCGGTCCGCGCCCATGGCGAGCGCGGTGCGGATGGTCTCCTGACACTGCTGCACGCCGATGGAAACCGCGACGATCTCCTCGGCCGAACCGTTTTCCTTCATCCGGATGGCCTGTTCGACGGAAATCTCGTCGAACGGGTTCATCGACATCTTCACATTCCGGGTCTCGACGCCGGTGCCGTCCGGCTTCACCCGGATCTTCACATTGTAGTCGATGACGCGCTTGACGGGGACGAGGACCTTCAAGGGGACCTCCGCAGGCTCGGGTTGAAGGGCAAGGGCGGCTTTTAGGGTTCGCGCGCCCGGCAAGTCAAGCCGCGCGGGCCTTTTTGCGGTGCAGCATTCCGCCGCGCCGCAGAGTGTCAGGCGCGCTCGGCCCCCGGCAGGTTCTCCGGCCAGATGGCGGCGGGTCCCGTGCCGGGCCAGCCGATCGGCCCGCCGGCGTTCATGGCGGAGTCCACGGGCGCGATGCGCTTGTCCCAGAGCGCGGCGACGATCCGCCGGCCGGTGAAGCCGTCGGAAATCTCGGAGGCGAGGAAGCGGATCGGCGGGGCCATCACCGCGGGGGAGAGCAGGGCGCTCCTGTCCGGCGCGCTCTCCTCCGTCACCATCGGCGTGTCGGTCGGGCCGCCGGGCGTGAGCACATTCACGGTGATGCCGCTGCCTTCCAGCTCGCCGGCGAATTGGGACGACATCGCCTCGAGCGCGGCCTTCGATGCGCCGTAGGGAAAGAACTGCGGCCGGAGCATGGTCGAGAGCGAGGTGGTGACATTGACGATCCGGCCCCAGCCGCGCTCCTGCATGAAGGGCGCGGCGGCGCGCATGAAGGCGAAGGGCGCGGTGGCGTGGACGGCGACGAAGCGCCGCCAGTCCTCGACCGATACCTCGCTGAGGGCGGCGAGCGGGCGCAGATGATAGTCGGGGCGCAGCGTGCTCATGCCGATGCCGGCATTGTTCACCAGCATGTCGAGCCGCCCGAAATGCTCCGCAGCGCGCCCGACCGCCTCCGCGCAGGCCTCCTCGTCGGCAAGGTCGAGCGCCAGCGGCAGCAGCACGCCCTCGCCATATTGCTGCCAGAGCCGCTCGGTCAGCGCCTGCAGGCGTTCTTCGTCGCGGTCCACCAGCGCCAGCCGGTGCCCGTCGCCGGCGAGCGCCTCGGCCATCGCCGCGCCGAGCCCGCCGGCCGCGCCGGTCAGCAGGACCGCCTTGGCGAAGGCCGGGTTCACTCAGGCCGCTCCCCGAACGAGATCGTGCGCAGCATGATCCGGCGTTCCGTAGGCGCATAGTCGCCGGCGCCCCGGTGCATGGTGGCGCGTTCGTCCCATATCACCACGTCGCCGTGGCTCCAGCGGTGGTGGTACACGAACTCGTCCCGCGTGGCGTGGTCCAGCAGGCCGTTCAGCAGCGTCTCGCCTTCCTCGCCGTCGAGTTCCACGAAGCCGAATGTGTGGATGTCGTTCACATAGAGCATCTTGCGTCCGCTCTCCGGGTGCGTGCGCACGACCGGGTGATGGACCTCCGGCAACGTCCCCTTCTGGTAGTCCTTCAGCGGGACGGTCTCGTTGCCGCCGCGGCCGGCCGCGTAGAGGTGGCGCCCGGTCAGGCCCCGGATGCGCTCCCGCGTCTCGTCGGGCAGCGTCTCATAGGCCTGGATCATGTTGCAGAACAGGGTGCCGCCGCCCCTGGACGGGATTTCCTTGGCGTGCAGGATCGCCACGGCGGGCGGGTGTTCCTCGAAGGTGCCGTCGGAATGCCAGCTCGTTGCGCGCTTGTAGCCCACCTCGTCGACCGAGCCGTCCTTCTTCACATTTGTGAGCCAGGAAACCTCCGGCACCTCCTCGTGGCGGTAGTCCACCAGCACATGGAGCTGCAGCGGCCCGAACCGCCGGCCGAGCGCCGCCAGGCTGTGCGCGTCGAGGTCCTGGTCGCGGAAGACAAGAACCGGGTTCCGCCAGAAATTCTCCTTGATCTCGTCGAAAACCTCGTCGGCGATCGGCCTCGAGAGATCGACTCCGGTCACTTCGAGGCCCAGCGCGCCGCCGAGCGGGCGGGTCTGAAGCTGCTCTGCCATGTTGCTCTCTCCCGGTCGTTCCTCGTTCCTCTCGCCGCGCCTCAGGCGAAACCCGCCGTTGCGCTCATCGCGATGGTTCCCTCCGGCGTCACCGCCCAGACCTCGCAGCCGCCGTCCACCGGCTTGCCGACCAGCCGCACCGGCCCGTCGATGAAGAGCGGCGCGCGCGCCCGCATGTCGAAGGAAGTCATGCGTTTCGGGGCCATGCAGTCGCGGGCGAAGTTCATCAGGTAGGACTGCGACAGCGGCCCGTGGACCACCAGCGCCGGATAGCCCTCCACCTCCTTCGCCCAGACGGCGTCATAGTGGATGCGGTGGGAATTGAAGGTAAGCGCGGAGAAGCGGAAGAGCGTGACCTCGTCCGGGCGCTCTTCCGCTTCCCAGACCGTGTCCTCGGGCGGCGCGGCGCGCTTGGGCGCCCTGTTCGCGGCGCCGGCGGGCGTCTCCTCGCGATAGACCGTGTCGCGCTGCTCGACCACGGCGAGGCCGCGCGGCGTCGAGATGCGGCTCTCGACCGTCGCGAAGGCGAGGCGCCCGGTGCTGCCGTCCTTCACGGTGAGATCGACCAGTTCCGTTTCCCGGTGCAGCCGGTCGCCGATGCGGATCGGCTCGTGGAAGGCAAGGCGCGCGCCGGCATACATGCGGCGCGGAAACGGCATTTCCGGGATGACGCCGGAGGAGGCGGGCGCGCCGTCCGGCCCCAGCTCCGCCTGCTCGAAGCGGGGCAGGAAGTAGAGCATGTGCCAGCCGGCCGGGATCGCGGCGCCCTCCTCCGGCTCCAGGTCGCTGCGCCCGAGCGTTTTCTGGAACAGCAGCACAGGTGCGGCGGTCGCGACATCGCCATCGGCCTGCCGGGTGCCGATATGGCTGCGGATATCCGCAAGATCGTCGGGCATGGGTCGCGTTTCCCCCGTCTCTCGTTTCCCGCAGCGACTGTATCACAGCGACCGCAGGGCGGGGGTCCCGGATCAAGTCCGGGTTGACGAACGAGGCGCGGCCGGGTCGGCGGGCGCATCGCAGACAAGCCGGAACGGACCGTGCACCGAGGCCGCCGGCGCCCGGCGCCCTACAGGCTCAGCACCATGCCTTCCCGCGCGGCCTGCGTGCCCGGCCGGCATTCGGCCGCCTCCGCCGCCAGCCGGTCCACCGCCTCGTCGTCGCGGCGCGGGTCGTGGTGGAACAGCACCAGCCTGCCCGCTCCCGCCGCGTCGCAGAGCCTCACGCCCTCGTTCCAGGTCGAATGCCCCCAGTGCGGATGGCGCGCAAATTCCTCCTCGGTGAATGCGGCATCGTAGATGACGACATCCGCGCCTTCGATGAGGCCCAGAATGTCCCGGTTGGGCTCCCCGGCCTTATGGCCCGTATCGCTGACATAGCAAACGGACCGCCCGCCATATTCCACCCGGTAGCCCGTCGCGCCGCCCGGGTGGTCGAGCGGCGCGGTGCGGACATGAACGCCGCCCTCGAGCGCGAAAACCTCTCCGGCGTGGAAGTCCATGCAGCGCAATTCGGCCGCGAAGCCGTCCAGCGGGACCGGGAACAGTTCCGGCGACAACATCCGCTCCAGCACGGGACGCACGCCGCCCCGGTCCGCCAGGTGGCCGGCGCGCAGCGCGAAGCTGTTGCGGGCATCGAAGAGCGGCGTGAAGAAAGGCAGGCCGATTATGTGGTCGAGATGGGTGTGGCTCAGCAATATGTCGGCTTCGAGCGGCCCCTGGCCGGCCAGTTCCGCGCCCAGCTCCCTCAAGCCCGTCCCGGCATCGATGACTATGAGCCGGTCCGCGCAGCGCAATTCGACGCAGGCCGTATTGCCGCCATAGCCCGCCGTCGCCGGACCTGGACAGGCGATGCTCCCTCGCACGCCGCGGAAGCGGACTTCGAAAGGCTCCGTCAACTCAGGACGCCAACCGGTAGCCGCCGGGCTCCGTCACCAGGAGCCGCGTATGGGGCGGTCCGCGCTCGATCTTCTGCCTCAACCGGTAGATATGGGTTTCCAGCGTGTGCGTGGTCACGCCCGGGCGATAGCCCCAGACCTCCCGCAGCAGCGTCTCCCGGCTGACGGTCGCTCCGCCGGCCCGGTAAAGATATTGCAGGATTGCCGTTTCCTTTTCGGTCAGGCGCACCGTCTTGTCGTTATCCGGGTCGAGAAGCTGCTTGTAGGCGGGCCGGAATTTGTATCCGCCGATATCGAGCGAGGCGTCATGGCTCTGCTGGTACTGGCGCAGATGCGCCCTCAGCCGGGCCCGAAGCACCTCGAACCTGAACGGCTTGGCAACATAGTCGTTTGCCCCCGCATCGAAGCCGAGAACGGCGTCGGCATCCGTGTCCACCCCGGTCAGCATCACGATGGGAATCCTTACGCCCCGGCTCCGCATCGCCCGGCACAGCTCGCGGCCGTCCATGTCCGGCAGGCCAACGTCCAGAATCACGGCGTCGAACTGTCCCGAACCCATGGCGGCGAACGCCTCTCCCGCCGTGCCGGCTTCCTGCGTCTCGAATTCGCCGTGAAACGACAATTGCTCCGCGAGCACGTTGCGCAGCGTTTCGTCGTCGTCCACGAGCAGAATCGTGCGCGGCATCCGCGTCTCCGGGAGGGAATTTCCGTGCGGACCGTATCACAACTCCGTGATCGAGGCGATGCCGGCAAGCCCCCGAAGACCCCCGACAACCGCCGTCAGCCGCGCGCGCCGAAGACGGCGCTGCCGATTCGCACGTGGGTTGCGCCGAAGCGGATCGCCGTCTCGAAATCGGCGCTCATGCCCATCGACAAACCTGCCAGCCCGTTGCGCCGCGCCGCCTCCCGCAGGAAGGCGAAATGCGGTCCCGGCGGATCCTCGGCAGGCGGGATGCACATCAGCCCGACCACATCCAGGCCGTATTCCGTCCGGCACCGGTCGAGGAAGCTGTCGAGCCCGGCCGGGGCCACGCCGCCCTTCTGCGGTTCGTCCCCGGTATTGACCTGCACGAAGCAGGGGAGCGCCCTGCCCGTCCGCTCGAACTCGCGCGCCAGCGCGGCTGCGAGCCGCGGCCGATCCACCGTTTCGATGACGTCGAACAGCTTCACCGCCGCCCGGACCTTGTTGGTCTGCAATCCGCCGATCAGGTGCAGCGCGATATCGGGGAACCGCTCCCTGAACGCCGGCCAGCGCGCTTCCGCCTCCTGCACGCGGTTCTCGCCGAACAGCCGGTGCCCGGCATCCAGCGCCCCGGCTATGCGTTCCTCCGGCTGCAGCTTCGAAACGGCCACCAACCGGACCGAGCCGGCGTCACGCCCGGCGGCGCCGGCCGCCGCCGCAATGCGGCCCATCACAACTGCCAGGCGTCCGGCGGCGCTGCTTTCCGGCGTTTCCATGCCCGAACGCTACCAAAGCGCGCTGCCCGGGTTAACCCGCCCCGATAACAGGCTGGGCGCCGCTCTCGCGAGGCCTGCGTCCGACCGGGTTGCGAGTCTGCGGGCGCTCTTGCTATGTTTGGGGATTGACGGGTTTGGAGGCCCGTTCAAGCATCAGGCCGGCACGGGTTGCCGGTCCTGGGGGATTCAAACAACGACCGATGGGAGTGCAAACATGAAGATCGTGCGTCTGGCATGCGGCGTAGCCGCTGCGGCCATGGTGGGAGGCGTCGCCATGTCCGCTTCCGCCGCAGATGAGGTGCTCTGGAACTTCTCCGCCTGGGGCAAGCCGCGCGCCTTTACCAAGGGCATCGACGCGATGAGCGAGTACCTTGCCGAGAAATCGGGCGGCAACTTCAAACTCAAGATCCATTACGGCGAGGCGATCTCGCCCTCGAAAGAGAACATCGACGGCATCAAGATCGGCAGCCACGAATCCGCGATGATGTGCACCTCCTACCATCCCGGCAAGAACCCGGCCGGCACGGTGCTGGACCTGCCCTTCCTGCCGATCTCCGACCTGACGGTGCAGGCGAAGGTGCATGAGGACTTCATCGGGCATCCGGAGTTCAAGAAGGAGATGAAGCGCTGGAACGCGATCCCGATCTTCTCCGGCATCCTGCCGCAATATGAGGCGATGGGCGTGGGCGACCCGCCGAAGAGCGCGGCGGACTTCAAGGGCCTGCGGGTCCGCGGCCTCGGCGGCATCGGTCAGTTCTTCGACAAGCTGGGCGCGGTGCCGACCACGGTGACAGCGTCGGAAAGCTACACGGCGCTCGAGCGCGGCACCATTCAGGTGATGACCTTCCCCTACAGCTTCGCCTTCGGCGCCTACAGGCATCACGAAGTCGCCAAGTGGTACACGGAAGGCATGGCGCTGGGTTCGGTCTTCTGCCCGCAGATCATGAGCGTCACCGCCTACAACGCGCTGCCGGACGAATACCGGGCGCTGTTCAACGACGAGATGAAGTGGAACTCCTACGACGCGCTGATCTCCGCTTACGTGGAGGCCGACAAGAAGTGGATCCCGATCTACGAGAAGGCCATGACCAGGGTGGAATTCACCAAGGAGCAGCACGCCGAGTTCGTGAAGATCGGAGCGCAGCCCGTTTGGGACGAGTGGGTGGCAGACAACCAGGACAAGCTCCCTGCTCAAGAGCTCCTCGACTTCGTTCTGGAGCGTGCGGCGCACCATAACAAGGCGGCATAGGCGCCGGAGTCCTCATAAGTCTGGGTGGGGCCGTTCCGTTACGAACGGCCCCATTCTCTTGTTTGCAATAAGGGGAGGAAGCGAACTCTATGGCTCAAACTCAGTCACAGAACGGGCGCCAGAGCGGCGCTTTGTCGGCTATAGATCGCGCCTTCAGCCGCATAGAAGATGCTGTCACGCTTTTCGCGGCGGGATTTATCTTCTTATTGATGCTGTTTGTCGTCTGCGAAGTCATCGGCAGATACGTATTCAACAGGCCGATTCCGGGAGCGATCGACTGGATTGAAGTCTATATGGCGATCTTCGCCTTCCTTCCCGCCGCTTACGCGCAGAGGCTGGGCGTGCATGTCCGCATGGAACTCGTCGTCGCGAAGATGCGCGGCAGACTGCTGTGGGGCGTCGAATGTTTCGCCGTATGCATCGGCGTGGTCTATTGCCTCATCATCATCGACAAGAGCTGGGAGCACTTTCTGAGGTCCGTCATCGAGGGAGACAGCACGATCGACGTGCAGCTCCAGACCTGGCCCGGAAAGCTGGTCGTCCCCGTTGCGCTCGTGCTGCTTTGCATACGGCTGATTATCCAGGTGTGGGGCTACGGGCGACTGGCTCTCGATCCCGACAGGGCCCCCGTGGCGGTGCCGGTGATATTGGATGCCGCGGAGCATGCGAGAGCCGAGATCGAAGAGGTCATGGGAAGAGAAACCGACGATTCGACGGATCCGCCCGACGGCGGCTCGAAGGCATAGAGGGGGCGCAGTCATGGATCCGTTCAATGCAGGTCTTGTATCGGTCGCGGTCATCATCGGGATGGTGGTGCTCGGCGTCCGCGTCGCCTACGCATCCGGAATTGCGGGCGTGGTCGGGCTCATCATGCTGCGGGGTTACGACCCCGGCGCCGGCCTCGCGGGCCTGCTCGCCCATTCGCAGGTCAGCCATGTCACGCTTTCCGTGCTGCCGATGTTCATCCTCATCGGCTTTCTGGCCTTCTATGCCGGGCTGACGCGAAGCGCGTTCTACGCGGCCCGATGCTGGCTGGGCACCTTGCCCGGCGGCCTCGCCGTCGCGACCGTGTTTGCGACCGCCGGCTTCGCAGCGGTCTCGGGAGCCTCGACGGCAACGGCGGCCGTGTTCAGCCGCGTCGCCATCCCCGAGATGCTGAAATACGGCTATGAGCGCAGCCTCGCCGCCGGCGTGGTCGCCGCCGGCGGCACGCTGGCATCGCTCATCCCGCCGAGCGCCATTCTGGTGATCTACGCCATCATCGTCGAGGAATCGGTCGGCGCCCTGTTGCTTGCAGGGTTCATACCGGGCGCCCTTTCGGCGGTCATCTACGCGGTGCTGATCATCTTCCGCTGCAAGCTGAACCCCTCCCTGGGCGCGCCGGTCTCGGCGGTGCCGACGGCCGAGAAGTTCCGGTCCCTGATCGGGGCGTCCGGCATCTTCTTCGTGATCTTCATCATCCTGGGCGGCATCTACACGGGCGTGATGACCCCGACCGAGGTCGGCGGCGTCGCCGCATTCGTGATCTTCCTGATCGCGCTTGCGAAACGGAATATGAGCCTCGCCAACCTGCGCGAGTCGCTCATGGAAACCGCGAAGCTCACGGTTTTCATCTTCACGATCATCTGGTCGATCCTGATCTATGTGCGGTTCCTCGGCTTCTCGGGACTGCCGGAGGCGTTCGCCACATTCATCGTCAGCATCGACGTGCCGCCGCTCGTCGTAATGATCCTGATCCTGCTCGCCTATGTCGTGCTCGGCATGTTCATGGACGGCATCGGGATGCTGCTGCTGACGCTGCCGGTCGTCTATCCGGCGGTCACGGCGCTCGGCTACGACCCGGTCTGGTTCGGCATCATCATCGTGAAGATGGTGGAGGTCTGCCTGGTCACGCCGCCTATCGGGCTCAACTGCTTCGTTGTGAACGGCGTGCGCCCGGACATTCCGCTGGAGGAGGTCTTCAAGGGCATCTGGCCGTTCTTC
Source organism: Alphaproteobacteria bacterium (assembly GCA_022826185.1). Classification (GTDB taxonomy): domain Bacteria; phylum Pseudomonadota; class Alphaproteobacteria; order Bin95; family Bin95; genus Bin95. The sequence goes on from JAJDVH010000186.1 coordinate 31,702, forward strand.
GTGGCGGACATCATCACGGTCGCCGTGCTCGTCGCCTTCCCGGGCATCGTGCTCTGGCTGCCGCGATTGATGATCCAGAACATCACCGCATAACCTCCGGCCGGCGCGGTTTTCCGCTCAGGAAAGCCGCGCCGCCAGCCCCATCGGCTCGTCGCGGAACAGTGCGGCCGGCATCTCGCGAAGGTCGCCGGACACGCGGGGCCGGAACGCCATCCGCGCCAGCACATCGCGTTCGAGATCGATGCCGGGCGCGATTTCCACCAGCATCGGCCCGGCTTCCTCGATGCGGAAGACGCAGCGCTCCGTCACCGCGAGGATCGACTGCCCGCGCTCCAGGCCTGCGCGGGCATTGAAGCTCACCTGCTCCACCGCCTCGACGAACTTGACCGGCTCGCCGTCCTGCCGGATGTCGAGCCGGCCGCCGCCCACGCGGATGTCCGCCTCCCCGGCCGAGAACTGGCCGCAGAACACCACCCGCTTCGCGCCCTGCGTCACATTGAAGAAGCCGCCTATGCCGGGGATGCGCGTCCTGAGCTTCGACACATTGACATTGCCTGCCGCATCCAGCTCCGCCATGCCGACGAAGGTGATGTCCAGCCCGCCGCCGTCGTAGAAGTCGAACTGGTAGGTGTTGTCGATGACCGAACTCGGATTGATCGCGGCGCCGAAGGAAAGCCCGTAAGCGGGATAGCCGCCCGTTGCGCCGGACTCGACCGTGAGCGTGAAGGCGTCGCCGCAGCCCTCCTCGCCGGCGACGGTCGCCACATATTCCGGCGCGCCGACGCCGAGATTGACCACATCGCCCCGCTGCAATTCCATGGCCGCGCGCCGGCCGATGAGCTTCTTGACCGACAGCGGCAGCGGCCGCCGCCCGCTCATGTCCGCGCGCACCTCGCCGGAAAAGACCGGGTCGTAGGCGGTGGCGAAGGTCTGCGGATGGTTTTCCGGCCGCGCGACGACGACGCGGTCCACGAGATGGCCCGGAATCACCACCCGCCTCGGATCGAGCGAGCCGCGTTCGGCAATGCGCTCGACCTGCGCCAGCACGGTCCCGCCGGAGTTGCGCACCGCCTGCGCGAAGCTCGGACCCTGGAAGGTGCCGATCTCGCGCTCCATGGTGATGTTGCCGTCCGGGTCCGCCGTCGTGCCGCGCAGGAGGCCGGCGTCGAGCTGCATGGACGGGTAGAACAGCCAGTCGCGGCCCTTCAGGCGCACGCGCTCGACATAGTCCTCGACCGTGCGCGCATTCACCCTGCCGCCGCCATGCTCGGGATCGACGAAAGTGCCGAGGCCGACATGGGTCACGAGGCCCGGCCGCCCCGCCGCAATCTCCCGGTAAAGCTGGACGATGACCCCGAGCGGCAGCAGATAGCCCTCGATTTCATTGTCGATCAGCCGTCGCTGGAGCATGCGGTTGAGGTTGAGATAGGAGGTGACGAGCCGGCGGATCATGCCGTCATGGCGCAGGCGGTCGAGCCCGCGTCCGCGCGTGTCGCCGGAGCCGGTCGACGCGATGACGGTCAGTTCGCGAGGCTCGCCGGTCTCCAGGAAGCGGGCTTCCAGGGCCAGCAGCAGCTCTTCCGGACACACCGAGCCGACGAACCCGTCCACGCCCAGCACCGCGCCGGAAGGCACCAGCGCCGCCGCCTCCGCAGCCGTCACGATCTTGCTCATGCTTGCATCCGCATCGACTCAATCTTCCAGGGAGACGGGGTCGGCGCTCCGGTGCGGCGTCCCCGCTCAACCACCGCCGCGGAACGGGTCAACGATTTGCAGGTCGTCAATCCGCTGGCCGTGCTGGAGGTCTTCCGTGAAGAGCACACCCGCACCAGCACTCAACGCCGCCTCGATGATCAGAGAGTCCCAATAGGACAGTCGCGCATAGCGGCTCCGGCGGATAGCGGCGTTCACGGTCTCGGGATGGACCGGTTGGACACGGAACCGGCTGAACGCATCGACGGCGCGCGCTGCGGTTTCGAGGCTCACCGATTCGGCAAACTTCCGCGTCACCGTTACATAGAACTCGCCGAGGACCTGTATACTGAGAACAATGCAGTCCCTTTCCGCGCGCAGGAGTTCTTGCGCGCGTGTCCGCTTTTCCGGCGCATCGGCGTCGAACAGATAGACCAGCACGTTCGTGTCTATGAACTTCCACTCAACGCTCATGGAGTTCGCTGCGCGTCCAAACCGCGCCGCCGCGCCGCGAACCACTCGATTGCGATAAGGCCAGCAGCGAATCGCAGGCTTCGACGCGCTGGCGGTCGATCCCTGCGTAAGCATGCAGATATTCCCGCACGACCGCATTTACGGACGTCCTTTCCCGAATCGCCCGGATCCTGGCATGTTCGAGAACATCGTCGTCGATGGAAACTGTCAGGTTCATCTTCGAGCCCTTTCGCACGGATTGCACACTACACGGGATCCGTGTATGAATCCATCGGAGTAATTCCGCTTGGCTGCATTTTTGAAGACCTATGCCGGCACGGCTGTGAAGCCGACCCGCCCGAGCGGGCCGAAGTCCGCCAGCACGCGGGCGCCGGGCCGGATCGCGGCGACGCCGGTGCAGGTGCCGGTGGTCACGCGGTCGCCGGCGCGCAGGCCGTCGCCGCGCTCGCGCAGATGGTTGGCCAGCCAGAGCAGCACCAGCGCCGGATCGCCGAGCGCCAGGGCCCCGGTTCCCTCGGCGACCATCTCTCCGTCCACCGAAAGCGCCACGCCGGCATCCCGCAGGTCCCGGTCCCGCCAGTCGGGCCTGGCCTCGCTCTCGACGAAAGCAATATTGGCGCCGAAATCGGCCGTGACGCCCTTCCGGCCGAGCCCGGCGAGCCCGCCCTCGAAGCGCGAGCCGACGACTTCGATGCCGCCGGCGACGCCCATCACCGCAGCCAGCACCTCGGCGCGCTCGAACGGCGCCTCGCGCGGCGGCAGGCCCTCGCCCATGACGAAGACGAACTCGCCCTCCACGGCCGGAGCATGCGCGGCGAAGACGGGCACTTCCGCGCCGTGTCCGAAGCAGAAGGGCTCGAGCAGCGCGCCCGCGCCGGGCCTGTCGGTGCCGAGCTTGCGCCGGGCTTCGGCGCTGGTCGATCCGACCTTCCAGCCGGCGCGCGCATGGCCCGACGCCTGCACCGCCTTTTCCTGGACCCGGTAGGCGTCGTCCAGACCGGCAAGGTCCCGCCTCGCCGCCGCCTCGACCAGGGTTCCGCCCTGCCGGGCCTCCCACAAGCGTTGCGCCAGATCGGCCATCCGGTGCCTGCCTTTCTTCCGTTTCGACGAAGGGCGCCGCAACCCTATCCCGCCCGACTGTCCTGCGAAAGGACGTCCCTGTTCCGCCCGGGGTCTTTTCCCGCGCCTGAATCCCGTTAGGCTTCCCGGGCGTCACGAAGGGGGGCGGCGATGAAGCTCGGCATTTTCAGCTACAACACCGAATACGGGACCCGGCCCGACGAGCTGGCGAAGGCCGCCGAGGAGCGGGGCTTCGAGTCCTTCTGGGTCGGCGAGCACACGCACATTCCGGCGAGCCGCGACACGCCCTATCCGGGCGGCGACCCGCTGCCCAAGCCCTACTACCACATGGCGGACCCGTTCGTGTCGCTCATGGCGGCGGCGGGCGCGACCTCCACCATCAGGGTCGGCACGGCCGTCTGCCTCGTCATCGAGCGCGACCCCATCGTGCTGGCGAAGGAGGCGGCGACGCTCGATTACCTCTCGAACGGCCGCCTGCTGCTCGGCATCGGCGGCGGCTGGAACGCGGAGGAAATGGCCAATCACGGCACCGACTTCACGCGCCGCTGGCAGGTGCTGCGGGAGCGGGTCGAGGCCATGAAGGCGATCTGGACGGAGGAAGAGGCAAGCTATGAGGGCGAGTTCGTCCGCTTCGAGCGCATCGTCTCCTTTCCGAAGCCCGTACAGAGTCCGCATCCGCCGATCATCTATGGCGGGGCCACGCCACTCGGCCTGAAACGCACCGTGCGCTATTGCGACGGCTGGATGCCGATCGACGTGCTGCTGGCCGACTTCCCCGCCGCCGTCGCCGACCTCGACCGCCAGGCCGAGGAGGCCGGCCGCGATCCCGCCTCCATTTCCGTCTCGGTGTTCGCCTTCAACGGCGCCAACGAGGAAGCGCTGCGTCGCCTCGCGGAGAACCCGCGCATCGAGCGCGCCGTGCTGGTGGCGCCCCGCTACACGGAGAAGGCCTTGCCCTTCCTGGACAGTTTCGGCGCGCTCATTCCCGCATTGGCCTGAGGCCGGCCGCAAGCTCGCGCAGGCGGTATTTCTGGATCTTTCCGGACGCCGTGCGCGGCATGGCGTCGATCAGCTCCAGCCGCTCCGGCAGGTAGGGCTTCGCCAGCCGGCGCTCCAGCAGGAAGCCGCACATCGCCTCGAAGGTCAGTATCTCCGCCCCCGGCCGCAAGGTCACGAAGGCGCAGCCGCGCTCGCCGAGGCGGTCGTCCGGCATGGCGACGATGGCGCAGTCGGCCACGCCCGGATGGCGGTAGAGCAGTTCCTCCACCTCGACGACGGGAATGTTCTCGCCGCCGCGGATGATGATGTCCTTCGACCGCCCGGAAATCCGGATATAGCGGTCGGCGTCCATCCGGGCGTTGTCGCCGGTCTCGAACCAGCCGTCCGCGTCCGTGTCGTAGCGCTCCGGGCGCTTCAGATAGCCGACGAACTGGCCCGCGCCCCGCACCTGCAGGCGTCCTTCCTCGTCGTCCGGGACCGGCGACCCGTCCTCGCCGACCACGCGGACCTCCAGGCAGGAAACGGCGCAGCCGTCCGTGCCGAATACCCGCTCCGGGGGGTCCGATTTCCGCGTGCCCGAGCCGAAGCCGTTCTCGGTCATGCCCCAGCCGGAATGGACGAAGCAGCCGAGGCGCTCGCTCGCCCGCTCCACCAGCACGCGCGGGATCGGCGCGCCGGCGGAGACGAAAGTCTCCAGCGTCGAGATGTCGTAGCGGTCCAGCACGGGGCTGTTGGCAAGATCGGCCAGGAAGGGCGTCGCCCCCATGGTGAAGGTCACCGCCTCGTCCCGGATCAGCCGGAGCGCCGCCTCCGGGTCCCAGATGTCGAGATAGCAGGTCTTGGCCCCGAGCACGGGCGAGAGCATCAGGCCGTACATGAACCCCGTCTGGTGGGCGAGCGGCGAGCCCATCAGGATCGCCGTGTCCTCGCCGAGGCCGATGCGCTCGACATAGCTCATCACCATGGCGAGCAGCGTGTTGGAGGTGTGCATCGCGCCCTTGGGCTCGCCGGTGGTGCCGGAGGTGTAGAGGAGCTGGACGACATCGTCCGGGTCCGGCTTCCCGGCGGCAAACACCGCCTCGGCGTCCATGCCCTGCTCCAGTGCCGGGTCCAGCAATGCCGCCTCGAAATTGTCCCCGATGACGAACAGGTGCTCCAGCTTCGGCAGGGAGGGGCGGAGCTCCCGCGCCATCGCCCCATGGTCGTGGCCCCGGAAGACGCCCGGCGTCACCAGCGCCTTCGCCTCCGCGAAATCGAGCATGAAGGAGAGTTCGCGTTCCCGGAAGATCGGCATCAGCGGATTGGAACAGACGCCGATGCGCAAACAGGCGATGTGCAGGCAGTAGAACTGCCACCAGTTGGGAAGCTGGAAGGCGAGCACGTCGCCCTTGCCGAGCCCGTGCGCGTGGAGGCCGAGCGCCATCCTGTCGGAAAGCCGCTTGAGCTGGCGCCAGGAGAGCACCGTCTCGCCTCCGTCCTCCACCCGGCGCCCGACCACCGCAACGGCGTCCGGCTTGCGCGCCGCGGCCTCGTCGAAATAGTCGAGCAGGGTGCGGTCGCGCCAATGGCCTTCGGCGCGGTGCTTCTCGCCCCTCCAGTCCGGCAGGATCGGATCGAAGATCATCGGCGCTCCCCGATAGCCGTGAATGGCATCCCTCGCATCGTCGAATCCTTCCCCGAATGCCGGGCCGCTCGCTTGACCCGCCGGCGCGGAGCGGCTAGAAGCCGCCCCTTATCGCCCAGGTAGCTCAGCTGGTAGAGCAGCGGACTGAAAATCCGCGTGTCGGTGGTTCGAGTCCGCCCCTGGGCACCATTCCCTTCCCTGTTGTCGCCCCGTGCTGTCAGGCGTCCGTCAGCACGTGGATCGTCCGGTTGGCGAGCAGGTCCTTCACCTTCGCCGCATAGGCGGCCATATGGGCGGACGCGCCATGCGCGCGGAGCGCATCCAGGCTCGCCCATTTCTCCACCACGACAAAGGTGTCCTCGCCGTATTTCGTCTGGATCGCGCCCGCCTCGGCATCCACGGCCGCGCCGTATTCGATGCAGCCGTCCTCCGCATGCACCGCCGGCACATTGGCGTTGAAGGCTTCGAGGACCTCGGCCCGGCGGCCGGGCTTGGCCTGGATGACGGCGATGACATGGACCCTGGACATGGGCGTTCTCCTCTCTCCGCCGCCCCTCCGGCGGCGCTTGTCCCGGCGTTATTGACCGTTTTCGGCCTCCGGGGTCAAGATGGCGCCGTTCCCCGACCGTCCGGAGGTCCGGCCCATGCCCGAGGCGCGCGCGCTCTGCTCGTCCTGCGACATCTATTGCCAGGTTACGGTCGAGACCGAGGGTGGGCAGGTGACCCGCGTCAAGGCGATCGACCCGAGGCCGGGTCGGGCCAATATCTGCATGAAGGGCGTCCATGCGCCCTCCGGCTTCGCCCATCCGGATCGGGTGCTGCATCCGCTCCGCCGCAAGGGGCCGCGCGGGTCCGGGGAATGGGAACGGGTCGGGTGGGACACGGCGCTCGACGACATCGCCGAACGCCTTCAGCGGGTTGTCGACCGCTACGGGCCTGAGAGCCTGACTCGAAACTCGATCAACGGTTACAAGGCCTTGCGAGCCTTCGTGTAGTGAGTCGTATGTGTGCGATGTCGACCCAAGCCTGGCTGGAAGCGATGGATTTCTCCCAGTCTTTTGCCAGCCTGCGACAACGCC
>JAJDVH010000085.1 GCA_022826185.1 Alphaproteobacteria bacterium
CTTGAAGCGGTGGAAGATCGGGCGGATGGTCTCGCGGCTGGCGCTGGTGATGCCCCCCATGACGACCGCGACCTTGTCCTTCAGCGCAAGCTGCGTCGCATATTGCGAATAGAGCGACATGTTGGACTGGGGATCGTAAACCACGCCCTTGACCTCGCGCCCGAGCAGGCCGCCCTGCGCGTTGATCTCCTCGATGGCCATCAGCATGATCTGGTTCATCGGGATGCCGGCGAAATCGATGAAGCCGGAGAGGTCGTGCAGGCCGCCGACCAGGATCGCATCGTCGGCATCGGCCGAGATGGCGGGAAAAACGCTGGAGAACGCGGCAGCCCCGGCGCCGGCTGCCGCAGTCTTCATGAAATCGCGCCGGGTGGTTGGTTTCTTGCGAATCATGGGCGACCTCCTTCCAAGGATGGCGGGAACCGTGTCCCGCAGAGAGTGACGACAGGGCTCGGACCGAACCCTGCCAGACAAACTCGGAAATACAAAGGCATATTTGGCGGCGCCGCCCGCCGCCGGCGCCGCCTCGCCGGGCCTACCCGCCGAGATAGGCGCGGCGGACGTGGGCGTTCTCGCGCAGGTCGGCCGCCGGGCCTTCCAGCGCCACCGCCCCGGTTTCGAGCACATAGGCATACCGCGCAAGCCGCAGCGCCATTTCCGCGTTCTGCTCGACCAGCACGACCGGGACGCCGCGCCCGGAAATGTCGGCGACGATCCGCGCGATCTCCTGAACCATCACCGGCGACAGGCCCATCGACGGCTCGTCCAGCAACAGCACCCGGGGCGCGCTCATCAGCGCGCGGCCGATCGCCAGCATCTGCTGCTCTCCACCGGACATCGACCGCGCCCATTGCCGCCGCCGCTCGGCGAGGCGCGGAAAATGGCCGAAGACCTCCTCCAGCGACTTCTGGACGGCGGCCCTGTCGGTTCGCAGGAAGGCGCCGGTGTGCAGGTTTTCTTCGACCGTCAGGTCCGGGAACACCCGCCGGCTTTCCGGCACATGGGCGATGCCGCGGCGCACGATCTCTTCCGGCGCCAGCCCGTCGATCCTTGCGTCGTCGAAGCGGATTTCGCCCCGGGTCAGCGGTTCAAGCCCGGAGACGGCGCGGAGCGTCGTCGTCTTGCCGGCGCCGTTCGCGCCGATGATGGTCACGATGCCGCCCTCCGGCACCGCCATCGAAACGCCCCTGAGCGCCGCGGTCTTCTGGTAGCGCACCTCGATATCGCGGATCTCAAGCAACATGGCCCGCTCCATCGGCCGCGGCCGAGCCGAGATAGGCTTCGATCACCGCGGGATCGTTGCGCACCGCTTCGGGCGCGCCCTCGACCAGCAGGGCGCCGAAATTCATCACCGTGATGGTGTCGCAGAGATTCATCACCGCCTGCATGTCATGCTCGACCAGCATGACCGTGACGCCGCCCTCGCGGATGCGCCGGACCAGCGCCATCATGCGCCGGGTCTCCTCCGGGTTCATGCCGGTGAAGGGCTCGTCGAGCAGCAGCACTTTCGGCTCCGCCGCCAGCGCGACCGCCATGCCGAGCATTCGCTGGTGGCCGTGCGGCAGGTTCGACACCGGCTCGTCGGCCAGTTCCTCCAGCCCGAAGAAAGCGAGCGTCTCCCGCGCCCTTTCGTCCGCTTCGCGCTCGGACTGCCGGTCCGTGCCGAGCAGCCGGCTGAGGAAGCCGGCCCGGGCGCCGAGATGGCGCCCGACCCGGACATTGTCCAGAACCGAGAATTCCTGGAACAGGGTCGAGCCCTGGAAGGTGCGCACCAGCCCCATCGCGGCGAGCGCGCTGGTCTTGCGGCCCGAAATGTCGAGGCCGCGAAAGAACACCCGCCCGGCGCTCGGCGCGTAGAAGCCGCTGATGACGTTGAAGGTGGTCGTCTTTCCCGCGCCGTTGGGCCCGATCAGGCCGTGGATCGCGCCCTCGCGCACCGAGAAGCTGAAATGGTCGACCGCAACCAGGCCGCCGAACCGGCGCGTCAGCCCGCGGACTTCGAGAACCGGCCGTTCGCCCTGCATGGTCATGCCGGCTCGCTTCCGGTTGCGGCCGGCCCGCCGCGCCAATGCTGCAGCCGGGCGCGGAGCCGGGTCCCAAGGCTTTCAAGCCCGTTCGGGAGGTAGAGGACGGAGAGGATCAGGATGGCGCCGTAGATCAGGGGGCGCACCGTATCCAGACCCAGCGCGCGCAGCACGATCTCGTTGACGACGGTGAGCGCGACGACGCCGAGGATCGGGCCGTGGAAGGTCGCGGTGCCGCCGACGACCGCCCAGACGAGCACATAGACCATCTGATCGACGCTGAAGCGGGTCGGATTCACCGCGCCGACATAGTGGGCGTAGAGGCCGCCGGCGATCCCGGCGAAAAAGGAGGCGATGACGAAGGCCAGCGTGCGGTAGCGGAACGTGTCCACGCCGACCGATTCGGCGAGCCGGTCCTGCCAGTGGATCGCGTGGAAGGTGAGCCCGATGCGCGAGCGTTCGATGCGGTAGAGGACGAACAGCGAGGCCGAGACCACGACCAGCGCCAGGAAGTAGTAGTTGACCGGCTCGTAGAAATCGATCGACAGGAAACCGGCTTCTATGTCGGGAAAGGGGTCGATGCGCTTCAGGCCCTTGGGGCCGCCGAAGGGATCCGTGAAGCGTTTCCAGATCAGCCGGATGATCTCGCCGGCCGCGAAGGACCCGATCAGGAAATAGAAGCCCTTCATGCGGAACAGCGGGAAGCTCAGTATCGCGGCCACGGCGGCCGCCGCGCCGCCGCCGAGCAGCGTGGAAAGCGGCACCGGAACGCCCAGCTGCTTCGCCAGCAGCGCGCTGGCATAGGCCCCGACCCCCATGATGACGACGTGGCCGAGCGACCATTCGCCGGTCAGGGTCAACAGCCGATAGCTCGAAACCAGGAGCACGTTGATGACGAGCAGGACCGCGATTTCCTGCTGCGAGTAGCTCAGCAGGTAGGGCAGGGCCGCCAGCGCCGCGAACAGGAAGACCAGCCGCAGCCGCCAGGCGAGCCGCCGGACCGCGCCGCCAGCCCCGGCCGCCGGCATGGCGCCCGCCGGTTCAGGCACGTTCCCGCGCTCCGAACAGGCCGGTCGGCCGCACCACCAGCACGGCGAACATGAGCGCCAGCCCGACGATGTTGGCGATCACCCCGTCGAAGAAGGTCGTGACGAAGGTGTGGACGAAGGCGTAGAGCACCGCCGCGATGACCGCGCCTTCAAGGCTGCCCACGCCGCCGACGATGATGATGATGAAGGCGGTGACGATGATCGAGTGGCCGATATAGGGCGTCGGGCTGACCAGGGGCGCCGTCAGCGCGCCGGCCACGCCCGCGAGCGCAGCGCCGATGAACATGGCGATGCGCGCCGTCTGGTTCATCGAGATGCCCTGCAGGGAGGCGGCCTCGGCGTCCTGGGCGCAGGCGCGCAGGGCGCGGCCGAACTTCGAACGCCTGAGGAAGGTCCACAGGGCGGCGAGCAGCAGGATGGCGGCGAGGATCACGAAGAGCCGCTGATGGGTGAGGACCGCGCCGAAAATCTCCGCCTTGTCCTGGGTCGCGGGCGGCACATGGCCCATGCGCCGGCCGAAGCCCAGCACGGCCAGCGTTTGCAGGATCAGCAGGAAGCCGATGGAGGCGATGAGGCCGCCCAGCGGATTGTCGCGCAGCGGGCGGAACATCGTCCGTTCCATGACGATACCGACAATGCCGACGAAGACGAGGCCCGCCGCAACCGCAAGCAGGAAGGGGAAGTTCTCCTGCGCGTAGAGGAACACCACGCAATAGGCGCCCACCATGTAGAGCTCGCCATGGGCGAAGTTGATGACGCCCATGACGCCGAAGATCATGACCAGACCGACCGCGATGAGCGCCATGTAGCTGGCGGCATAGGTCGCGTTGACGGCGGTCTGCCACAGCAGGTCCATCAGCGTGCCTCAACGGCCGGGGCGGACAAACGACGCCGGGACCGGGCGGCGCCCGGCCCCGGCTGCCATTGGTAGCACGGCGGCGCGGCCATGCGCAGCGCGGAGGGTTATCCGCGCTGGTTCCACATCTGGCCGAGCGCCGTCATGTGCTTGACCATCAGGTCCTTGTGCTTGTCCCACCAGGCGGGAATGGACCTGAACTCCTTGATCGTGGCCTTGCCGCCTTCGATCGCCACCACGGGCCAGTTGCCGACCAGGGCGTTGTCGATGCCGAACAGCTCCGTGCCCCACCAGTCGGCGGTGCCGAAGGCGTGCTTGCCGGTGCCGCCGGCCTTCATCGCCTCCAGGACGGCCGCCGGCTCGGCGCTGCCCGCCTTGCCCGCGGCGTCGGCCCACAGATCCATGATCGAGGCGTATTCCCAGGAAACGGCGCTCCATTCCGAGGCGCCGTAACGCTTGGCGTATTCGGCGTAGAACTCGTTCGGGTTGACGAAATTCACCCCCTCGCTGTTCAGCGCCGGGTCGTCGAAGTCCGGGAACTGGAAGATGAAGCCTTCCATGAACTCCGCCGACGTCTTCTCGATGATCTTCTGGTAGAAGTCGGCGGTGCAGGAAATGATCTGCCCCTTGTAGCCCTGCTGGAACGCCTGTTCGCAGAGCGGATGGACATAGTCGGCGTAGCAGGTGTCCAGGCACAGAATGTCCGGGTTCCCGGCCAGCAGCTTGGTCATCACCGGCGCGAAGTCCGTGGTCGCCGGATCGAAGAACAGGGGTTCGTCCTGCATCTCGATCCCGGCCGCCTCGAAGGCGGCCAGATAGGTCGCCACCGAGGGCTTTCCGAGGGCGTCGTCCTGCGCGCATATGACGGCGGTCTTCAGCTCGGGCCTGTTTTCCGCCAGCCATTCGACGCCGGTGACATTGTAGATGGGATGCACCTCGCAGGGCGCCACGAGGGTGGTGCTGTCGGGCGACAGGTCGCTCGGCAGCAGCGTCGAGAACAGCATGCCTTCGCGTTCGGCGACCTTCTGCACGCCGGGCCAGGTGTCGCCGCCCAGCATCATGATGAACTTGACGCCGTCTTCCTTGATGAGCTTGGTGGCGCCGGTCCGCGCCTTGGCGGCGTCGTACTCGTTGTCGTAGCCGATGAATTCGATGTTGTAGGACTTGCCGCCGATATCGACTCCGCCCTTGGCGTTGATCCAGTCCGCCCAGATCAGGCAGCCGTCCAGGCCGGGCTTGCCCCAGGCCGCCACCGGGCCGGTGAGCGGGGCCAGGAAGCCGATCCTGATGGTGTGGCCGTCGGCGAAGGAGACGCGCGGCAGGCCGGCGCCCATCGCCGCCAGCGTCGCCCCCGACACTGCCGTAGTCCCCAGGAACTTCCGTCTGCTGATCTTGCGGTCAAGTGACTTGCGCGACATGAATGCCTCCCAGAACTGGTGCGCCGGCGCCGGCGCCCTTTGCCCCGCGATGTCGCCGGGGGCTGATCGGCAGCCCGCCAACGCGCCGCAAGGCCGGTTCGACCGCAACCGGAGACCGATCCGTCAGTGCTATGACCAATTTGGACCAATTCGCACGGCGACTCGGCCAGCTTCGCACGATTGCAGTCACTCCCGATCAGAATGACAAATTAAGGGCTGAATGCAAGTGGAATATGCATTAACATTGCAGCCGCGCCTGGTGGCGCGCAGTCTGAACCGGCCGAATCACCACCATGAATCGAGACCATGCAGTCGAAAATTGGCACATAGCGATGTAGATTGGTGTAGATTGGTTCAGGCCGCCGAGGCGAATCTTGAAACCGTGCGGGCGGTTCGGGTCAGACCGGAACGCCGGCCAGGACAGTGAGTTAGGGCCATGGGCAAACGGGTTGCTGTGATCGGTGCGGGGCCGTCCGGCCTCGCCCAGTTGAGGGCGTTCCAGTCGGCGAAGGCCGGCGGGGCGGACGTTCCGGAAGTCGTCTGCTTCGAGAAGCAGGCGGACTGGGGCGGCCTGTGGAACTACACGTGGCGCACCGGGCTGGATGAATACGGCGAACCCGTCCATTGCTCGATGTACCGGTATCTGTGGTCGAACGGCCCCAAGGAGGGGCTGGAGTTCGCGGACTACACCTTCGAGGAGCATTTCGGCAAGCAGATCGCCTCATATCCGCCGCGCGAAGTGCTGTTCGATTATATCGAGGGCCGGGTGAAGCGGGCGGGTGTGCGCGATGCGATCCGCTTCCGGACGACCGTCCGGCGGGTCGATTATGACGGCGCGACGGGACAGTTCGCCGTGACCGCGCACAATCTCGCAACCGACGAGGAGACCACCGGGAGCTTCGACCATGTCGTCGTCGCGAGCGGTCACTTCTCGACCCCGAACGTGCCGCATTTCGACGGCCTGGACCGGTTCAACGGCCGTGTGCTGCACGCCCACGATTTCCGCGACGCCGTCGAGTTCAGGGACAAGGACATCCTGATTATCGGCACCAGCTACTCGGCCGAGGACATCGGCTCCCAGTGCTGGAAATACGGCTGCAGGTCCGTCACCGTCAGCCACCGCACCGCGCCCATGGGTTTCGACTGGCCCGACAACTGGAAAGAGGTGCCGCTGCTGCAGAAGGTCGAGGGCAACAGCTGCACCTTCAAGGACGGCTCGACGGCCGATGTCGACGCCATCATCCTGTGCACCGGCTATCTCCACTACTTCCCGTTCATGGCGCCGGAGCTTCGCCTTCGGAGCGCCAACCGGCTGGCGACGGCCGACCTCTACAAGGGCGTCATGTGGGTGGACAATCCGAAGCTGTTCTATCTCGGCATGCAGGACCAGTGGTACACCTTCAACATGTTCGACGCGCAGGCCTGGTATGCGCGCGACATCATCATGGGCCGCATCGATGTGCCGGACCGCGACGCCCGGGCCGCCGATGTCGCCGAACGGATAGCCAGGGAAGACGCCCTCGAAGACGACTATGCCGCGATCCGCTACCAGGGCGACTATGTCCGGGAACTGATCGCCGAGACCGACTATCCGAGCTTCGACGTGGACGGCGCGAACGACGCCTTCTTCCAGTGGAAGAAGCACAAGAAGCAGAACATCATGACCTTCCGGGACAATGCGTACAAGTCGGTGATGACCGGCACCATGGCCCCGGTCCACCACACCGCCTGGGTGGATGCGCTGGACGATTCGATGGAGAGCTATCTCCGGGAAGACTGACGCTGTCCGGGCGCCCGGCCATGCCGGAGGCGGCGGCGGAATGGGAGTGGGACGCCCTCTCGGCGGCCGCGCTCGAAGCCTATCGCGCGGCGCGGCGCGATGAGGCCGTCCACCTGTGGCGGCGCGCGGCCGCTCTGGCGGGAGACTTTCCCGAGGGCGATCCGCGCCGGGCCGCCAGCGGGAACAACAGCGCGCTCGCCTTCCTGATCGACCAGGACCACGGCGGCGCGGTCCCCGCCCTGTCGTCGGCGCTTGCCTCCTGGGACGCCGCGCTTGAATGGACCCGGAGCATGAGGGTCAGCGCCGTGGCCCGCAGTTCGCTCTATCACCAGCGCATGGAGCAGCGCCATGTCGCGGCCTACGGGGATGTCCGGCGCGCGCGGCACCGCGAGTTCCTGGGCGGCGCCGCGGCCCTCACCCGCTTCAACCTCGCGATCGCCCGGCTCTTCCTGGACGAGGACGAAACGGCCGACGCCCTGCTCGCCGCCGCGCTTGCCGAACGCGAGCAGGCGTTCGGGCCGAACAATGCGGAAGTCATCGAGATCGCGCGGGTGTTGTCGGGCCGGGCCGATGCCGCCGAAGATGACGACCGGATGTCCCGCTACGACGCCAGGATCGAGGCCGCCGCCGGGAACCGCGCGCGCGATGTGCTCGATACCTGGCGCGGGGAGCAGCCGCTCGAGATGAACGACACCCGCCGGCTTCTGGCCGCGGGCTATCTCACTGCAATGGTACACGAACGCGATTTTCTGTAGCGCGGCTCCACGCGCGAAAAAGGGCCGGCGACCGCTGCGCTATCCCGATACCGTCGCGACAGACTGCTCCACCGCATGCAGGAAGGAGCGGGCGGAGGAGCGCGGGCTCATCAGCAGGAAGCCGTCCGCGCCGTCGCGCAGGATGATGACCGCAAGATGCTCCATGACGGTGCGCGCCACCCGGCCTTCGGGGAAGGCGGCGTCGTCGAGGTCGAGCATGCAGAGGCGCTCCAGCGCCGCGCGCACGCCCCTGCCCGCGATGCGCAGCATGGCCCAGCTGTCGGACTGGTCGGTGACATAGGCGGCCGGGCCGAGCGCCGCGGAGACGGCTTCGGCCGCCCGGTCGGGATCGGGCGCCTCGAACAGGATGAACAGCTGGTCCGGCTGCATGCCGAGGATACGCGCCCCGAGGCGGTCGCCCGGAACCCACTCGCCGGTCGATGGACGCGAGGCGCCGAAGCCCTCGGCCAGCGCCGCCGCGAAGGCGTCGTCCCCGCCCTGCGGCACGGCTGCGGACACCAGCGACAGGCCGGCCGCCTCGGCCAGCGTGACCCCGCCGAAAGTTCTGTCGTAGCCGTCGAGGGGCGTGCGGGCCGTCAGCGCGAATTCAGCCACGGAGCCTCTCCCCGTCCGGATCGAGGAAATGCGCCGGGACGATCTCGACCGCCACGTCCCTGCCGCGCACCCCGTCCCAGGCGCGCACCGTTTCGCCGATCCGGGCATGGCCGTTGCGGATGAAGCCGAGGCCGATGGAATGGCCCAGTTCCGGCGACCAGGCGACCGACGTCATCCAGCCCTCGTCGTTCTCGGTCACCGCCTCTGCGCCCGGCGCCAGGAAATGCGCGCCGGCGGCCAGTGGCTCCGACCGGTCGACCGGGCGGAAGCCCATCAACTCCAGCCCGTCCCCGCGGTTCATCTCCGGCCGTTCGGACAGGACATTGCCGATGCAGTCCTTCCTCTTCGACACCATGCGCTGCATGCCGAGCATGCGCGCCGTGGTCTGGCCGTTCAGCTCGTTGGCCGCCGCGTGGCCCTTCTCGACCCGCATGACGCCCAGCGCCTCGGTGCCGTAGGCGACGGCCCCGAACTCCTCGCCCGCCGCCATCAGCGCTTCCATCAGGGCCTCGCCGTAGCGCGCCGGCACGGCGACCTCATAGGCCAGCTCGCCGGAGAAGGAGATGCGGAACAGCCGGCCCGGCGCGCCGCCGCACACGCCGACCTCGCCGCAGGCCATGAAGGGGAAGGCCTCGTTGGAGATGTCGTGCTCCGGATCGACGACCTTCCGCAGCAGCGCGCGCGAATTGGGCCCGGCGACGGCGAACTGCGCCCATTGTTCGGTTGCCGAGATCAGGTGGACATCCAGCCCCGGCCACAGGCACTGGCGGGCGAACTCCATGTTGCGGAACACCAGCACGGCGTTCACCGTCGTTGTCGTCATGACGAAATGGGTCTCGCCGAGCCGCGCCGTCGTGCCGTCGTCATAGGCCATGCCGTCCTCGCGCAGCATCAGGCCGTAGCGCACCTTGCCGACCGCGAGCGTGGCGAAGCCGTTGGAATAGATGCGGTTCAGGAATTCCTGCGCATCGCGCCCCTGGATGTCGATCTTGCCGAGCGTCGTGACATCGCAGATGCCGACCGAGCCGCGGGTCTGCCGCACCTCCCTGTCCACCGACTGCCGCCAATGGGTCTCGCCGGCCTGCGGGAACCACTGGGCGCGCAGCCACAGGCCGGCCTCCACGAAGACGGCGCCCCGGCGGGCCGCCCAGTCGTGGCTCGGCGTCAGGCGGCTCGGCTGGAACTCCCGGCCGCGCGACCGCCCGGCGAAGGCGCCGATCGGCACCGGCGTATAGGGCGGGCGGAACATCGTCGTGCCGGTCTCGGCGATGCTCCTGCCCGTCTGCTCCGCCATGATGGCGAGCGCGCCGACATTGGCCGTCTTGCCCTGGTCGGTCGCCATGCCGAGGGTGGTGTAGCGCTTCAGATGCTCGACCGAGCGGAAGCCCTCGCGGTGGGCCTGCTCGACATCCTTCACCGTCACGTCGTTCTGCAGGTCGAGCCAGGCCCGGCCGCGGCTCTCGCGGACATGCCAGAAGGGCGCCGCCTCGACCGCCTCGTCGCTGGCCCCCGGCGGCTCTCCCGCGGCGGCGGAAAGGCCGAGCCCGCCGAGCGCCTCGACGGCCGCGCGATGCCCCTCCGCGAGCGCCGCCGCGGTGGTGAAGGCGCCGCCGGCCGCGCCGGCGACGGCCATCCCGCCGGGGCGCCCGTCGCCGGGCGCGAAGGCGGCGATCTCCTCCCGCCAGACCGGCCTGCCGCCGTGGTGGCAGGTCAGGTGGACATTGGGGTTCCAGCCGCCGGAGACCGCGAGGCAATCCAGCGCCAGTCTTTCCCCGTTGGCGAGCGTCACCCCCTTCAGGCCGTGGCGCCCCCGGGTCGCCGTCACGCGCCCGCCCGTCACGATCCGGGCGCCGGGCACCTCTGCGGCAGGCTCGCGGTCCCGCACGTCGATGACTGCGGCGACCGATACCCCCTTCCGCGCGAGGTCGGCGGCGGTGCGCCAGCCATCGTCATTGTTGGTGAACAGGCCGACGCGCTTGCCGGCGCCGACGGCGAACCGGTTGGCGTAGGCGCGCACCGCGCCCGCCAGCATGACGCCCGGCCGGTCATTGCCGCCGAAGGCGATCGGCCGCTCGGTGGCGCCGGCGGCGAGGATGGCGCGCCTGCTGTAGATCCGCCAAAGGATCTGGCGCGGCTTGCCGTTGCTCCCGGCCAGATGGTCGGTCCGGCGCTCAAGGGCGCCGTAGATACCGTGATCCCAGGCGCCGGTGACCGTGGTCCGCGGGAGGAGGCGGACCCGGTCCATGGACGCCAGTTCGCGCACGGCTTCCGCGGCCCAGTCCGCGCCGGACCGACCGTTCACCTCATGGGTCTCGGCGGTGAGCCGCCCGCCCATGACGAAATCCTCGTCAGCCAGAATGACCCGCGCGCCGCCGCGCCCGGCCGCCAGGGCGGCGGCGAGGCCGGCCGGACCCGCGCCGACGATCAGCAGGTCGCAATGCAGGAACCCCTTGTCGTAACTGTCCGGATCGGCCTCTCCGGACAGGCGGCCGAGGCCGGCCGAGGCCCGGATGGCCGGCTCGTAGACCTTTTCCCAGAAGGATTTCGGCCACATGAAGGTCTTGTAGTAGAAGCCCGCTGACAGGAAGGGCGCGATCAGGTCGTTGACCGCCAGCAGGTCGCGGCGCAGCGAGCCGCGATAGTTCTGGCTCCAGGCCTCCAGCCCGTCGAACAGTTCGGTGACGGTCGCCCGCGTGTTCGGCTCGCGATGCGCGTCGCTGCGCAGCTCGACCAGTGCGTTCGGCTCTTCCGAGCCGGCGGTGAACACGCCCCGGGGCCGGTGATATTTGAAGCTCCGCCCGACCAGCCGGACGCCGTTGGCGAGCAGTGCCGAAGCCAGCGTGTCGCCGGGATGGCCGGTCAGCGACCGGCCGTCGAAGCGGAAGGCGAGGGTGCGGCTGCGGTCGACCGCGCCGCCATCGAGGCGGAACGGTCCGCTCACCGGTCCCGCCCCCTCGCAATGGCGACATCGCGCGCCAGTTCGACCCGGACGATCTCGTGGGTCAGCGTGTTGCGCGTCACGACCAGCCAAGAGCGGTCGCCCTGCTCGTGGAACCACAGTTCCCGGTGCTCGCCGGCGGGATTGTCCCGCAGATGCAGATAGTCGTGGAACAGCTGCGCGGCATCTTCGGCCTGCCAGTCGGGCCGGTCGATCAGGCCTGCATCGCCGAGAATGACGAATTCCGCTTCGTCGCGCGGCCCGAGGAGCGGATGGTCGATCAGCACGGTCTCGCTCCCCTAATGGAGGTTGGGCTGGGCGCCGGCGCCCCGTTCGTCGATGGGCGCGCCGCGCTCGAAACGGTCCAGCCGCATTTCCGCGGCGACCGGATGCGGCGCGCCCGTCGCGATCAGGTGGGCGTAGCAATAGCCGCTCGCCGGCGTGGCCTTGAAGCCGCCATAGTTCCAGCCGCCGTTGAAGAACAGCCCGTCTATCGGCGTCCTGTCGATGAAGGGCGAACCGTCCATCGACATGTCCACAAGGCCGCCCCAGATGCGCAGCACCCGCGCCCGGCCGATCATCGGCATCAGCGCCATGCCGCCCTCGCAGACATGTTCGAGCGCCGGCAGGTTGCCGCGCTGGGCATAGCTGTTGTAGCCGTCGATATCGCCGCCGAACACCAGCCCGCCCTTGTCCGACTGGCTGATGTAGAAATGCCCGGCGCCGAAGGTGAGGACGCCCGGAATGGCCGGCTTGAGCCCTTCGCTGACGAAGGCCTGCAGCACATGGCTCTCGATGGGCAGGCGCAGGCCGGCATAGCCCATCACCCGGCCTGACGAGCCCGCCACGCAGACGGCCACCCTGTCGGCGCCGATGGTCCCGCGGGCGGTCTCGACGCCGCGGCACACACCGCTGCGGATGTCGAAGCCGGTAACCTCGCAGTTCTGGATCAGGTCGACGCCCTGCCGGTCCGCGCCGCGGGCATAGCCCCAGGCGACGGCATCGTGGCGCACCGTGCCGCCGCGCGGCTGCCACAACCCGCCCATGATCGGGAAGCGTTCATTGTCGAAGTCCAGGAAGGGGCATTTCTTTCGCACCGCCTCGCGGTCGAGCAATACCGCATCGGCCCCGGCGAGGATCATGGCGTTGCCGCGCCGGGCGGCGGCGTCGCGCTGGCCGTCGCTGTGGTAGAGATTGATGATCCCGCGCTGCGAGACCATGGCGTTGTAGTTGAGGTCCTGCTCCAGGCCTTCCCAGAGCTTCATCGACAGCTCGTAGAAGGGCTCGTTGCCGGGCAGCAGGTAGTTGGAGCGCACGATCGTGGTGTTGCGGCCGACATTGCCGGAGCCGAGCCAGCCCTTCTCCAGCACCGCCACATTGGTCAGCCCGTGCCTGGCCGCAAGATAGTAGGCCGTGGCGAGCCCGTGCCCGCCGCCGCCCACAATGACGATGTCGTAATGCGGCTTCGGCTCGGGTTCCCGCCAGACCGGCTTCCAGCCCCGGTTTCCCGTGAGGCCCTGCCGGAGGATTTGCAAGGCGGAATAGCGCATGGCGTCCTCGGTCGAACGCCCGATGGATATGCCGCCCGGCGCCGCGCTGCTTTCCGGAAAAGGACGCATTCTTTATCATTCAGGACATGACCGACCCGGCTTTCGCCAGCCGCCGCATCGCCTTCATTCTGGTGGAGGGATTCGCCCTGATGTCCTTCGCGGCGGTGACCGAGCCTTTGCGCGCGGCCAACCTGCTGGCCGGCAGGCGGATATACGACATCTTCCATTTCGCCGCCGGGCCGAAGTCGTCGGACAGGCTGAACAGTTCGTCCGCGGCGTCGGTCGCGGTCGCCGATCTCGGGGACGCGGCCGGCGCATACGACCTTGCGTTCGTCGTTGCCGGCGGCGACCCGGTCGGCTTTCGCGACGAGCGGGTGTTCCAATGGCTGCGGCGCCAGGCCCGGCACGGCCGGATGCTGGGCGGGGTCTCCGGCGGGCCGGCGGTCCTCGCCAATGCCGGCGTCATGGAAAACCGGAGGATGACGCTCCATTGGGAGCACGCCGCCGCCCTGGCGGAGCGCCATCCGGGCCTGCTGCTGGAGCGCACCCTTTATGTCGTGGACCGCGACCGCATCACCTGCGCCGGCGGGACGGCGCCGCTGGACATGATGCACGCCCTGATCGCCGAGCATCATGGCGCGGACTTTGCGCGCAGGGTCAGCGACTGGTTCATGCACACGGAGGTGCGCCCGGCCGGCGGGCCGCAGCGGGCCGGCCTCGCGGAGCGCTACGGCACCAGCCGCCATGCCGTGCTGGCCGCCATAGAGGCCATGGAAAACCACATAGCCGATCCGCTGCCGCTTGGCGACCTCGGCCAGATCGCCGGCGTGAGCGCACGCCACCTGAACCGGCAATTCGGCGCGGGGCTGGGGCGCAGCGCCGGGGCGTTCTACCGGGAATTGCGGCTTGAAAAGTCCCGCGAACTATTGCGCCAGACCGACCTGCCGATCCTTGAAATTGCGATTGCCACGGGCTTCTCCGGCGCCGCCCATTTCGCCACCGCCTACCGGAAGCGCTTCGGCGAAACACCGTCGCGGCGCCGCCTCGAAACGGCGAAAAGACGCTGATTGCCCGAAGCCGGTTGGGACCATTTCCGACCAATTAAATTCGCACGGACATCAAAATTATTGAAACATTCCGTGAAAACCGCTATGGTCCAATGGACTGGACGGTTGCCGGCCGGGAGAAATTGGTTCCAACCGGTCCTGCAGTCCGGCCGGCGCCAGGAGACAACCGTTCAAGGATCCCGGGGAGCCTGAGCCATGGAAGGTAATCTCAACGCCATTACGACGGTATTCACCGAGTTCTATTACTGGGCGACCATACCGTTGATGTTCTTTATCCATATCGGGTTCTGCATGTACGAAGTCGGCGCGAGCCGGCGGCGCAACCACATGCACACCCTGATGAAGAACACGATGCTGATCCCGCTGGTGACGATCACATTCTTCTTCTTCGGCTGGTGGCTCTACTGGGCCATGCCGAACGGACCGTGGATTACCGGAGGCCTCGACCTTGCCGCGGGGGCGGCCAACACGCCCTGGTCGGAGTCCATGGGCCCGAATGCGGGCGACCGGATTACCGGCGTGTTCTGGGCGGCCTTCCTGCTGTTCTCATGGACGGCGGCCTCCATCGTGTCCGGTTCGGTGATCGAGCGGATCAACTCCGGCGCCTTCTGGATCCTCGCCGTCGTGATCGGGTCGGTCGCCTGGATCATCGACGCGGCCTGGGGCTGGCACTATGGCGGCTGGATGGTCCAGCTGCTGGGCTATCACGACGCCTACGCCTCCGGCGTGATCCATGCGATCGCCGGCGGGTTCGCGCTCGGCATCCTGGTGGTGCTGGGTCCGCGGCTCGGCAAGTTCGCTGCGGACGGCACGCCGCGGGACATCAATCCCCACAATCCGTGGATGGTGTGCCTCGGCCTGTTCTTCATTTATGCCGGCTTCTGGGGCTTCTACGTAGCCTGCAACGTCCCGCTGATCGATCCTCCGACCATTGGCGGCCAGATCACGGGCGACACCTGGACGGCGACGACGATCTACCTGACGCCGACCACGCTCGGCGCCATCACGGTCAACTTCCTGATGTCGCTTTCGGGCGGCCTGCTGGCCGGTTATCTGGTCTCGAAGGGCAATGCCTTCTGGACCTATTCCGGCGGCTTGGCGGGCATCATCACGGCATCGGCGGGCAACGATCTGTACCATCCGATCCACGCCATGATTATCGGCGGCTTCGGCACCTGGTGCGCCTACAAGCTGCACTTCTGGGTGGAGCGGAAGTTCAGGATCGACGACGCCGTCGGCGCCGTGGCGGTCCACGGCTATGCCGGCTTCATCGGGCTGGTGGTCTGCGGCTTCGTGCTGTGGGGCCATCCGAGTTCGCCCTATGAAGGCTACGCCACGATCAATCCGCTCGGCCAGTTCGCCGGCGCGATCATCATGTTCTTCGTGCTCGGTTTCCTGCCGGGCTGGGTGGTCGCCAAGATCCTGGCGGCGGCCGGCATGTTGCGGATCCCGAAGCAGGTCGAGCTGCTGGGACTGGACTTCGCGAACAACCGCGACGAACAGGCGGCCGCAGCCGATGTCCGCGCAACCGAGAAGGCGGCCGTCTGAGAGGCCGGTTCCACTAGCCCCGGCATCCGCCGGCGCCTCGACGCCGGCGGACCGGAGGCCGGAAAGGAGAATGAAGCATGTCCACGACAGGCATCGAAAGCTGGGCGGTCGATCTGAAGGATGTCGGCGCCATCTACCCGTTCCAGGGCACGGAAGGGCTGTTCCTGATTATCGGCGTGGTCCTGTGGCTTGGCTGGCACTTTCTGCAGATAAGGGGCGAGAAGGCCGACTATGACGAGATCATCAGCCGGCACGGCGATGACGCCTCGGTCAACGAGGCCCTCCAAGGAGACTGATACCCGCGGTCGTTGACCGGAACCCATGACAGATTCGACGCCCGCCGCCCGATCGCCCCTTCCGTCATGCCCGGACTTGTTCCACGGCTGTCCGGTTTAGCCATTGGGCGAAGCCGAGCGGGGGTTTTGGGCGCGCGCAACGTCTCCTGTCCCCCTCGCTTTCCGTCGCGCCTGAATGCGCCCCCTCCGTCATGCCCGGACTTGTTCCGGGCATCCATGCGGCCGTGCAGCGGAAGCGGTGGAAGTGGATGCCCGGAACAAGTCCGGGCATGACGAGGAGTGGGTTGGGATGCCGGGCGCTGATCCGTGTCCCGATCCGATGGAACCCTTTGAAATCCTGTTGCATCCAGGCCATGCGTCCTGTCCGCAAAATCTAAACCGGACAGCCGTGGACTTGTTCCGGGCATCCATGCGGCCGCTTGGCCGGACGGAAACGGTTG
>JAJDVH010000161.1 GCA_022826185.1 Alphaproteobacteria bacterium
AGGGTAGGCCCGGTGCGCCCGGTCCGGTCGGTGCGCGCTCCCCTGAAGTAGCGTTCAGGGGGAAGCCCGTCGATCGCGACTTCCACTAAACTGCGCACCAGGAGCGGCGGGCCTGCGTCGAGATCCCGTCTGGGCTCGACCCGGAAACTCGCCTACTCGGCCAACACCCGGGCCGTGCACGCGCAGCACTCCGCCGGATGGCGGCTCTCGACGATGCCGCCCGAATCGTAGAACAGGGCTCCATTGACCGCGGTGAAGAAGATGTTGTCGCCCGCCTTGTCCATCCAGGCCGATCCATCGTCGCGGTAGGAACGCCGGTTACCCGGCGCCCCCCGCACAGATCCCCGCATGCGCGCTAACGCACGGGGCTCCTACCTCGGGTGATTGACGGCAAACCGCAGCTCCGGCCATGGATGCAGGATTTTCACCGGAGGCCAGAAGGCTTCCGCGACCCTGCCCAGCTTGTCCAGCTTGGTACGGTCCATCTGCGACCGCCGCCTCATGGCGCGCAGCCACGTTCTCCGCAGGCGGAATGCGAACCGATGGAGCGACAGGTAACTGGTCGGGACCGCGTAGTATCCCAGCCATCCCGTTAGTACTTTCCCCAGCCATTTTGCCACCTCATAAGGGTTGTGATGCATCCGCCGACGCAGTTCGGCCTTGATGCGCTTCAGGGTTCGGTCAACCCGCTTACCCACCGGTTTCCGCCCCAACTGGAAGTTCCCGCTCTTCGCCTTTGCGCAGTAGTGCGTGAACCCGAGGAAATCGAAGGTCTCGGGTCGCCGCTCTCCCCGTGCCCGGCGGTCCGTATACGCGAACCTGCCGAACTCGATGAGACGGGTCTTGTCGGGGTGGAGTTCGAGTGAGAACGAGGCCAGCCTGCCCTTCAAGTTGCGCAGAAACCGCTCCGCATCCACCTGGTGCTGGAATCCGACCACGAAGTCATCGGCGTATCGCACGATGATTGCTTCGCCCCATGCCGTCCGGGCGCGCCATTTCTTGTGGAACCACAGGTCGAGGACGTAATGCAGATAAATGTTCGCCAGAATCGGCGACACTATCGCGCCCTGCGGGGTTCCCCGCAGGTCGTCCTTCCATTCGGCTCCTTCCATGACGCCGGCGTTCAGCCATTTCCGGATCAGGCGGATGACCCGCCTGTCGCCAATCCGGTGCTCCAGGAACCGAACCATCCAGTCCCTGTCAATCCGGTCGAAATACGACCGGATATCCGCATCGACTATCCATCTGACCTTGCGCCGATTGATCCCGAAAGCCAGGGCATCGAGCGCATCATGTGCTCCACGCCCGGGCCGGAACCCATAGCTGAATCCGAGGAACTCCGGCTCGTAAATCGGCAAAAGGATGGTCTCAGCCACCGCCTTCTGGACGACCTTGTCTTCCAGCGCTGCGATGCCCAGCGGTCGTGTTCCCCCGTCCGGTTTGGGTATTTCTACCCGCCGTGACGGGAGCGCCCGATACGCTCCGCTCTGAACCCGGTCGTGCAGGTCGTGCAGCCGTTCGGCCAGACCTTCTCCGTATTCATGCCACGTCACCCCATCCACGCCCGCCGCCGCGTCCTTCTTCAGCGAGAAGTAGGCTGCTGCGAGAGCATCCGTGGTGATGTGGTGCAGAAGCGCAGTGAGCTTCTCCTTCGGCTTCCTCGTTGCTGCTTGCCGTATCCGCTCCGCCGCCTGTGACACGCTTGCCCGACCCTGTGTCCGGTGCGTGCTTTGGCTTCGCGGATTCCCCTTGGTTCCAGCCCTTCCCTCCGTCGGCTCCGCCGGGACGAGTGTCCCTTTGTTCGCCGCCCTCGGCGGTACTATGGCTGAATCCGATTGCTTCAATCCGTTCATCATCGATTCGGCGTCATGTCCTTTCGTCAGCGGCCCCGGCACGACTGCCGGGGCGGATTGAAGCCCTCTCAGGTCCCCTGTGTGGACGTACGTGCGTGCCTGGGTTCTCGGACGCCGCGGAGCCCTCGCACCCTCGCGATATAGCGGGTGCCCGGTGTTGCCTTCGGCCGCTGGTACAGCCTCGACACTCCGAATGTCGCGTTTCGACGCTCATTAGCCCTGCCCGCACGCACCGCTACCGACGCTTCGCACGATGCCTCGCGGCACCCTGCGCACGGCTCGCGGCGAAGGCGGTTCGCTACTCCTTTCCTTCCGCCGGACTTTCACCGGCTATCCACGCCAGAGTTAGCCTGACGCTCACCAACGGGCGTTCACTTCGAACCCGACCGTGTGCTCCGGCGCCGCCGTGTCGTTCTCGCGCCGCGTCGCCTTCACCCCGAAGGAGAGATCGGGCGCGTTGGCATTCGCCGCCGGCGAGAGCCGCCAGCCGAGCGTGTAGTCGCGCGCGCCCGTGGCGAGCCCCAGCCCGACATGCGGGCTGCCGACATACCGCCCCGAGAAGGCCGGGAAGCCGTATGCCGCCTCGGCCTGCCAGCGGCTCTCCGGCTCGGCGCTTCCCGTGCGATCGGCGAGCGGGTCAGCGCGGAACAGCGCGTCGAGACCGCCCTCGGCCGAGCCGCCCCAGTCCTGGCTGAGCGTGAGCGACAGCCCGCGCTTCGTCGCCGGGTTCGGATCGAAGGCGAGCGAGGCCGCGAAGCCCCGGTCCTCCAGGTCGTCCGAGCTGTGGGAGACCAGCGTGCGGCCCGAGAGGTCGAGGCTGAGGCCCAGGCCCGGATCGCTCCAGACCAGTCCGCCGCCGAGCTCCACCCCGAAGCCGGTCTCGGCATCGCCGCCGTCATGGCGCGCGCCGATTTCCACCGTTGGCACGATCCGGCCGCCGCCCTCGGTGGCGATGGCGTAACCGCCCTCCAGCCCGACCCTGAGCCGGGTCACGTCGGACTCCGACGCCGCCAGCTCGTGCGTCTTCTCGGACGAGGTCCGCGCCCACAGCCCGTCCGCGGTCAGCGCGAGCGTGGGACCGCTCCCGCCCTTCGGCGGCGGCAGCAGCTCGCCGCGCGCGCCGGCCGCCGCCATGGTCCAGGAGATGTCCGACTTGAGCACGCCGCCCACGTCCGGCTTCAGCGTCACCTCGCCCGTGCCATGGCCCGCCGCGCCCCAGAGCCTGAGGCGTTCGGACGCCTGGATGGCCGCGTAGGGGACGGCGGCCGTCAGCGACGCCTCCACCTTGCCGTCGCCCGCGCGCACCGCGCCGTCGCAGAGATCCGCCTCCGCGTCGTCGGGACAGGGCTGCGCATCGGCGCCGGTATCGGCATAGCCGCCCTCGCCGGAACTCTGCATCAGCGCGAGCCCGACCAGCCACTTGCCCCGCGCATAGTCCGCGCCCAGCATGGCGGTGGTCGCCTCGCCGTCGAGCGAGAAGGCGCCCTCGCGGCCGTCGAAGCTCGACTGCGCCGCGCGGCCCCAGAAGGC
The DNA here is from genome assembly GCA_022826185.1 of Alphaproteobacteria bacterium. Classification (GTDB taxonomy): domain Bacteria; phylum Pseudomonadota; class Alphaproteobacteria; order Bin95; family Bin95; genus Bin95. Next base: position 3,384 of record JAJDVH010000161.1, read on the forward strand.
GAGGCTGCCGCCGGTGGCGTCGGTCTCCCCCGTCGCCGTGAAGCTCGATCCCAGCAAAGCCTCCAGCCCGGTCATGGTGCGGGATTGCGCGAAGCCCTGGCCGAAGCCATGGTCGTCGTGGCCGAAGCCGACCGTGCCAAACCGGCCGGCCGGCGTTCCGAAGCCGCCGGCGGCGGAAAAGCTGCCCATTGCGGCGTTATCGTTGGCCGCGCCTGGCCCACCGGCCGCGCCGTCAGACCCCGATCCGGGATCGAAGGTCAGCGCCTGTCCGGCGAGCGTGCCCCGGGCGCCTGCCTCGCGCGGCGCCGCGATGCGGTTTGCGATGCCGTCGAGCGCCTGCTCGGCCACCGTGCGCCCGAAGCGCGCCAGCCACGCCGCCGGCATCGGGTCGTCGTTCACGATGGTCCCCACCGCAACCCCGTCGGCGATGACCGCCCCGCCCGTCGGGCGCGACAGCGCGACCTCGAAGGTCTCCGGGTCCTCGTCGTGGTTGTCGTCGAACAGGTAGACCCAGAACCGCTTGCTCGTCTCGCCCGGACTGAACGTGACCCCCCCGAAATCGACCTGCAGGAAGTCGCTGTTCTTGCGCGCCGACACCGGGTTCGACTCCCGGGTCCGGTAGTCGACCGATACCGCACGGTCCGAGGCCGGGCTGAGCGTGACCGTGAACCACATGAACCCGTCGCCCTCGTTGGCCGTCACATCGCCGATGGCGAGTGCGGGCGCCGCGGGCGCCGCATCGTCGTCGGCCACCGCCACCGAGGCCGTGTCGTCCGGCGAGGCCGCCACCGCGTAGCCGGTTCCGGCCCCGACGGTTGCCGTGACCGAGCCGTCCGGCTCGTCCGCGCCGTCGTTCACCGTCGCGACCTCGAAGGCGATGCTGCCCCCGGCCGGGATGGTGACCTGCCGCGTCCCGGTCTGGCCGGAAGCGGCAAAGTCCCCGCTCTGGGTCACCGCGAGGCTCACCGTCAGGTCGGCATGCGGCGCCGGGTTCGCCGTGAGGGTGAACGCGGCCGGGGCTCCCTCCGTCACCCCGCTGCCGCCGGCGATGCTCACCGCCGGCGTGTCGTTGTCGCGCACCGCGACCTTCGCGGCCGCCTTGCCTTCCGCCAGGGTGTAGCCCGCGCCGGCGTCGAGGGAGACGCTCACCGAGCCGTCGGCCTCATTGGCCTCGTCGTCGGCCGTCGCGATGGCGAGCGTGGCGCTCGCGGCGCCCGCCGCCAGGGTCACCGTCCGGCTGCCCGCGCCGGGCGCGCCCAGGTACTCGCCGCTCTGGGCTACGGTGAAGGCGACCGTGAGCTCCGCCGCCGGCGCCGGGTCGGCATGGACGGTGAAGGTGGCGCTGCCGCCCTCGTCCACGGCGGGGCTGGCCGCAAGGCTGAGCTCGGGAACCGCCGCCGGCGTCTCCGCCTGCGGCGTTGCGGCCGCCTCCAGGCAGTCCAGCGCCACCACCACCGGCTGCCAGCGGCCCGGCGAATATTTCGCCTTCATCTGCCGCGCCCCGGCCGCCGTCATGCCGCCGGTCTCGCGGTTCAGCCCCGCGAGCGCCTTCTTCCAGCGCGCCACGTGCGCCGCGCCGTACTGCGTCTCCAGGATGTAGCGGTTCACGTCCGCCTTCACCGACGTGAGGTCGCAGGACACCGCGCCCGCCTGGAGCGAATCCGCCTGCGCGCCGGACTGCGTCGACAGGTCCAGCGTTGCCGTCGCCGCAAGATCGGCGAGGGTCTGCGTGTCGCCGTTGCCGTCCACGTATGTCGGGGTCACCGTGACCGTGAGCGACGCCGCCCCCGGCGCCTGGTGCTCGATCGTCAGCGTCGTCCCGGTCACCCCGAGGTCGATGCCGGAC
>JAJDVH010000151.1 GCA_022826185.1 Alphaproteobacteria bacterium
GATTCTCGAGTCCGCCGAGATCGTCTATGTGGCGAGATGAGGCCGAAGCCTTCTCCCGCCGCCCTCGACTCGCCCGCCTCATACCCGCGGTAGTTGACCGGAACCCATGACAGATTCGACGCCCACCGCCCGATCGCCCCCTTCCGTCATGCCCCGACGTGTTCCGGGCCTCGCCCACAAACGGTTCCGTCCGGCCAAGCGGCCGCATGGATGCCCGGAACAAGTCCGGGCATGACGAGAAGAAGACATGAGTCCCAAGTCGAAGCCGTTGGTATCAGTTCCTCACACGGCCATTCTCGCGCTACAATATGTTGGCCGGACCGCCCCTACGACAGCGTGAGGCTGCCGGCGCGGTTGACGGCGCTGGTGACGGCCTTGAGCGAGGCGGAGACGATGTCCGGGTCCATGCCGGCGCCGTGGACGGTGCCGCCGTCGGGCCGCGTCATCTGCACGAAGGCCGCCGCCGTGGCGCCTGCGCCCTTGCCGACGGCATGTTCGTGGAAATCGGTCAGCGTGAGGTCCAGGCCGTAGGTCTTGCGCAGCGCATCCATATAGGCGTCGATCGGCCCGTTGCCGCGGCCCGTGATCGTCCGCTCGGCGCCGTTCTCCCGCAGGTTGGCGGTGATGATCCGCATTTCCGAGGCGTGCGGGTCCGGCCGCGTCGCGTCCGAGACGAACTCCAGCGGCGAATTGGCCTTCAGATACGCCGTCTCGAACGCCTCCCAGATGCGCGCGGGCGCCAGTTCCTCCTCGGTCTCGTCGGCGATCTGCTGCACCTGCTGGCTGAACTCGATCTGCACCGAGCGCGGCAGCGAGACGCCGAACGACCGCTCCAGGATATAGGCGATGCCGCCCTTGCCGGACTGGCTGTTGATCCGCACCACGGTCTCGTAGGTGCGGCCGAGGTCCGCCGGGTCTATGGGCAGATAGGGGACTTCCCATACCGGGCTGTTCGCCTGCTCCAGCGCCCCGAAGCCTTTCTTGATCGCGTCCTGGTGCGAGCCCGAGAAAGCGGTATAGACCAGCTCGCCTGCCCAGGGGTGGCGCGGATGGACCGGCAGCCGGTTGCAATGCTCCGCCACCTCGATGGTGCGGTTGATGTCCGAGAAGTCGAGCGCGGGATCGACGCCCTGCGTGTACATGTTGATCGCGAGCGTCACGATATCGACATTGCCCGTCCGCTCGCCATTGCCGAACAGCGTGCCCTCGATGCGCTCGGCGCCCGCCATGAAGGCGAGCTCGGCGGCGGCCACGCCCGTGCCCCGGTCGTTATGCGGGTGCAGGCTCAGCACGATGCTGTCGCGCCGGGCGAGGTTGCGGTGCATCCATTCGATCTGGTCGGCGTAGATATTGGGCGTCGCCATCTCCACCGTCGCCGGCAGGTTGACGATCATCTTGCGCTCCGGCGTCGGCTGCCAGACCTCCGAGACCGCGTCGCAGATCTCCCTGGCGTAGTCGAGTTCGGTGCCGGTGAAGCTCTCCGGCGAATACTGGTAGATGACGTCCGTTTCCGGGACGGTCGGCGTCAGCTCCCTGATGAGCTTCGCCCCGTCCACGGCGATCTTCGTGATGCCGGCCCGGTCCTGGCCGAAGACCACGCGGCGCTGCAGCGTCGAGGTCGAGTTGTAGAGGTGGACGATGGCCCGGCGCGAGCCGGCAATCGCCTCGAAGGTGCGCCGGATCAACTCGTCGCGCGACTGGGTGAGCACCTGGATGGTGACGTCGCCGGGGATCAGCCCCTCGTCGATGATGTGGCGGCAGAAATCGAAATCGGTCTGGCTGGCGGAGGGGAAGCCGACCTCGATCTCCTTGAAGCCGAGGCGCACGAGCTCCTCGAACATGCGCAGCTTCCGCCGGAGGCCCATCGGCTCCACGAGCGCCTGGTTGCCGTCGCGCAGGTCCACGGAGCACCAGACGGGCGGCTGCGTGATGACGGCGCCCGGCCAGCTGCGGTCGGGCAGGTCGATCGGCTGGAAGGGGATGTATTTGTCGGTCGGATCGATGCTGGGCATGGCTGCGATACGGTCCTCGGTCTCCGCGCGGGCGCCCGGGCTGGACGGATGGCGCGGCTCTGAAACTTGGAAATGTCGGAAAGGTTCGACGGCGGTTGGGCGACACCCGCCGGGCAGCCGTTCAGGCCCGGCGAGCGCCGGTAAGGCCGAGAAGCAGAAAGCCGCCAAGGTCGAACATGACGCCGGGCTTATAGGCGAGCGCCGGCGGGCGTGTCAACGGGTTCTGGACCGGCGCTGCGGAACCCGCTACCGAGGGACGGGCTTTCGAGGAACGGGGAGAGGAGCCATGCGGCTTGAGGGGCGGATTGCGGCGGTGACGGGGGCCGGCGGCGGGATCGGCGGGGCAGTGGCGGCCGCCTTCCGCGCCGAAGGGGCCATCGTGGTGGAGGCGGACCTGAAGGCGGACGGGCTCGGGGCCGACGGCCTCGTCATCGACGTGTCGGACCCGGACGACGCCCGCCGGCTCACCGAAGAGACCGTCGCGCGGCACGGCCGCATCGACATCCTCGCCAATGTCGCCGGCACCAGCCTGCGCCACGCCTTCCTCGACGTGACACGGGAGGACTTCGACCGCATCCTCCGCGTCAACCTCTATGGCAGCTTCTACTGCGCCCAGGAGGCGGCGCGCGCCATGGTCGGCCAGGGCTACGGGCGCATCGTCAATATCGCGTCCATTTCCGGCGTGCGGGCCGGGGCTGAGCGCACGGCCTACGGCATCTCCAAGGCGGGCGTGATTTCGCTGACGCAACAGGCCGCGCACGAGCTCGCGCCCCACGGCATCACGGTCAACGCGATCGCGCCGGGGCCGGTCGATACGGAACTCACCCGCGTCCACCACACGCCCGCCGCCCGCGCCAACTACAGGCGCATGATCCCGGCGGCGCGCTACGGCCTCTGCGAGGAGATGGCGGATGCTGCCGTGTTCCTCGCCGGCGAGGCGGCGGCCTATGTCAACGGCGTCGTGCTGCCCGTGGACGGCGGCTACCTCGCCGCCGGCGTCCGCGAGGACTGATAGCGACGACCGCCGGCGGCCCCGATTCCGGATTGACGCTCCCTGCGGCCGGTCCTAGCGTCGGACGACCTTGCTTGGGGAAGCTCCGCACATGCCGGGCGGAAATGTCCTTCTGGAGGCGCGCGGCATCGTCAAGAGCTTTGGCGGCCTCGTCGCGAACGACCGCATCGACCTCACCGTGCATGCGGGCGAGATTCACGCGCTTCTCGGCGAGAACGGCGCCGGCAAGTCGACGCTTGTGAAAATACTCTATGGCTCGCTGCAGCCGGACGCGGGCTCCGTGAACTGGCAGGGCCGGCCGGCGGCCGTCGGCAATCCGGCCGAGGCGCGCGCGCTCGGCATCGGCATGGTGTTCCAGCATTTCTCGCTCTTCGAGGGGCTGACGGTCGCCGAGAACATCGCGCTCGCGCTGCCGCGGGACGCGGCGGGGCGCGGGCTCGCCGCCGATGTCCGGGCCGTCTCGGAGTCCTACGGGCTGCCGCTCGACCCGGCGGCGCGGGTGGCCAGCCTGCCGGTGGGCGTGCGCCAGCGCATCGAGATCGTCCGCTGCCTGCTGCAGCGCCCGCGCCTGCTCATCATGGACGAGCCGACCTCCGTGCTGACGCCGCAGGAGGCCGAGCGGCTGTTCGAGACCCTGCGCCGGCTCGCGGACGAGGGTTGCGCGGTGCTCTATATCAGCCACCGGCTGGAAGAGGTGCGCCAGCTTTGCCACACGGCCACCGTGCTCCGCCACGGGCGGGTGGTGGGCCGCCCGGACCCCGGGACCGCAAGCACGGCGGACCTCGCCCGGCTGATGGTCGGCGCCGAAGTCGGGGGCGTCGGCAACCGCGAAGGAGAGTCCAGGCCGGACGGCCCGGTCCGCCTCGCCGTTCGCGGCCTCTCGCTCGAGGCCGGCACGCCGTTCGGCGTCTCGCTGGAGGACATCTCGCTGGAAGTCCGGGGCGGCGAGATCGTCGGTGTCGCGGGCGTCGCCGGCAACGGCCAGGACGAGTTGTTCGCAGCCCTTTCCGGCGAGACGCCCGCCTCCGACCGGACCGCCGTCGAGATCGACGGCCGGCCCTGCGGGCGGGCGGGGCCGCGAACCCGGCGGCGCCTGGGCGCGGCCTTCATCCCGGAGGAGCGGCTCGGCCATGCGGCCGTGCCGGGCATGCGCCTTTCGGAGAATGCCGTCCTTACCCGGCACGGCACCGACCGGGACATCTCGGTCGGGGGCCTGCTGCGCCTCGGGCGGGCGCGCCGCCTTGCGGAGCGGATCGTGAGCCGCTTCGACGTTCGGGCGCCGGCGGGCGACCCGGAGGCCAAGGCGCTTTCCGGAGGCAACCTGCAGAAATTCGTGGTCGGGCGCGAACTCGACCGCATGCCGGGCGTGCTTGCCGTCAGCCAGCCGACCTGGGGCGTCGATGTCGGCGCGGCGACCGGGATCCGCCGCGAACTCGCCGCGCTCGCCCGCGGCGGGGCAGCCGTCCTCGCTATCAGCCAGGACCTCGACGAGATCCTCGAGATTTCGGACCGCATCGCGGTGATCTCGCGGGGGCGCCTCTCGCCGGCGGTCCCGGCGGCAGAGACGACCAGGGAGGCCATCGGCCTCCTCATGGGCGGCGCGGGGGACTGACCGCCATGCGGGTCGAGCTGCGGCAGCGGAGCGCGGACTCGCGCCTCATGGTCTGGCTTTCGCCGCTGCTGGCCCTGCTGCTCACGCTCGTCTTCGGCGCCGTCCTGTTCGCAGCGCTGGGGCACGATCCGCTGCGGGCGCTTTACGTCTATTTCGTCAAGCCGCTTACCGACGCCTGGTCGCTGGAGGAAATCGTCGTCAAGGCGACGCCGCTCGCGCTCATCGGCGTCGGGCTGGCGCTCGCCTTCCGCACCAATGTCTGGAACATCGGCGCGGAGGGCCAATACACGGTCGGCGCCATATGCGGCTCGATCCTGCCGGTCATGCTGCCCGAATGGCAGGGGCCGCTGATCCTCCCGGCCGTGCTGGTCTGCGGCGTCCTGGGCGGCATGGCCTGGGCGGCCATACCCGCCTTCTTCCGCGTCCGGTTCGGCTCCAGCGAAATCCTGACCTCGCTGATGCTGGTCTATGTCGCCCAGCTCCTGCTCGACTGGCTGGTACGCGGCCCGTGGCGCGATCCGGAGGGATACAATTTTCCCGAATCGCGCCTTTTCGAAGCCGATGCGGTGATTCCGGCGCTGGCCGGACGGCTGCATTTCGGCACCATCCTCGCCCTGCTCGCCGTCGCCGCGCTGGCCGTCCTGCTCGGCCGCACCCTCAAGGGGTTCGAGTTCCGCGTGGTCGGCGCCGCGCCGCGCGCCGGCGCCTTCGCCGGCTTTTCCGAACGCGGTTCGATCCTCGCCGCGCTGACCGTCTCCGGCGGCCTCGCCGGCCTTGCCGGCATCGCGGAGGTCTCCGGCACCATCGGGCAGCTCCACCCGTCGATCTCGCCCGGCTACGGCTTCACGGCGATCATCGCCGCCTTTCTCGGCCGGCTGAACCCGGTGGGCGTCGTGTTCGCCTCGCTGCTTCTGGCGCTCACCTATATCGGCGGCGAGTCGGCGCAGGTCGCGCTCGGCGTCTCCGACAAGATCGTGAGGGTGTTCCAGGGGGCGATCCTGATCTTCGTGCTCGGCTGCGACGTGTTCATCCGCTACCGGCTCCACTTCCGGCCGATGCGGCGGGCGGCGGCGCGCGCGGAGGAAGCGCCGTGACCGGCTTCGAAGCCGTCATCCTCACCATCGTCACGGCGGCGACCCCGCTGCTGATCGCGGCGCTGGGCGAGCTCGTGACCGAGCGCTCCGGCGTCCTCAATCTCGGCGTCGAGGGCATGATGATCGTCGGCGCCGTGACCGGCTTCGCGGGCGCCCAGCTCACCGGCTCGCCTTACCTGGGGGTGTGCGCCTCCATGCTGGGCGGCATGGCGCTCGCCAGCCTGTTCGGCTTCCTGGTGCTGCGGCTCGCCGCCAACCAGGTCGCCTCCGGGCTCGCGCTCACCCTGCTCGGCCTCGGACTCTCCGGCATGATCGGCGAGGCGTTCATCGGCCAGCCCGGCCTCAAGCTCGAACGCATCGACATCCCGTTCCTGACCGACCTGCCCGTCGTCGGCGCCATCCTCTTCGGACAGGACCCGCTGGTTTACATGTCCATCGCGCTCGCGGTCTCTGTTTCATGGTTCCTGTTCCGCACGCGCCCCGGCCTCGCGCTGCGCGCCGTCGGCAACAATCACGATTCCGCCCACATGCTGGGCGTGCATGTCATCCGGACGCGCTTCCTGGCGGTGCTCTTCGGCGGCGCCTGCTCCGGGCTGGCGGGCGGCTACCTTTCGCTCGCCTATACGCCGCAATGGGTCGAGGGCATGACCGCGGGACGCGGCTGGATCGCGCTGGCGCTGGTCGTGTTCGCAAGCTGGATGCCGCTGCGCGCGGCCATCGGCGCCTATCTTTTCGGCGGCGCGCTGATCCTTCAATTTCATGCACAGGCGGAAGGAATTGCGCTGCCTTCGCAGTTCCTTTCCGCGCTGCCTTATCTTGCGACGGTTGCGGCGCTGGTGATACTCTCGCGCGACCGATGGACGGCGAGAAACGACTCGCCGTCCTGTCTCGGACAGGTCTTCGTGCCGGACCGGTAGGCCGTCTCCGCCCTGCGGCGCTTTCGACCGGCCGGAAGCGGAAACACGGCCCGCCCGGAGCGGGTCCAGCTGGAGAACAGGGAATGTTGAGAGCTACCATCTTCGCCGCTTTCGCCATGATGCTGGCGCTTCCGGCCGCCCAGGCCGCCGATCCGGTCAAGGCGGCATTCGTTTATGTGGGCCCGATCGGCGACCATGGCTGGACCTACCAGCACGACCAGGGCCGCCTCGCCATCGAGGAGGCGTTCGGCGACAAGGTCGAGACCCTCTATGTCGAGAACGTGGCGGAAGGCCCGGACGCCGAGCGCGCCATCGAGCGGTTCGCGCGCGAGGGCGCGGACATTGTCTTCACCACCTCCTTCGGCTTCATGAACCCGACGGTGAAGGTCGCGAAGCGCTTTCCGGACGTGAAGTTCGAGCATGCGACCGGCTACAAGCGGGCGGACAATGTGGCGACATATTCCGCGCGCTTCTACGAGGGCCGCTATGTCATCGGCCAGATCGCGGCGAAGATGTCGAAGTCGGGCGTGGCCGGCTATGTGGCGTCCTTCCCGATTCCCGAAGTCGTGCGGGGCATCAACTCCTTCCTGCTGGGCGCCCAGTCCGTCAACCCGGACTTCAAGCTGAAGATCGTCTGGGTGAACACCTGGTTCGACCCCGGCAAGGAGGCCGACGCGGCCAAGGCGCTGATCGACCAGGGCGCTGACATCATGACGCAGCACACCGACAGCCCGGCGCCCGTCCAGATCGCCGGCGAGCGCGGCGTCCACGCCTTCGGCCAGGCCTCCGACATGGACGCCTTCGCGCCGGCCGCCCACTACACCGCAATCATCGACGACTGGAGCGCCTACTATGTCTCCCGCGTGAAGGCCGTGCTCGACGGCTCCTGGGAGTCGGGCGACATCTGGGGCGGCTTCGCCGAGGACATGGTGGTCATGGCCCCCTATACGGACCTGCCGGACGATGTCGCCGCCGACGCCGCGGCGATGGTCGAGAAGATCCGCTCCGGCGAGTTCCACCCCTTCACCGGCCCGATCTACGACCAGGAGGGCGCACTCCGGGTCAAGGAAGGCGAGCGGGCCGATGACGGCATGCTGCTCGGCATGGACTGGTATGTGAAGGGCGTTGACGACAAGCTGCCCCAGTAGCGGCCCCTCTGCCCGGAACGGCGCGGACTGCGTCGTTCTGGGCCGCCTGATCGACTTTGCCGGCGACCCGGCGGAGTTGGGCCGGGCCGCCGTTCGCGACATTGCTGACGGGGCGCTGGCGCTCCGCGGCGGACGCATCGTCTGGGCGGGAGCGGCCCGCGAACTTCCGGTGGACTGCCGGCGCGCGCCGCGGCGGGACTACGGGCGGTGCCTGGTGCTGCCGGGCTTCGTCGATCCGCATATCCATTTCCCGCAATACCGCATCGCCGCCGCCGGCGGGCGGGGCCTGCTCGACTGGCTCGACCGCTTCGCCTTCCCCGAGGAAGCGCGCTATGCGGAGGCCGACCATGCCGCGGCCGCGGCGGAGACCTTCCTCGACCTCCTGCTGGCCCACGGGACGACGGCCGCGCTCGTTTTCTCCACCGTCCACGAGGAAGCCGCCGACCGGCTCTTCGCGGCGGCGGAACGGCGGGGCATGGCGCTCGCCGCCGGCAAGACCCTCATGGACCGGAACGCGCCCGCCGCACTCCGCGACGATGCCGAATCCGGGCTCCGCGCGAGCCAGCGGCTCCATGCCCGCTGGCACGGGCGGGGGCGCCTGCGCTACGCCGTCTCACCCCGCTTCGCCATCACATCGGGGGCGGCGCAGCTTGCAGCGGCGGGCGAGTTCCTGGAGAGCCATCCCGACGCGCTGATGCAGACGCACCTCTCCGAGACGCAGGAGGAGATCGCGGAGGTCGGCCGCCTGTTCCCGGACTGCATCGACTATACCGACGTCTATGACCGTTTCGGCCTGCTCGGGCCGAACAGCCTGTTCGCGCACGGCGTGCATCTCTCGGCGCGCGAGCGCGAGCGGCTCGCGGAGGCCGGCTCGACGGTGGTCCACTGCCCGACCTCCAACGAATTTCTGGGCTCGGGCCTGTTCGACATCGGGCCCTATTCGCCGGAAGCCGGAGGTGCCGCCGCGCCGCGCCTCGCTGTCGCGACCGACATAGGCGGCGGCACCAGCTATTCGCTTCCCGCGACCCTGGGCGCGGCCTACCGCACGGCGCAGCTCCGGGGCCGGCGGCTGGCGCCCGAGCGCGCCTTCTACCTGGCGACGCTCGGCAACGCCCGGGCGCTCGGCATGGAGGACGGGATCGGGCGGCTGGAGCCCGGCCGCTACGCCGACCTGGTCGTGCTCGATCCCCGTGCGACGCCGCTGCTGGCCGCGCGCGACGCGCTCAGCGAGACGCTCGCCGACACGCTGCTCGCCCTGATGGTGCTGGGCGACGACCGCATCGTGCGGGCGAGCTGGGTCTCCGGCCGGCAATTGCATCCGAAGCAGGCCGGCCCGACGGGTTGCGGCTCATGAAGGATACCGCTCTGCCGTCGCCCCGGCCCCCGGTTCCACCGGCATTCCATGAAAAATCTCCGGAATTTTCATTTTTTGTTCCCGGCCGGGCTTGACATTTGGCGGTATGGTGTAGAATGAAAGTAGAGAGAGGCGGCTTCCGGGGCCGCCTTTCGGCGTTTCTGCAGAAAGCGACCGGCTGGGGCCGCGAAAAAGACCCCGGCGGGAACGGACAGGCGAGGTGCGTGCGCCGTCTCGCGCGCGCAATCAGGTGCGCGAACCGCGCCGGCGCCGACACCCGCCCGCGCCCGCACGCACGCACACGCGAAACGCGCGCAAAACAGGGACATTCCGTCCCGCCCCTGGCCCCGAAGGAGATGGCATGACCGAAACCGACCCCCGCCGCCGAAACCCTCGCCGCAGCCCGGCAGGAGGACCGCGCCGACAGCCCGGCGGAAACGGCCCCGCATGACAAAACATGACATTTCCGGCGGCGCACATGACCGAACATGACATTCCATGACATTTCCGCAGGGGTCCTCGCCGCTGCTCAGGACCTCCTTCCCGCCATGCCTGCTGCAAGCGCATCTCGTTTCGGCTCGTATCCGGTGCGCCCGCAGGCCCGGCTACGCCTCGCTCTGCGCCCCTTTCGTCACCCCGGGCCCCCGAGCCCTACCGGATTCACACATCTCGTTCGCCTTGTATCCGATGCGCCTGCCGGCCGGGCTACGTCCCGCCCGGTTCCCCATTTCGTCACCCCGGCCTCCGAGCCGGGGTCCAACCATGGCTCCCGATGCCGCCGCAACCGGCGAAGAACGAGATCGACCGCCGAAGCTGCCGCCAGAACCGAGGCTGGGCCCCGGCTCGGCGGCCGGGGCGACGGTTGGGGGCGTGCGTTGCGAAGCCGCCGAGCCGGGGTCCATGTCGTCATCCCGGACCCGATCCGGGACCCTGACTCGGGCGCCGCCGCAGCCGGTGAAGAGCATGCTCAACCGCAGAAGCTGCCGCCGGAACCGAGGCTGGGCCCCGGCTCGGGGGCCGGGGCGACGGTGGAGGTGGCTCCGCCACCGGTTCCGGTCAACGACCGCTGGCATGAGTTCCCAATCGAGGCCGTTGGTATCAGCAGTCCGTCGCGGCGAAACCGCCCTGCCGAGCGGCGCGGCCCAGCGCCGGGGCGTCGAGACGCCGGCGAAGCTGGTCGCGCACGTCGCGCCAGCGAAAGCGGATCGAATTGGTCACGATCTCGCGGTCGAGCTCCTTGTATTCGTCGACGATCGGCGCGAACCGGACAAGATCGGCCTCGCTGCCGGCAAAGGCGTGCCGGCCGTCCGCGGCCGCCGCCGGCCAGTCGGTCGCCTGGAGGCGGAGGTCGAAGCGCGCGAGCGTTTCCCCGGGCGCCGGATCCGCGCCTGCATCGGCGAGCCCGCGCTCGGCAGCGAGACGGAAACAATGCGACGCCAGCGCCGCCGCGCCGCCGGGAGGCAGCGAACCGTCCCTTTCGGAAAGCGCCGCCGCAAACACCGTAAGGTCTGCAAGACAGGAGAGAAAAAGCTTAACTGCCGCCATCCGAATCGAGGCCGAGAAGGTGTCGTCCTCGAAATAAATCCGGTAGCTCGTACCCATTCGCGTTTTCAGATAACCGTAAAGCGAGGTCTGCGCGACATAGGAAGAGCGCGTGCGCAGAAAGTCCGCAAGCCTGTCCGGCGTATCGAGCCTGTGGCGCTCGAAACGCGGACGAAACCTTTCCACAATTGCCCCAACACCGAGGACGGTTTTGCGCAACATAACCGCTTTTTTCGGGTTCACATGTCAAAGAATCTCGATTATAGGCGATCATGGCTCCGTGCGGTATCCCCGACCCTGAGATGTGGTCTGGAGCATAGATCGGCAAGGCCGGGGAGGCCCACGCCCGAACAATAAGAGAAGGGGAGAGAGACGCATGGCGGAAGTTAGTTCCGAAACTCGGCAAGCGCACTGGAGGAAAACCTCCACCCTAACCTATGTGGTCCTGGCGATCTGGTTCCTGTTCGGATACGTGGTGCCATGGTTCGCCAAGGATCTCGACGGGGCGTCCTTCCTCGGATTCCCGCTCGGCTACTATTTCATCGTGCAGGGCTCGCTGATCATCTTCGTGCTGCTGATCGTTGTCCAGAACATCTTCCAGGACAACATCGACGAAGAGCACGGGGTGGCGGAAGAGTAAGGGGAGCGGCTGATGAATACGCAAGCGCAAGGCACGAGGTTCGTCGACAAGCTGGGCAAGGTGTACGGCCTGTACACCCTGGGTTTCCTCGGCTTCTTCGCCCTCATGGCCATTATCGAGCAGTTCGGCGTCGGCGCCAGGACCATCGGCGTGCTGTTCCTGCTCTTCACCCTCGCGATTTACGCCACCATCGGCTGGCTGTCGCGCACCATGCAGGTGGACGCCTATTACGTTGCGGGCCGGGAGGTCCCGTCGCTCTATAACGGCATGGCCACGGCGGCGGACTGGATGTCCGGCGCTTCGTTCGTGGCGCTCGCCGGCGGCATCTATTTCGGCGGCTACCCCTATCTGGGCTTCGTGATCGGCTGGACCGGCGGCTATGTGCTGGTCAACGCGCTGATGGCGCCCTATCTGCGCAAGTTCGGCTGCTACACGGTGCCCGATTTCATCGGGACGCGGTACGGCGGAAACACGGCGCGGTTCGTGGCCGTCATCATCCTCGTGGTCACCTCCTTCACCTATGTGACGGCGCAGATCAACGCCACCGGAACGATCGCGGCGCGCGCGCTGCACATCCCGTTCGAGGTCGGCGTCTGGTTCGGTCTGCTGGGCATCCTGCTCTGCTCGATGCTCGGCGGGATGCGGGCGGTGACCTGGACGCAGGTGGCGCAGTACATCGTGCTGATCATCGCCTACCTCGTGCCGGTCATCTGGATGTCGAACGCGCAGGGCTTCGGCGTGATCCCGCACTTCACCTACGGCGAGGCCGTGGCGCGGATCACCGAACTCGAGCCGTTGCTCGGCGTCGGCGCGGCCGCGGTGGAATCGGTGCCCGGGGTGAAAATCGTCACCAGCCTGCACAACGGACCGGCGGACAGCGCGCTCTATAACTGGAAGTTCGTCACCCTGGCGCTCTGCATGATGGCGGGCACGGCATCGCTGCCGCACATCCTGATGCGCTACTTCACCACGCCGACGGTTCGCGCGGCGCGGCGTTCCGTGTCGTGGTCGCTGTTCTTCATCTTCCTGCTGTACTTCACGGCGCCGGCGCTCGCCACGCTGACCAAGCTGCAGCTGTTCGATCCGAACCTCGCGACCGCCGTCATCGGCAAGTCCATCGAGCACGTGCAAAACCTCGAATGGATCAAGCAGTGGACATCCGTGGGCATGCTCGCGGTGACCGACGGCAACAAGGACGGCATTCTGCAGATCAACGAGTTCTTCATGCGGCCCGACATCGTCGTGCTGGCCACGCCCGAGATCGCGGGGCTGCCGTATGTGATCTCCGGTCTGGTCGCGGCCGGCGGCATGGCGGCCGCCATGTCGACTGCGGACGGTCTGCTGCTCGCCATCGCCAACGCGCTGAGCCACGATCTGTACTACAAGATCATCGATCCGAAGGCCGACACCGCGCGGCGTCTGATCGTCGCGCGCGTGTTGCTGATCGTGATCGGCGCTCTCGGCGCCGCGGTCGCCAGCCTGCAGCTCACCGGTATTCTGGGAGCCGTCGCCTGGGCGTTCTGTTTCGCCTGCTCCGGCCTGTTCTTCCCGCTCGTCCTGGGCGTGTGGTGGAAACGGGCAACGACGGCGGGCGCGATCGCGGGCATGGTGCTGGGCTTCGCGGCCGGGTCGATCTACCTCTGGTGGACCTACACCACCGGCGAGACGTGGATCGGTCTGGACCATCTCCGGTTCGGCATCATCGGCATGCCGGTCAGCCTGGTGGCCATGGTGGTCGTCAGCCTGATGACGCCGGCGCCCGACGAGGAGATCCAGCAGATGGTCGACAATACCCGCGATCCCAGCGGGGCGACCATTCTGGAGGCGTCGCACTAGCGTAAACCGACGCGTGACTCTTGCCGGGGGCGGAACCTCGTTCCGCCCCCGGTTTCTTTTATCCCGCGCGCGACGCGCGGCGAGAGGCGGCAGATGAGCGGGGCGTTTCCGGTCTGGGCGGTCGTCCAGGACTACGTTCTGGGCGCGATCATGTGGACGCTGATCGGCCGTTTCGGGATGAACATCTTCCTGCCGACGAATTCGCCGTTCTTTTT
>JAJDVH010000045.1 GCA_022826185.1 Alphaproteobacteria bacterium
CAACCGGGCGCCGGGGTTGTGCTTCCACAACCGGGCGCCGGGGTTGTGCTTCCACAACCGGGCGCCGGGGTTGTGCTTCCACAACCGGGCGCCGGGGTTGTGCTTCCACAACCGGGCGCCGGTTGTCCGGGCGAGGTTTCAGCGATAGGTGTTTCGCCATGTCGTCGGCCTCCTGATCAGGCTGTTTCGACTAGGCGCGACTGGCGGGGCCAACCGCCTTCGCGCCGCCCCACCATACCAACGATTCGCGCGGTGTCAGCGAAACAGCACGCCGATCAGCACCGCGACGCATGCGAGGCCGGCGAGCGCGTCCAGGACGATCCAGTGCCAGCGCCGGCGCCGCCAGCCGCGCATCGATGCGAGCCAGGCGAGCGCCGCGAGGCCGATCCCGGCGTGCAGGACCGGCGCGAGCTCGCCAGTCACGCGCGCCCTCCATAGACCGCGAGGGACGGATGCGCGCCGCGCACCGCCGCGAGGTCGCGGACATAGCGTTCGACCATGGCGAGGCTCTTGAGGCGGGCATATTCCTTGATGCGCAGCGGCGAGACGCCATCCGCCGCCCATTGCGTGATCGCGCCTGCCCGGAGGCTGTGCGCGCTGTAGCCGCCGATATCGAGCCCGGCCGCCGCCATCCGCCGGCGCAACACGCGCCCCACCGCCTCCGGCGCGATCCGCCGGCCCGCCGCGACTCCGGAGCGCGACGCGGCCGGGAACAGCGGATCGTCGCTGCCGGCGCGCACGGCCTCGCGCCAGGCGCCCGCCGCCAGGACGGGGCAAAGCGCGCCGTCAGGGCATTCCGGCAGCCGCGCCGTTTCCACGCCCGCGCGGTGCTTGGACCGTCGCAGCCGGAGCACGGCGATCTCGACCAGGGGCGGCGCCGGCGCGGACCAGTCCCGCCAGTCCGCGCCGGCGATCTCCGAACGCCGGAGCGCGCCGTGCCAGCCGATCAGCAACAGGGCGCGGTCGCGCCGGCCGCGCGCGTCGTCCGGGATCGCCTCG
Organism: Alphaproteobacteria bacterium; assembly: GCA_022826185.1. Taxonomy (GTDB): domain Bacteria; phylum Pseudomonadota; class Alphaproteobacteria; order Bin95; family Bin95; genus Bin95. The sequence goes on from JAJDVH010000045.1 coordinate 1,000, forward strand.
ACCATCCGCCGGAGCTGCTCGCGCAACAGCGGCCGGGCCTGCTTCAGCTCGCGGTCGCGGTCGCGCTTCGCGGCGCCCTTCAGGATGCGTTTCGTTTCCGGTCCGGCCAGCGGCTCCAGGCCGTGATCGCGCCGGACGGCCTCGATGCCGGCGCGGCGCCGTCGCAGCGTCGGCGCCGTCGCGAGCTCGACCAGGTAGAGGTCGCCCAAATGCGACGCCAGTTCCATGTCGCCGGCCCGGTCCGGCGCGATCCCGCGATCCGCCAGCCAGTGGCACCATGCGCGCCAGTCATGCGCATAGGCGCGCGCCGTCTCCGGCTCGCGCTCGCCGTCGTGCCAGAGCTCCGCCGCCGCGCGCGACAGGGCGGCCGGCGCGGCCGGGAATGCGAGGATCGCGGCCGAGCTCGCGGCGGTCATGACGGCGCCCCGGCGCGAAAGTGCCGATAATTGGTATTTATCAGGCACCCCCAGGGCGCGGCGAAGCGGCCGCGCGAGGCGGCGCGAGGCGGAACGGAATTGCAGTAGGTTCGGAGCACGTCGGCGGCCTCCTCCATAGGCTGTTTCGACCAGGCGCCGGCGCGGATGCGATCACCGCGCCGGCGCCGCCCATGCTACGCCGCTTGTCCGGCCGCTCGCCAGCCGCCAGACTGCCCGCGCGGCAACACAAGCCCGCCGCGCCGGCATTGCAGTGTTCACTGAACATCGCTCGGCAGCCGGCCCGGTTGGAGCTGCCCCCGGTTGGTCTCCCGACATGGTAGCCTCCCGGGGCCGGGGTCCGGCTCTGCCGCAACCCTTCGCTTTGCGCCCGGCGCACGAATTCGGCGTCATCGATGCGCCGGCGCCGGCGCGATCCCGCCGGATCGGCTCTCGAGCTGCGAAAATCGGCCCGCCGCGAGCGGCGCCAGGCGCGCGATCGAGGCCGTCAGCCGTGCGATCGCCGCAAAGCCGGAATTCCGCCGATCGGGACCGAATTGGGCGAATTCGCCCGGATCGCCCGAATTCGGACCGCCATAAATCGCCGCACAGCGCGATTCGGGGCCTTCCGGGTATCTGGATACCCCCCCAAATCGACTCGCACGCCCTGCCCCGCTTCCCGCCGGACGGGCGCCCCGTCTAGCCGAGCGGGGCCGTATCCAGGACGCGGGCCGAGCGCGCGCCGCCGAAAGTCCGGACCGTTACCAGGCAGCGCCCGGCGAGATCTTCCGGCTGGATCTCGCGCCCGCCGAAGCCGAGATCCACGGCCGCGGCATTCAGCCCGGCCCGCCCGGTCCGTTGCACCAGCTCGAAGGCGCGGCGCGATCCCGCCGGCGTCACGCGCCAGGCGATCTCATACTCGCCGCCGCCTACATGCCGCCCGCCCCGGCACTCGGCCGGCCAGGACCCGGCCGGGCAGACAGTCGAGGGCCGCGCCGCGCGGCTAGTCGGAATCTTCATGCTTGCCCTCCGGCTCGCCGTCCTGGCCCGCCTCGCGGCACGCGCCGCAAACGCGATCCCAGGGCCCGGCGCTGAAGAAGGTCGCGCCGCACTCCGGCGCCAGGCACTTGCGCCAGCGTTTCGTTTGCGCCGGCGCCGTCTCCGGCTCGCGCGCCAGGTCCGCGATCACGCCGGCAATCGGGAGCTGCGCACCGGCGCGCGCGGCGAGCATGGACGCGAGAATGCGGATCGCCTTCGCCAGGAGCGCCACCGTCGCGGCGTCCGGTCCGCGCGCCGCGCGCCAGGCGGGCGCCGGCGCTATGTCGATCAGCGTCGCAAGCACCGCCTCGCCCGTCGCGGGCGAGATGATCTGCTTTGCGGCGTCGCTTTCCAGGGAGCGCGCGAGGCGGTCCAGGTTCGCCGCGACGCGCGCCAGGTCGTCGGCCTTCATGCCGGCAGATTATCCCGCCGGTGCGGCAATGGAAGGCGCGCGCGTGTCACAACTCGGACAGCCGCACGTCGCGGTCCGGCATGAGGACCTCGCGCACATAGGCGCCCACCGTGACGCGGTAGCGCCCGCCGGCGACGCTCGACGGCACAAGATCGAAAAGCACCCGTCCCTGCCGGTCCGCGCTGCCGGACAACGGTGCCGGATAGAGCACCGCTGTTGCGGGCGGCGTTCCGACCGGCCAGACCAGCTCGGCCGGCACAAGCTCGACCGTAGCGACAATGCCGGCGATATCCGCACCGGCGATCCCGACCAGGTCAATCGTCAGCCGGTGGGTCGGCAGTGTGGCCATGCCGCGCGCTCACTCCGGGAAGGGAAAGGCGGACGCGGCAATTCTCGCAAACCGCGCCCGCCCCTCGCGGCGCCGTCACCAGGGCCGCTTAGGAATCAGCCCCCGCCGCGAGCCCGTTATTCGGCGCGCTCGATGCGCGCCCGCAGATAGTCGATTTGCGCCTGTGTCGCCTCCGGCAGGGCGTTGCCGGGCAGCGACGCCTCCAGCGACGCCAGGCGCTCGCGCATGACGGCCAGGGCCTCGCCCGGATCGGTCCGCACCGGATTGCCGAACGCGAGCACGTCGCCGGCGATCCGGAGCGCATGCCGCATGGCGACGGCGTCTATCGCGCCGCCCAGCATTCCCTTGATGGCCGCCAGCTCGGCCTGCTCGGCCTTGAGATCGACCGTCACCCGTTTCGTCATGTCTGCCTCTCCAGCGCTCGCAGCGCCTCCTGGTAATCGTCCGGGGCATCGAACCGCCGGCCCGTCAACAGCGACGCCCGACGGCAGGCGAGGATCATGTCGTCAATGCGCGGCTCGGCGCCGGACTGCCGGCCCGTGGCAATGATCCGTTCCTGTTGCGCCATGTCAGGCGACGAATTTCAGCCTGGCCCAGTTCTCCTTGCGGACCACGCCGAAATTCCAGAACACCGTCGCCGTCAGCGCGACTTCGCGCTTGGCCGCGCCGCTGTAGTGATCGCGGATGAGCTCGAAGTCAGACCAGATGGCCGCGACGGCGCTACCGCGAATGTTCCGCCCGCGTCCGACCACGGCGCCGAATTTTCCCGCCGTCGTCGCGTCGGAGAGATCGCCGCGCGGCATGTAGCGCAGCCCGTTCCGCGCCATGAGCTCGCGGATCGTCACGGCCTGATTGGCCACCGCAATCGTGCCGGTCCACAGCGTGTTTGCCGGCACGCTGGAGACGATGCGCAAATCCTCCAGCCCGCCGGCGCCCTTGCCGTCGAGCATCGCGGCGAAGGCCGCAAGCGTATCCTCGCCCTTCTCCTTGTTCGCTTGGGTCAACGTCTGCTCGTCGAGCTTGTCGATCCCGGTCAGCCCGGTCACGTCCCCGGCGTCCTCGTTCGCGCCAGCGTCGCCGGTGAAGATGGCTAGATCGACCGCATGGCGCACCGCCATTCCCAGATCGCGCCGCAGCGCACTCTCCAGGCCCGGCACGCGATAGGCGTCTTCGGAGCTGAAGACGGCCCGCACGACGTTGGAGCTCGGCTTGAGCTCGGTAACGCCCACGGTCCACGCTGCATCCGCGGCCGCCTCGCCGCGCCCCTTTTGGGCGCCCGTCGCGCCCGCAGTCGTCGCCGGATAGGCCGCTACGCCGGGCGGCACTTGGTCGAAGGTGACGCCGGCATACATGGCGGCCGAGTCCGCGAACAGCCGGTCAAGCCACATCGAAGACCGCACCGTGGGGTCAACGTTCGTGGTCGCCTTGACGATATCGGCGGGGTCCGGGGCCAGCATGGCGAGCGGGACCCGGCCGGGCGTGATAGCGAGCGCCTTGTTGAGCTCGGCTTCGGCGCCGTCGAGTGCGGAGGATGACAGCGCCGCTTGGGTGTAGCGCTGGAGGCTCGCCTTGCTGCAGAGTTTCGCGAGCTCGCGCGCTTCGGCGTCCATGATCGGCGCCCCTTCCTTGGAAGCGTTGGGGATCGTGTCGAGGAAGTTCTGGAAGTCGGCCCGCAGGTTCGCCGGCATCTCGTCCATTTTCGACTTCAGGGCCAGGAGCTCCGCAACGGTCGCCGGGTCGAGCTGCTTGAGGTGCTGCATGTCCTCCAACTTGACAGTCAGTTCGTCGAGCAACTTCTGAAGAGCCTTGGGGTCAATCATGCTGGCGGGCTTCCTCGCTATGTCAGGAATCCTGCAATCTATGCAGACCGCGCGCGGCGCGGCAGACAAGCATGCTTGTCACAAATGCATTTTCTGCATTTTCCGCGCGCCGGCGCCGGGCCGCCCGCCGGGCAAAATCGAAAATTGGCATTTGCAGAAAAATTACGGATCGGGGGGGTTGCGCGGTGACGGCCCAACTTTTTCCGGGATCGCTGGCGCCGCGCGCCGGCGTGCGCTACGCTCGCGGCGCCGGGCAGCGGACTAGACGGCCCGCCTCGCGCGAACGCCAGCGGACCACGGCCTGAACCGAAGTAGGGTCGCCGCGCCGCGAGACCGCCAGGCCAGCCCCGCCGCTCCCGGCAGCTTCCCCACTCTCCAGCGCGACGTCGCGGACCCGGCGCGATAGATTGCCGGCGCGCCTACCTCCCCGGCTTGGCGAGATGGCGCTAGCCGAGCCGGGCAGGGCCGGGCTCTGCCCTGGTCGCAAGGCCAGGGCAGCCCGTGCCCGGCAATACAGCCTCGTCCCGCCTGGCCAGGCGCCGGGCCGCAATCACGCCGGTGCGGCGCGCTCGCCGTCTCCGGTTTGCCGCCGGCCGTGCGGCCGCCATCCCAGGGCGCGGCGCGGGCCGGCTCGCCCGCCGCCCTGGCGAAGCGGGCGGGCGAGACGGCGCGCAAGCCCTCGCCCTTCTCCCTGCTCTCCCCTCTTTCAGGGAGAGTCAGGGAGAGTCAGGGCCGGAAGCGCAAACCCTTGCCTGCACTGGCTTTGCGGCAGTTAAGCGGGACAGCGGTGTAGGGGTTGCGGGACAGCGGTGTAGGGGTTGCGCCCGGCAATACGCCGCTGTCCCGCCTGGCCTCGCCGCGCCCGGCAATACAGGGCCGTTACGCCTGGCCGGGCGCCGGTCCGAATATGCGGAAGCCGTCGCCCTCCCGGTGCAGCTCGATCACGTCGTCCGCCTCTAGGCGCTCGAAGGCCGCCAGCGCTCGCGCGCGCTGCTTCCGCCCCGGCGTGTCGAAGCCGCACATTTGCGCCAGCTCCAGGCCAGACAGCCGCCGCACATAGCAGGCATGAGGATTGCCGGTCCGCTCCGTCGCGCTGCGCACGATCCGGCCGCCCTTGCGGCGCAGCGGCTTGCCTTTCGCGTTCAGCACCGGCGCCGGCAGTTCGCGCGTGATCGGGTAGCCGTTGCGCGCGGAATTGCCCATGTGATCGACGGCCGACAGATAGGCGCGGGCGAGGATCGCGCTTTGCGCCGCGTATGCGCGGAAGCGTGCCCATTCCAGGCGGGCGCCGTGCGCCGCCTGCCGGGGAATGCGCAGCGTGAATTCGACAATCGGAGCGTCCGGCGTTTCCGGGATCACGGAAGGGAACGCCCAGGCGACGCGGTGACCCTGAATGCGCAGCTCGGACAGCCGGGCGCGCATGGAATACAGCGCTTCCGGAATGTGCCGCCAGTCGCGGCTTGGATTGCCGAAGCCGTCCGGCCCGTAAATCCACTCTTCGATGCTCGGCGTCCGTTCCACCGGCCAATCCGCCGCGTGCCGCCGCGTGTGCGGAAAGCGGATCGTGTGCCACTGAAAATCCCGGTCCCGGATCGCAAGGTGGACCATGGCGCCGACGGCCAGCTGAAGATCGAAGGGAAGCCGTTTGCCTTGCGCGATGGCGCCGCCGGCGCGGGCATACATATCGAGCAGCCAGGACCGCTCCAGGGTCTCGCCCAAGTCCATCAGATATTGCCCGTTGCGCAGCTCCTCCGGCGCGGTGCGCGGCCATGTCGTCATCAGCCGCGTTTCCTCCAGGACGCGATCCCAGCGCGGAAGGTTCGCCTTCAGCTTCGGCAGGAATGGCCTGGCCGGGCGCGGCCGGTCCCAATACTCGAAAAGCGTCTCGGCCGTGTCGCGCGCCGGCGTCGGCTCCGTTATCAGCGGGAGCAGCACCCCGAGCGTGATCGCCGCGCGCTCCGGATCGCCGTCCGGATCGTGACGCCGTCGCCCGGACGCGAAAATGTCGATCAGCTCCCCGGCGGTCGGCAGTTCCGGCCCGCCGTCCGGATCGCGCCCGCGCGACGCCGCCCATACCGGCCAAGCCGCGCGCGCGGCCGTCTCGATAACGGCCGCCGTTTCGACGCCCGCCATGCGCGTTGGATGGATCGCCGCGGCCTCCTGGATCGCCTGCGCCGCGGCTGCAAGCGTCTCGCCCGGAACGGGCTCGCCCGGCACAAGCTCGCCGGGAACGGGCTCGCCCGGATCGAATTCGATCAGCACCTCTATGGATCGCATCGCCCGCGCCGCGTCCGCCGGGGCGGACTCATTCTCGATCAGCACCGCGTCCAGCGCCCGCTCGCGCTTCGCGTCGGCTTCCATGTGCCGCTGTATGCGGTCCCGCGTCGCGGCAAGCCTGGCACTCCCGGCCGCCTGTTGCGCCTGCCATTCAGCAGTCGGGCTCGCCGGCGCCGCCGAGCGCGCGCCGGCCTGTTGCTTCTGCACGAGGTCTATCAACCGCTGCGATTCGGGCGACAGCTTCCGTTCCGTCATGGCACGCCCTCCCGTCAATCGAGTTTCGGTGCGCAGCGTTCTTCCCAGCACCGCTTCACTTCCGTCTTGCGGTCCGGGTAGTGCCGTTTCGCCCATTTCGAGGCGGCCTGTTGCGTATGGAAGGCCCGTGCCACGCGGTAGATGAATTTCTCGCCGCGCGCATAAGCCCAGACATGGAAGTGCGGGCGATTAGCGGCCATGACGCCCTCCGGGTTGTGCTTCCACAACCGGGCGCCGGGGTTGTGCTTCCACAACCGGGCGCCGGGGTTGTGCTTCCACAACCGGGCGCCGGGGTTGTGCTTCCACAACCGGGCGCCGGGGT
>JAJDVH010000234.1 GCA_022826185.1 Alphaproteobacteria bacterium
GCGCGCGCGGCGGTCACGCCGAGACCCCTTGGGCGGCTTCCTCGGACCCGGACCGCAGCAGGTCCTGGTGCTCGCGCATCCGGTAGCTGTTGCCGCGGATGTTGACGATGTGGCAGTGGTGCAGCAGGCGGTCGATGAGCGCCGCGGCCATGACCTCGTCGCCAAGCACGCCGCCCCACTCCTCGAAGCCCTTGTTCGAGGTGAGCACCGTGGAGGCGCGCTCGTGGCGGGCGTTGATCAGCTGGAAGAACAGCACTGCGCCGTCGCGGCTCACCGGCAGGTAGCCGATCTCATCGACCACCAGGACGGCGGGATGGGTGAGCACCTTGAGCCGGCGCGCCAGGCTGCCGGCGGTCTTGGCCTCGGCGAGCGACGCGACGAGGTCCGCGAGGGTGCCGTAGTAGACCCGGCGTCCGGACTCGGCGGCGGCGATCGCCAAGCTGATCGCGAGGTGCGTCTTGCCGACCCCCGGCGGGCCGAGCAGGACCACGTTCTCGGCACGCTCGACGAAGCCGAGCTCGTGCAGGCTGTCGATCTGCCCGCGCTTGATGCTCGGCTGGAAGGCGAAGTCGAACTGCGCCAGGGTCTTCACCGCCGGCAGCCGCGACGAGCGCATGGCGGAGTCCAGGCGGCGGTTGTTGCGCAGCGCGATCTGCGCCTCGAGCAGTTCCTCGATGGCCCCGGTCGCGGTCACGGCACCGCCGTCGGCCCGCGCCAGGATGCCGTCCACCGCCTCCAAGGCGCCCGGCATCTTCAGGTCGGCGAGCATTGCCCGCACCCGCTCGCGGCGGCCGTCCTTCGCGACCGTCACCGCGCCGCCCCGGCGTAGACCCGCAACGACCGCTTCTCGACCTCGACGACGGGCCGCGGCCGTCGCGCCGGCGCGTTCGTCGGCACCGCGCCCGGCCGGCGGTACGGCCCCGCCGCCAACGGCCGCAAGGCCTGGCGCTCGTCGCGCTCGAAGCGGTCCGCCGGCCGCTCGCCGGTGGTGCCGTGGACGCGCACGTTGGCGGTGCCCTCCAGCCAGCTCGACGCCTGCGCGTTGAGGTCCTCGTCGCTGGCGAACGTGCGTCCGTAGAAGAAGTTCTCCCTCAGGTAGCGGATCGGCCGCTCCACCTTGCCCTTGGTCTGCGCCCGGTACGCCCGGCACGGCCGCGCCACGAAGCCCCAGTGCGCCGAGAAGCGCAGGAACTCCGCGTTCATCACCAGTTCGCCGCCGCCGGTCCGGTCGTCCGACAGCACCACCGCGCGCATCTGGTCGAACAGCAGTTCCGCCGGCACCCCGCCGAAGCGCGCGAACGCGCTCTCCAGCCCGTCGAACAGCACCGCCATGGTCTGGCGCGGATAGAAGCGCAGCCACAGCAGCCGCGAATGGCCGAGCACCACCAGCAGCGCGTGGCGGCGCCCCCACGGCAGCTTGAACGTGCCGAAGTCCACCTGGCCCTGGCGCCCCGGCGGCGTCTCGAAGCGCACCGCGGGCTCGGCCGGATCGCGGGGCCGCACCCCCTGGACGTAGTCGCGCACGCGGCTGTAGCCGCCCGCGTAGCCCGCCGCCCGCACCTCGTCGAACAGCCGCTGCGCCGACAGCCGCGGAAACTCCGCCAGACGCGCCTCAATGATCCCCTTGTACGGGTCCAGCTTGTGCGGCCGGCGCGGCCGCGGCGAGTACCGGGTCGCCCCCGCCGACAGATCCCGGTCCAGCTCCCCAGCCTCGATCCAGGCGTGGACCGTGCGCCGGCTGACGCCGAACCGCCTCGACAACTCGGCCTTCGAAACGCCCCTCTCCAAGTAGTGCCTCAGCCGCATCCTCGTCTCCCATCCGTGCATCTTCCCGACGCTCCTTCCCTGCTGGCTTGGCCAACAGGTTGGAGCGCCGCACACCGCACCGCAAACGCCAATGTGTGCAGTTTTCGGTTGCCAGAAATGGGAAATTTACAGTTGCCAGCTACAGCTGCTTCTGATTTCATGAAAGTGCGCATGGCCATTGGGACTTACTCACATCTGTATGTACTGCGTATCCGCAGGTAAAGGAAGGCGTTTTTTGAGTGTGAAGTGGTGGGTGCGCGGCCAGACGAAGCCTCCAGATTGCCGGGGTGGCGCAACAGTGCGCCGAATGGCCGAAAACGGCAAGTGGGGTTTGGTGTCCACCGGAGCGAGGGCATCTTGCCCCCGAACTGACCCGCGGGACTCCATCGCGGGCGGGACGCCCTCGCTCCGGGGGGAGCCGCCTTCGGAGCGAGGGCATCCTGCCCTCGAACTGAACCGCGGGACTCCAACGAGGGCGGGACGCCCTCGCTCCGGGGTATTCCTTCGGGGCGAGGGCGTCCCGCCCTCGCACGGCGCGAAGCGCCGTTCAGCCTTCGGGGCGGCGCTCGCCCTGCCCGAGTGGGTCAGGCGGAGTCGGGCCGGTACACTTCGTCGAGCGTGTCGGCGTCCAGGACGTTGTCCGCCCAAGCCTCGATCTCACCAGCGGCCACCCCAGGGGGCAGGAGCCCGAACCGGCGCCGCAGCAGCCGTTCGAGCACGGCCTGCCGACCCTCGTGCCTGCCCTCGTCCCGGGCTCTTTGGATCATTCCCGCCATGTCCGTGCTCTCCTCTGGGTAGTCGCGCTCAAAGCGCCGGAACTCATCCTCGTTCAGTCCGGCGTAGGTGTCGATGAACACCCTGTATTTTGC
>JAJDVH010000255.1 GCA_022826185.1 Alphaproteobacteria bacterium
ATATCATATTTGATATGTTCTATCGTCAGTTTTTGAATTTTTATGACGGCGCTTTTACGCCCGATATCTGTAGTTATCGCGCGTCAAACTTGTCAAATCCTTATTTCTCACGTCTCAATTGAAAGCCGCTATGGACGCCGGTCGCGGCCCTGCAACCGGGCAAGCTGCGCCGCCCCGCTGCGCCTCGCAAGCAGGCGCTCTCCATAGCGGTTCACCATCGCCGGGGATTTCCACCGTCCGGCCTGCAAAATCGCCGGCATGCCTATACCGCAGGCAACCATGTCCTGCGCCGCCCCTACCCGGGTGCTGTGCCCGGAAATGCGCGCCACGGCCTCGTCGGGAAGCTTCGCGCGCCTGGCCATGCCCTTAAAGATGCGCGAAACCTGACCTGCATCGAGACCGCCGCCGAGTACGCTGCGGCGCAGGGAACGGAATAGACGGCCTTCGCTCACGCCGCCGCGCACAAGCCATGCGCGAACCAGTTCCATGCTGTCGGGAGCCAGATAGACGATCTCGCCGGAACCTTCGGGGTCGGCCTTGGAGGAACGCACCAGGATCGTGGCCGCGCCGTCGTCGTCCTCGGCGATATCGGAGATTTCGAGCGCCACAAGCTCGCTGCGCCTGAGCAATGAATCATACGCCACCGCGAGCAAGGCTCGGTTGCGGTCGTCGATCAGCCTGTCGCCCGCCGCTTCCAGCAATCGTTGGCGGAGACTGAAGGTAAGACCCAGCGCCTGATCCTGCCGCCGGCCATTCCGGCGGCGCATGCGTTGCAGCGCCAGCCGTACGGGTTCCGCCGTTGCGTGCCCGTCCACCCCCGCCGTCCGATGGGCCGCCGCGATGCTGGCGACGTAGCGGGTCACCGTCGCGGGCGCTCTCGTCTCGGCCATGGAATCGACAAATGCCGCGACGATTTCCGGTTCTGCCGGCAGCGCGGTCTCGCCGCGATCCATGCACCATCCGGCGAAAATCTCGAAGTCGGAGCGCCGGGCGCGCACGGTATTGGCGCTCAAAGCGCCCCGTGCGGCCTTGGCGCAGGGGCCGAGAGGACGAACCGGCGCAAGTCGGCCGTTTTGCTTGGCGGTCGTTGATGGGCCGTCGATAGCCATTGGGACTCCTCCGAGAACAAAACAGACACCCTCGGAAAGTGATGCGCGATAACTACAGTTATCGCGCGTAATCCAATGGACGAACCGCCTGCCCTACTTCCCCCCCTCAGCATCAAATCAAGGGACGATATCACATGACAAAGACGCTTGGGTTGTTTGGCGCGGTTGCGGTCGCAGCAACGGCGATGGCGCTCTCCGGCTGCGGTGGCGGAGGAGGAGGCGGCGGCGGTGGAGCAGGATTGTCCGGGCCATGTTCGGGATATTGCGTAGGGCCGGCAAGGCCGATTTCTTCGGCTCTGGCGACGAGCGTCGCGGCGAAAGTCAAGACCGGGCCGGGCATCAACACGACCAGTTCGGCAATCGCCCGCCCCGCCGACCCCAATAATCCCCCTTCCAGCGCCGTGCCTACGCTTGCGGCCAGTTCGGTGCTGACGACGGCGCCTTTCAAAAGCGGCTCTTCGTCGTCCTACGAACGACTTGATGTGAAGTATGTCGACAACAGTCCGGCGGAATACACGATACGATACCATGTCGATCAAAAGGGCTCCGACGGCGATTATTCGACCGACTCTGGTGGCAACCGGATACTCGACAAAGCCAACAGCGTCTTCATAACCACGGACTCCGAAGAAGCGGGCACGGACCATAACGGCTACGATATCGTGCATGTGTCCCCGACGCGGGACACGGTGGGCGGCGTGCAAAGGGACAGGATTTCCCTGGACAGGGACGACGATACCGCCGCGGAAATCGTCATCTACACCAAATTTAACAGCACCCCCGACTATTTGGCGGCCGGCCTCTGGACGACAACCAATGCGCAGGGGGATCAGCAAACCACCGCTTTCACATACGGCAAGAGCGAGTATTTGAACTGGCACCTCGAAATCCTGAGCACGGGCAGCAACAAGCTCGGGAAGGTGAGCTACAGCGGGTTCGCCGGCGGCCAGCGCGTTTCCGGCGGGCAGGTCCGGGACTTCACCACCACCGTTTCGCTCACCGCCAATTTCGATTCGTCTCTCGATGATCCGGGAACGGACTATTTCGGGACGATCGAGGGAAGCGTCGCCCTGGGCGGCGGCGAGACGCTGAAGCTGAAGCAGACCGGAATCTACGATTTCAATATCGAAGGCGGGCCGTACTTCGGCGACACCCAACTGGTCAGGAACGGCGCCGATGTCGCGGGTTTCGTGGGCAAGTGGGGCGGCCAATTCTTCGGCAGGAGGGACGCCAAAGGCCCGTCCAAGACGGCCGGGGTCTTCGGGGCGGCCAACACCGGCAACACGGAGAGCATTCTGGGCGTCTACATCGCGGACCGCAAGTGACCGGGTTGGAAGCGGCCGCCGTCATGACCCGGCTTTGCGCCCTCCTGATCGCTCTGCTGCTGTGCGCGTCCGCGTCCGCCGCGCAGGACCGTTCGCACCTCTCGGACGACCCCGAGGTGAACCGCGCCCGCGCGATGGTGCGCGCCGGTGACCACGAGGCCGCGCTCGCCATCCTGCGCCCGCTGGCGGCGCGGGCGGCGGAACGGGAAGACCGCACGGACGTGCTGTTCCTCACCGGCCTCGCCGCGATGGGCGCCGCCGGGCGGCCGGGGCGGGCGGAGGAGGACCGGGATGCGCTCCTGGACGAGGCGGTCGCGGCGCTCCACGCCATCCTGGTCGAGCGCCCCGGCCTCGTCCGGGTGCGGCTGGAACTCGCCCGCGCCTTCTTCCTCAAGCGGGAGGACCGCTTGGCGCGGGACCATTTCGAGCGCGTGCTGGCGGGCAGGCCGCCGCCGGCGATGGAGGCCAATATCCGCCGCTTCCTCGGCGAGATGCGGGCGCGCAAGCGCTGGACCGCCCGGTTCGGCTTCGCCCTCGCCTCGGACAGCAACCTCAACTCCGCCTCGGCGGACGACACCATCCACATCCCCATATTCGGACTGACCCTGCCGTTCCGCCGCGACCCCGGCGCCGCGCCCAGATCCGGGCGGGGCGCCGCCTACTGGGGCGGCGCGGAGTACCAGCACCCCCTGGGGGAACGCCTGCGGCTCAGGCTCGGCGGCGACTTCTCGCGGCGCGACCATGCGGGGAACGCGTTCGATACGACCTCCCTCTCGGTCCATGCCGGGCCGCGCTGGCTGGCGGACCCTGCCACCGAACTCAGCCTGCTGGCCGGCGCCCGGCGGCATCTGGCGGCCGGCGAATCCCGCAGCCGGGATACCGGGCTGCGCCTGGAGGCCGAACGCCGGCTCACGCGAAGGCTCACCGCCACGGGGCAGGCGTCGTGGCACCGGCGCGTCCACGCCCATGCGGGGAACAGGTTCCTCGACGGGCCGGTCGCCGGGGCCTCCCTCGGGATCGGCTGGCTGGCGATGCCGCAGCTGCGCCTCGACGCCCTCATGGGCCGGGAGAGCGAGCGCCCGAGGTCCGAGAGATGGCGCAACGCAACCCGCCGGGCGCGCCTCGGCGTCTCCGTCGCCCTGCCCCGCGGCTTCACCATGGGCGCCGGGGCCGACCTCCGCCGGACGGACTATCGCGGGCGCTGGGGCTTTCTCACCCCGGACGGCG
>JAJDVH010000023.1 GCA_022826185.1 Alphaproteobacteria bacterium
ATCCCCCGGCAGGAACCGCGCCTCAGGCGCAACCCATACCCCTGCGCCCTCAAACCGAAATACAAAACCCGCCACCGCCAACACCCAGCCGATTGCTAAACTTGGCCGGACGACGCTCGCGGTGAGAAATCCGGGCTAGCCTATCGGGCGAAGTCGTTTGCCAGAACATTCGGGAAAACAGAGACCGGCAGGCGACCCGGACCGGAAACTCGTTACGGCTGCTTCCTTCCGGACCTGACCGGGTTGGCGAGGGGTCCGCCCGCCGCCGGCCTCCGCCTTTTCTATAGCAGCAGGGGGCCGCTCAGGCCAGCGCGAAGAAGGCTCCCAGCCGCTCAGCCGTCTCTTCGGGCATCTCCTCCGGCAGGAAATGGCCGCAGGCGAGGCCCTCGCCCTCCACCCGGTCCGCCCAGCGGCGCCAGGTTTCGAGCACCGAGTCCCGTTTGTGCGGACGCCCCTTCGCGCCCCAGAGCGCCAGCAGCGGCGCGGCGATGCGCCGCCCCGCCTCGCGGTCGGCGGCGTCGAGCTCGCAGTCGATGGTGGCGCCGGCGCGGTAATCGTCGCAGGTCGCGCGGATCGTCTCCGGATCCCGGAAGGCGGCCAGATAGTCCGCCATCGCCGCTTCCGCGAAGCAGTCCCGGCCCGACCAGCGCCCCGTCATGCTCTTCAGGAACCAGTCCGGATCGCGCCCGATCATGGTCTCCGGGAAGGGCGCGGGCTGGGCCAGGAAAAACCAGTGGAAGGAATCCAGGCTTCCGCGTTGCCCCTGGCGCTCGAACTGCTCCAGCGTCGGCACGATGTCGAGCACCGCGATGCGGGCGACGCGCTCCGGGTGGTCGAGCGCGAGGCGGTAGGCGACGCGCCCGCCGCGGTCGTGCCCCGCAAGGCAAAAGCGCTCATGGCCGAGCCGCTCCATGACGCGCACCATGTCGGCCGCCATGGCCCGCTTGGAATAGGGACGGTTTTGCTCGTCGTTCGGCGGTTTGCCGCTTCGCCCGTAGCCGCGCATGTCGGGGCAGACCACGGTGAAGCGCGCCGCCAGCCGGAGCGCGACCTCATGCCAGATGGCGTGCGTCTGCGGGTAGCCGTGCAGGAGGAGCACGGCCGGGCCGCTGCCGCCGATGCGCAGGTGGATCGGAACTCCGTCGCCCTCGACCCGCCGTTCCCCGAAGCCTTCGAACATCGGCAAAAATCCAGCATGAACAAGGGGATGGTGGGTCCGACAAGACTTGAACTTGTGACCTCCGCCATGTCAAGACGGCGCTCTAACCAACTGAGCTACGGACCCCAAGAAGGCGCGCAACTTAACGGCCCGCGCAGACGTGCGCAAGCTGGCGGGCGAGGCCTGCCGTCGCGGTTCTCACGCTAACGGCGGGACGCCGGGCATTGTTTCGCGCTATATGCTGCGTCCATGCGTTTGGATCGTCTCACCTGGCCCGAGGTCGAGGCCTATCTCGACCGGGCGGACGGCATCCTGCTGCCGGTCGGCTCGACGGAACAGCACGGGCCGAACGGGCCGCTCGGCACGGACGCCCTTTGCCCGGAAGCCGTGGCGGCGGCGGCGGCGGAGCGTCTCGGCGTCCTCGTTGCGCCCACGCTCGCGCTGGGGGTGGCACCGTACCACATGGCGTTTCCGGGCACGATCACGCTGACGCCGGAGACCTTCCAGGCGGTCATGAAGGAGACAATCACCTCGCTCGCCCGGCATGGCTTCGCCCATGTCTATGTGCTGAACGGGCATGGCGGCAACATTCCCTTCATCCGGGGCGTGCTGAAGGAAATGAAGTCCCCGCGCTGCAGGCTGCACAGCTGGTTCGCCGGCCCGCGGGTGCGCGCGCTCGCCAAGGACCTCTATGGCAAGGCCGAGGGCCTGCACGCCACGCCGTCCGAGATTGCGCTCGCGTGGCATGTCGCGCCCGAGACCCGGCGCGAGGACGTGGCGATGACGCCGGAGCGCGCGCCCGGCGGCTTCGAGAAGGAGCCGGACGCCTTCCGGGCGCGGTTCCCGGACGGGCGCATCGGCTCCGAGGCTGCGCTCGCCCGCGCCGAAGACGGCGCCCGGCTGCTGGAAGCTGCCGTCGAGGACGTGATCGAGGATTACAGGGCCTTTACCGCGTAATCGTCCCCTCCGCCGCCAGCGCATTGATTTCCGCTTCGTCGAAACCCGCCTCGGCCAGGATTTCGCCCGTCTGCTCGCCGACGGCCGGGGGCTGGCGGCGGAGGCCGAAATCGTGGGCGCCGATCTCCACGGGCAGGCGCGGCAGGCGCGTGTCGGGCCCGCCCGGAAGCTGCACGTCCAGAAGCCGCCCCTCATGGTTGAGCTGCGGGTCGTCGAACAGGTCCACCGGCTTCGCGACGGGCGAGAAGGGCACGGCGATCTCCTCCAGTATGGCGGTCATCTCAGCGAGCGTGCGCGCCCTGACGGTCTCCGCGATGCGGGCTGCGATCCGGTCCCCCTGGACGACGCGGCTCTCATTGGTGGCGTTGCGCGGGTCGGCAAGCTCGTCCGCCCAGCCGAAATGCCCGCACCATGCGCGCCAGTGATTGTCGCTGGTGATGCCGATGAACACCTGCTCGCCGTCTCCGGTCTCGAAGGTCTCGTAGATCGCCCAGGCGCGGGCGCGGGCCGGCATGGGCTGCGGCTCGCGCCCCGTCGCGCTGATGCCGGCCATGTGCTGCGACATGAGGAAGGCGGTCGATTCGAACAGCGCCGACTTCACGAACTGCCCCCTGCCGGTCGTCTCGCGCTCCTTCAGCGCGCAGAGGATGCCGATGACCGCATAGCTGCCGCCCATGATGTCGATGATCGAGGTGCCTGCCCGCAGCGGCCGGCCGGGCGGGCCGGTCATGTAGGCAAGCCCGGCCATGAACTGCACCACCTCGTCGAGCGCCGGCCGGTTCTCATAGGGCCCGGAGAGGAAACCCTTGAGGGAGGCGAAGATGAGGCGCGGATTGATCCGGCTCAGGGTCTCCCAGCCGCAGCCGAGCCGCTCCATGGTGCCGGGCGCGTAATTCTCGATGACGACGTCGGCCTGCGCGGCGAGCCGGTAGACGACCTCCCGGCCGCGGTCCGACTTGAGATCGACGGCCAGCGAGCGCTTGTTGCGGTTGAAGCCGCCGAAGAAGCCGGCGGCGAAGCCCGGCAGGCGGCGGGTCTTGTCGCCGTCGGGCGCCGGCTCGACCTTGATGACGTCCGCGCCGAGATCGGCGAGCACCAGGCCGCAGCTCGGCCCCATGATTGTCTGGCAGAACTCCAGCGCCCGGGTGCCGGCAAGCGGGAGCGGGGCGTTTTCGGTCATCTGTCGCGAAACCTGTGCTTCGGGGAATCGATCCGCAGACTATGGGCCATTCCAGCGCCGGCTGCGACCGGGACCGTTTGTCCGGCGGCAATGCGATCGCCGTGAATGAATTTCATGCAAGTAATACCAACGGTCGTTGATCGGAACCGATGGCGACGCCGCCCCCTTCGACAGGCTCAGGGCAGGTTCTTCCGTCGTGCGCGGACTTGATCCGGTTCTTTGTTTCTTCATCCCGAGCGGTCGCGAAACGGCATATCGAGCGCCTTGAGATTATTCCGCCTGTGCAACGGGTTGTGAGAAAAATACCCGATGTCTTCATTTTTGTTCCCGATATGGGCTTGACTTTTGCCGGTATGGTGTAGAATGAAAGTAGAGAGAGGCGGCTTCCGGGGCCGCCTTTCCGCTTTTCTGCAGAAGGCAATCAGCTGGGGCCGCGAAAAATGACCCCGGCGCGAGCGGACGGGAGGCGTGCGCCCTGCGTCTCGCGCGCGCAATCAGCCGCGCGAACCGCGCCGCCGCGATACGCCCGCCCGCACCCGCGCCCGCACCCGCGCGCAATGGCGCGCGAAACAGGGACCGCCCGTCCCGCCCTTTGCCCCGAAGGAGGCGACGCATGACCGTGAACGATCCCCGACCCGCACTGGCGGCGACACTGGCCGCAAGGCTGGCGCCCGCCGCCGAAGCGCTCGCCGCAGCCTGTGCGGAAGACGCCGGCCCCGAGCCGCCGCCCCCGGACGACCGCGCCCTCGCCGAACATCACCGCGCCGCCCGCGCCCGGCTCCACCATCTGCGACAGCTCCTCCCCCTGCTCGACTGGAGCGCCAGGCACGTGTCCGAACCCGAACCGCAGCCGGAGCCTGTCGAGGAACCGTGGGAACCGCCGCCTCCATCCTGTCCGACTATGACGGCAGCAGGGACGAATGCCACTGGGGCGACCGGAAACATGTCGGCAGGCTCAACACGCCCGAATGCAGGGCATGGGAAGAACGCCAGCGTCGCCGCGATGAGCGCGAGGAGCGGGAGGGGGAGGAAGCCGGAGCCCTGGCCGCACGGGCCCGCGGCGGCGGGGACGGCGGCCGGGAGGAGCATGACATTTCATGACATTTCCCGAGGGCCGCATGACAAAACATGACATCCCCGCAGGGGTCCCGGCCGGGGCGGTGGCTACGGGCGGCAATCCTCCCTTGAGTCCGAAACCGATGCCGCCGGCACAACCCGTCGCTCCAACGGGTTCCGGTCTCGACATTGCGGGCGCGGCGGTCGCGCTCTTGCCAGACGGCGCCGCCGGGGCAATGCTGCGGCATCCGTTCTTGCAGCCTCCTCCCTTCCCGATGTTCGCCTCGACCGTCTCCAGCCCATGCGCGTAATCCTCTGCCGCGAGCTCGGCTCGCCCGATGTGCTGACCGTCGAGGAACGGCCCGATCCGGAGCCGGGCATGGGCGAAGTACTGGTCCGGCAGGAGGCCTGGGGCGTCAACTATGTCGATGCGCTTATGGTGGCGGGCGGCTACCAGCTCAAGCCCGAGCTGCCATTCGTGCCGGGACTGGAGGCTGCGGGGACGGTCGTCGCCACCGGCTGGGGCAGCAATACCTTCGAGCCGGGCGACCGGGTGATCGTGAGCCACCGGCCCGGCGGCTTCGCCGAACTGGCGGTGGCGACCTTCGACCGTGTGCGGCCGGCGCCTCCCGAACTGGACATGGCGGAGGCCGCCGTGTTCCGCTCCGCCTACCACACCGCCCTTCACGCCCTGCTGCAGCGCGGCCGGCTGGCGCCGGGCGAGAGCGTGCTGGTGCTGGGCGCGGCCGGCGGCGTCGGCATGGCGGCGGTGCATTGCGCGAAGCGTCTGGGCGCGCAGGTGATCGCCGCGGCGGCGGGCGAGGAGAAACTGGCCGCGCTCCGCAGGCAGGGGGCGGATATCGTCATCGACTATCGGGACGGGTTCCGCTCGTCGGTGCTGGCGGCCACGGGCGGGCGCGGCGCCGATGTGGTCTACGACCCCGTGGGCGGCGATGCCTTCGACGAGGCGATGCGGTCCACAGCCTGGGGTGGCCGTATCCTGTCCATCGGCTTCACGAGCGGGCGGCGGCCGGTCGCGAAGGTCAACCATGTCCTCATCAAGGGCATCGAGGTGATCGGCGTGCGCGCGGGCGAGGCGGGCCGGCGCAATCCGAACCTGCCGGAAGAGACCTGGCGCTACCTCACCCGCTGGGTGGCCGACGACGGCCTGCGTCCGCATATCAGCCACCGCATCCCGTTCTCCCGCGCAGCCGAGGCGCTGCAGCTGGTGCTCGACCGCAAGATCGTCGGAAAGGCGGTGCTGGTCCCCGACGCCTGAACCGGCTTGCGACGGCAGGCG
This sequence comes from Alphaproteobacteria bacterium, assembly GCA_022826185.1. Lineage (GTDB taxonomy): Bacteria > Pseudomonadota > Alphaproteobacteria > Bin95 > Bin95 > Bin95. The sequence continues at coordinate 5,653 of JAJDVH010000023.1, forward strand.
AAACGCTGAAACTTTGCCCGGCCATGCGCAGAGACAGAGAAAGGCGCACTCCCGATGACGCTCCCGCTCGACGGCATCACCGTCCTCGATCTGACTTCCGGCCCCGCCGGCGCCTTCGCCGGGATGCTTCTGGGCGATTCGGGCGCGCGCGTGCTTCGCGCCGTCCACCCGGAGGCCCCGCTGCACCGCGGCGGCGGTTTCACGGTGTGGGACCGGGGCAAGGAGGCCTTCGAGTGGGACCCGGAAGGCGCCGGCGCGGAGGAGGCGCTGGCGCGCCTGCTGCCGGGCGCGGACGTGCTGCTGCAGGACTTCGCGCCCTCCGCGCCGCAACAGGCGCTGCTGGCTCCGGAGAAGCTGCAGGCGGCGTATCCGCGCCTGGTCGCCTGCTCGATCACGGCCTATGGCATGAAGGGCCGGTGGCGGGACGATCCTCCGGTGGACGACCTGGTGATGGCGCGCGCCGGCATTCTCTCCGGCATGCCGGGTTTCAGGCCGGCGCCCGTGCATGTGCCGCATCCGCTGCCGAGCACCGGGGCGGCGCTGTTCGCCTGCATCGGCGCGGCCGCCGGCCTGCTCGCGCGCGAGACCACCGGCCGCGGCCGCATCGTCGAGACCTCGCTGCTGGCGGGCGCGCTGCTCTTCCATCCGAAGGTGGTCGCCGAAGGCATCCCGCCGCTGGTGTTCCAGACCCATCCCTCCGGCAGCGCGCCCTTCTACAGCCTCTATGAATGCGCGGACGGCGAATATATCCAGCTCGGCTGCGTGCATGAGCGCTTCATCGCCCGCGCATCCGAGATCATGGGCATCGGCGACCTCGTCGCGGAAGCCCGGTTCGACAATGTGCGCCGGGGCGACGGGATGACGGAGGAGGAGGAGCTTCGCGACGCCATTGCAGGCGCGATGAAGAAACGCGACGCCGCCGACTGGGCCGCCGATTTCGAGGCCGCCGACGTGCCGTTCGCGCCGGTCCGGCAGGGTCCGGTCGTTCTCGACGATCCGCAGATCCGCCACAACGCCATGGTGCTTGCGCTGGAAGACCCGGCGCTCGGCGCGACGGTGCAGATGGGGGCACCGATCCGTTTCGCCGAGACGCCGGCGGACCCGAAACCGCGCGCCGCGGCCGCCGGGCCGTTTCCGGACCTCCCGCCGCTCGCGGCGGCGGCCGCGCCGACGGCCAACGGTCGGGACGACCCGCCGCCGCTCGCCGGCGTGCGCGTGCTGGAGATCACGAACCTCATCGCCGGGCCGACGGCCGGGCGCCTGCTCGGCGACCTCGGCGCGGATGTCATCAAGCTGGAGCCGCCGGGCGGCGACATCTCGCGGCCCATCGGGCGCAACTATTTCTACAATCTGAACTTCAACAAGCGCTCCTTTTGCGTGGACGCGCGCAAGCCGGGCGGCAGGGAGGCGATCCAGCGCGTGGCGGCCAGCTGCGACATGATGCTCGCCAACCTCCGCCCCGGCGCGACGCACCGCATGGGCATCGGCGCGGATGTCGACCCGGACCTGATCGAGACGCATGTCACCGGCTACGGCCTGACGGGGCCCTATTCAAAGCGGCCCGGGATCGACCCGCTGGCGCAGGCGCTGATGGGCCTCTCGCGCGCGCAGGGCGGCAACGGCAACCCGCCTTCCTTCGCCGCACAGCTTGCGCCCACCGACTTCACCGCCGGCGCCATGGCGACGCTCGGCTCGATCCTGGCGCTCTATTCGCGCCGCCGTGGCGGGTCCGCGCGGCGGGTGGACAGCAATTTGCTCAACGCCGCCGTGGTGCTGAGCTCGCCCTGGTTCGGGCGCTGGGAGGGCAAGCCGGAGCGGCCGCTCGGCGATTCCGGGCAGCATGGCGCCAGCGCCTTCCACCGGCTCTACCGGGTGGCCGATGGCTGGATCTATGTCGCGGCGGACACCAGGGAAGCCGAGGCGGCGCTGACGGGCGCGCTCGGGCTGGACGCGCTGGATCCGGCGGGCGAAGGGCACCCGGCCCGGTCGCCGCTCGCCCGGGCGATGGAGGAGGCGTTTGCCGGCCGGCAGTTGCAGGAGGCGCTGGCGGCGCTGAAAGAGGCCGGCGTGCCGGCCGCTGAGGCGCGGGGCGCTGCGAGCGAACTCTTCCTCGAGGACGAGTCCGCGCACCGGAACGGCCTGGTCACGGAGGCCCGCCACCCGACGGCAGGCCGGATGCGGATCGCGTGGAACTATATCCGGTTCCGCGACACGGCGCCGTCCGCCGCCCGCCCGACGCCGCTGCTCGGCGAGCACAGCGCCGACGTGCTGGCAGAGGCGGGGGCGGATGCAGCCGAGATCGAGACGCTGTTCGCTTCCGGCGCGGTGCTGGCGGAGACCGGCTGAGCCGGGTCCGCGCCCGGCCTCAGGCCGCCTTGTCGGTCTGGCGCTGCCGGAAGGGCGCCATCACCTCTTTGCCGAACAGCTCCAGCTGCTCGATCATCACCGCGAGCGGCGTGCCCATGCTGGACTGGACATTGACGTCCGCGAGGCCCGGATACTTGGCCTGCAGCGACTCCAGATAGTCGATGAAGCCCTCCGGCGGGCCGCAATACCAGGAGCCGGCCTCGACCGCGCGCTCCAGGGTCGGGATGTTCATCTCGGCCCAGTCGCCGCGCTCGCTCACCCGTTGCAGCTGCTCCGGCTTCATCGGCACCATGCCAAGCGGCGCGAACATCTTTACGTGTTCCTCGAAATAGGGCGACGCCTCGCGGATCGCCTTTTCCTTCGTCTCGGCAATGTGGAAGTTCAGTCCGATGCAGAGGTTCTCGCCGATCTGCACCTCATGCCCGGCGCGCTCCCAGGCTTCCTTGAAGGCGACGATGGGCCGCTCCGCCATCAGCGCCGAGCCGCCGCCGACTATGCCCTTGATGCCGTGCTTCGCCATGAAGTCGAGCCCGCGCGGCTGCGCGCTCACGATCGGCTGCCAGCATTCCACCGGCTGGTTGACCGGGCGCGGCACCAGCGTGATCTCGTCCAGCTCGTAGCCGCGGTAGGGCACGCGCGGCGGCAGGGTGTAATATTTGCCCTCGTGCCGGAAGGACTCCTCGCGGAAGGAGCGGAGCACGATCTCCGTCTGCTCCTCGAACATGTCGCGGTTGGCGTCGCCGTCCATCAGGATGCCGCCCAGCGTCTCGACCTCGCGCGTGTGGTAGCCGCGCCCGACGCCGAAGATCACCCGGCCCCCGGTCAGGATGTCGGCGGTGGCGAAGTCCTCCGCGAGGCGGAGCGGATGCCACATGGTGGTGACGTTGAAGCCGCAGCCGAAGCGGAGCCGCTTGGTCAGGTGCGCCAGATGCACGAAGAACAGCGGCAGGTTCGGGATGCACTCATAGCCTTCATGCTGGAAATGGTGCTCGGCCAGCCAGAAGGCGTCGTAGCCCAGCTCGTCCATGGCGACGGCCATCTTCTCGGTCTTTTCAAATACCGAGGCCAGCCGGTCGTTGTCGTAGCGCCGGTCGTTCGCCGGCGTGGCGTCCTGGCCCATGTCGTCCAGGTCGATATGCCCGGCAAACAGGCTCCCAAAGCGCTCAATCACAGTCTCGTTCCTCCATCGCATCCTGCGGAATGTATGCCCGGCGGCGATGATACAGATGCAGGGCCCGTCACAGAAGCCGGGCCGCCTTCGTCGAATTCACGCCGGTTCGTAGCGCCGGACATCAATCTCGTCGGCATGAGCCCGCATCCGGGCTGCATCGTGCCAGGCCTGCATGCGGAGCAGCATGTCCATGCTCACATCGAAGGCCTTTTCGACACGCAGCGCCATTTCCGGCGACAACGCGGCCTTGCCGTTCAGGAGAGCCGAGAGCGTTGCCCGGCGAACACCCAGAATCTCCGCCGTCCGCGTCACGTTCAGGCCGAGTTCGCCCATTACTTCCAAACGGATGAATGAGCCCGGATGGGAGGGGGCCATCCCGATCTTGATGGCGTCCGTGGTCATCAGTGATAGTCCTCCAGGTTCAGCCGATCGATGGCGCCATTCGATTCCACGAATGTAACCCGCCAATTGCCCGATGCCGACACGCTCCAATCGTCCCGCCGTTCGCCGGAGAGCCGGTGAACGCGCCACCCTGGCGGGGCATGGGCAATGAATTCATCCATGTTCTCCGCCAGAACCAGTGCGGTCAGGATGTTGCGCAGCCGACCGGTCAGGTCTTGCCGCAGGAACCGGGGATTGTTGTCTTCGAGCAGCCGGCGCAAACCCCGGTGGCGAACGGACCGAACGATCATGGCCGTGCACGGTATCACCGTTCGCTGCGGACCGCAGCCCCTGCAGCGTAACAGGATGCAAGGTGGTTCGACGACTTCGCCTGCGTTTCGTGCGCTACTCCATCACGATGCGCGGCGGGGCCGGGCCGGTGGCGCGGCGGTTTTCGACCTGCTGCCAGAGGCGGGCGGCGATCTCGCGGAAGGCCTGGCCGGAGGGGGAGGAATCGTCCACGGCCGCGGGCGTGCCGGCGTCGCAACGCAGGCGCAGTTCCAGTTCGAGCGGCACCTCGCCGAGGAAGGGCGCGCCGAGCTTCTCTGCCTCCGCGCGCGCGCCGCCGGAGCCGAAGATATGGGTGCCCTTGCCGCAATGCGGGCAGATGAACACCGACATGTTCTCCACCAGCCCCAGCACCGGCACCTCGACCTTGCGGAACATGGCGATGCCGCGCCTTGCGTCGAGCAGGGCTATGTCCTGCGGCGTCGAGACGATCACCGCGCCGGTCAGCGGCACGCGCTGGGAGAGCGTCAGCTGCGCGTCGCCCGTGCCGGGCGGCATGTCGATCAGCAGGATGTCGAGCTCGCCCCAGGCGACGTCGCCGATGAGCTGCTGAACCGCGCTCATCACCATCGGCCCGCGCCAGATCATCGCCGTCTCTTCCGAGATCAGGAAGCCGATCGACATGCAGGCCACGTCCCACTTGCGCATCGGCAGGAGAGTCTTCTCGCCGGCGAGCGCGGGCTTGCCGGCAATGCCCATCATGCGGGGCAGCGAGGGGCCGAAAATGTCGCTGTCCATGAGCCCGACCGCGAGGCCCTGCCGGGCAAGCGCCACGGCGAGGTTGACGGCCACCGTGGATTTGCCGACCCCGCCCTTGCCGGAGGCCACGGCCACGATGCTCTTCACGCCCGGCAGCTCTATGCGCCCCGAGGTCCGCCCGGCCGCGGCGCCCGACGGCCGGTCCGGGGCCGGTCCGGGATGCTCGGCGGTCAGCACGACGGTGGCGCTGGTGACGCCGGGCAGGGCGGCCAGCGCGTCCTCGACGGCGCGGCGCTCGGCGCCGGCTTCCTGGGCCCTGTCGGGGTCCACTTCCAGCGAGACCTGCACGGCGCCGTCCTTGACCGCGACGCCGCCGACGCGCCCTATGCGCGCCACATTCCCTGCAGCGGCGCGAATCTCCGCTTCGTTCGGTCCGGCCATGAGCGCGCTGGCGCCTCCGCTCGGGTTTCGGGATGCGCGGCCCATTCCAACGCCGGGCACCCTGCTCTATAAGGCACCATGCGGAAAATCGGCGTTCGCGCGCTGAACGGCAACGAGAGGTAAGCCCATGCCCTGGCATAATCAAGGCGGAGGCGGCGGCGGCCCGTGGGGCGGCGGCGGCGGAGGCGGTCCCTGGGGAGGCGGCGGAGGCGGCGGCCCCTGGGGCGGCGGTGGCGGCGGCGGCAACCAGGG
>JAJDVH010000118.1 GCA_022826185.1 Alphaproteobacteria bacterium
CCCTGGTGGCCCATGGCGATGCCGTCGGTGACGGTGATCGTGGTGAACTCGCGCGGCGTGCCGTCGGCGGCCTTGACGCCGGCCTTCACCGCCTGCGCCTGGCGGGACAGCGTGATGTTGCAGGGCGCGGCCTCGTTCCAGCAGGTGGCGACGCCGACGAGCGGGGCGTGGATCTCCTCCTCCGTCATGCCCATGGCGTAATAGAAGGAGCGGTGCGGCGCCTTGGACGGCCCTTCGGTGACATGCCGGCTCGGAAGCCGGTTCTTGTCGAAGCGTGACCCTTCGTCGAGTGGCATGGGACGAGCGTCTCCCGGTGTTGCGATGGTGTGCGGAGAGGTTGGCCGGCACTTTAGACCGGAGCGCGGTGAGGCGGAAGGCGCTGTGGCCGAAGTCAGGCCGCTGTGACACGCTCGATTTGAAGCGCGCCGACACGCTCTTGCGCGCGGGCCATATCATAGGCCGCCTGCATCCGGTACCAGGTTTCCGCCCCGCCACCGAACGCCTTGTCGAGGCGGATCGCCATTTCCGGCGATATGCCCGCATGGCAGTTGACGAGCTCGGAAAGCTGCTTGCGGCTTACACCGAGGCGTTTGGCCGCTTCCGTTACGGTTAACCCAAGCGGCTCGATGCAGTCATGCCGCACCGCCAGCCCCGGATGCGGAGGGTTCTTCATCGCCACGGCTCATCTCCCTAATGGTAATCGACCAGGTCCACATCGCTCGCATGACCGTCCGCAAAGCGGAAGATGACGCGCCAATTGCCACTCACCGTCACCGACCAATAGCCCGCCAGATCGCCCTTGAGAGGATGAAGGCGATAGCCGGGCAGGTTCATTTGGTTCGGGTTCTCCGCCTGGTCGAGACGCGCAAGAATGCGTTCGATCTTGTTGACTTGTGTTGCAGAAACCCTTCGCCTGTCGCCTCTTTCGTAAAGCAGTCTGAGCCCTCTACTGCGGAAACTGGTTATCATTTGAGAGTAGTAACCTTACTCCACCCAGCATTCAACGGAAACTCCTGCCTCGACCGAAATTCATTGCGGTTGTTGTGGTATGCATGTCGTAACATGGCATATCGGGAGGGCGATCATGCACGACCACGACCACGGGCCGGATGCCCTCGAACTCCGGGTGCAGGCGCTGGAGTCGCTGCTGGTGGAGCGGGGCTATGTCGATCCGGCGGCGATGGACCGGCTGATCGAGACCTATGAGCATGAGGTCGGCCCGCATAACGGGGCGCAGGTGGTGGCGCGCGCCTGGACCGACCCGGATTACAGGGCGCGCCTGCTCGCCGACGGCTCCGCCGCCATCGCGGAGCTCGGCTTCACCGGCCGGCAGGGCGAGCACATGACCGTCGTGGAGAACACGCCGGAAGTCCACAACCTCGTCGTCTGCACGCTCTGCTCCTGCTATCCGTGGCCGGTGCTGGGGCTGCCGCCGGTCTGGTACAAGGCGCCGCCCTACCGCGCCCGCGCCGTCATCGAGCCGCGCGCCGTGCTCGCGGAGTTCGGCATGGAAGTGGGTGAGGATGTCGAGGTGCGCGTCTGGGATTCGACCGCCGAAATCCGCTACCTGGTGCTGCCCGAGCGGCCCGCCGGCACGGACGGCTGGGGCGCGGAGGCGCTCGCCGGGCTGGTCACGCGCGACGCCATGATCGGCACGGCCAGGGCGTCGGGCCCGTGAACGGCGCGCACGACCTTGGCGGGATGCACGGCTTCGGCCCGGTCGGGCCGGAGGCGGACGAGCCTGTCTTCCATGACGAGTGGGAGCGGCGCGCCTTCGCGCTCACGCTCGCCATGGGCTTCACCGGGCAATGGAACCTCGACAGGTCCCGCCACGCGCGCGAGGCCATGCCGCCCGCCGACTATCTGGCGACCTCCTATTACGAGCACTGGCTGTTCGGGCTGGACGCGCTGCTTGCGGAACGCGGCCTGCTGGAAGGCGAACCCGCGAAGCTGCGGCGGCTGGATGCAGGCAATGTCGAGAAGGCGTTGAAGACCGGCGGCCCGACGGAGCGCGAGACCGAAGCCGCCCCGGCCTTCGCGCCCGGCGACAGGGTGCGCGCGCTGAACATCCACCCCGTTGGCCACACCCGTCTGCCGCGCTATTGCCGGGGACGCATCGGCACGGTCGACCGGCTTTGGGGCGCGCATGTCTATCCCGACTCGCACGCCGCCACCGGGGACCAGGACCCGCGCCACCTTTACAGCGTGCGCTTCTCCGCCCGCGAACTCTGGGGGCCGTCCGCATCCGCGTCGGACACGGTCATGATCGACCTCTGGGAACCCTATCTGGAGCCGGCGTGACGCCGGACGCGCCGTTCGAGGAGCCCTGGCAGGCGCGGGCCTTCGCCATGACGGTGCGCCTCCACGAGGCGGGGCATTTCACCTGGCCCGTCTGGTCCGAACATCTCGGCCGCGCGCTCCGCGCCGAACCCGGGCGCTCCTACTGGGAAAGCTGGCTCGCGGCGCTGGAGGAATTGGCTGCGGGAAGCGGCCTTGCGGGCGCGGCGGAACTTGACGACCGGCAGGAGGCCTGGCGCCGCGCCCACGCGGAAACCCCGCACGGGCAGCCGGTCCACCTCCCGGATCAGTAGGAGCGGGGCAGGCCGAGCACGTGCTCGGCGAGATAGGCCAGCACGAGATTGGTGGAGATCGGGGCGGTGCGGTAGAGGCGCGCCTCGCGGAACTTGCGCTCGATATCGTACTCCTCCGCGAAGGCGAAGCCGCCATAGGTCTGCATGCACACGTCGCCCGCCTTCCAGGAGGCCTCGGCGCAGAGATGCTTGGCCATGTTGGCTTCCGGCCCGCAGGGCTCGCCCGCCTCGAACAGTGCGGCCGCCTTGCGCATCATCAGCTCCGCCGCGGCGGTCTGCGCGTAGGCCTCCGCGATGGGGAACTGGATGCCCTGGTTCTGCCCGATCGGGCGGCCGAACACGCTGCGGTCGTTGGCGTATGCCACGGCGCGGTCGATGAAGAACCTGGCGTCGCCCAGCGCATCGGAAGCGACCAGTATCCGTTCCGCGTTCATGCCGTCAAGGATATAGCGGAAACCCCGGCCCTCCTCGCCGATCAGCGCATCGGCCGGAATGCGCATATTGTCGAAGAAGAGCTCGTTGGTCTGGTGGTTTATCATGGTGCGGATCGGGCGGATCTCCAGCCCGTTGCCGAGCGCCTCGCGCATATCGACAAGAAAGACCGACAGCCCGTCCGTCCGCTTCGCCACCCGGTCCTTTGGGGTCGTGCGGGCGAGCAGCAGCATGAGGTCCGAATATTGCGCGCGGCTCGTCCAGATCTTCTGGCCGTTGACCACATAGCCGTTGCCCTCGCGCACCGCGGTCGTGCGCAGGCTCAGCGTGTCCGTGCCGCTGCTGGGCTCCGTCACCCCGAACGCCTGGAGGCGCAGCTCGCCGGTCGCGATCTTCGGCAGGTAGCGCTGCTTCTGCTCGTCGCTGCCGTGGCGGAGCAGGGTGCCCATGATGTACATCTGGGCGTGGCAGGCGCCGGCATTGCAGCCTGAGGCGTTGACCTCCTCCAGCACCGCGCTGCCGGCCGAGATCGGCAGGCCCGAGCCGCCATATTCCTCCGGGATCAGCACCGCCAGATAGCCGGCGTCGGTCAGCGCCTTGACGAAGGCCTCCGGATATTCCCGGTTGCGGTCGAGTTCGCGCCAGTAGTCGCCCGGATAGTTCGCGCAGAGCCGGCGGACCGCCTCGCGGATTTCGGGCCAGGTTTCGCCGACCTCCATCGTGATGGGGCTTGCATCGTTCATCGCATCCATGGGGTCCGCCGCCGCGCTCGTTCCTCTGTCGCGCGGGAGTAAACCGGAACCGGCGGCGCGAATCCAGCGCGCTACCGGCGGCCCCGCGCGTCCACCGGCCAGATCGCTTCGAGCATCTCGCCGCGCATGGCGTGATAGACGTCGTAGAGATTGACCGTCGGGTCGCAATGCGGCGGATGCAATTCCACGATATCGCCAACCTTGAGCCGTGCTGGATTGCCCCCGGCATAGTGGACGCGCCCGTGCTCGTCGCCGGCGAAGCTGAAGGTGGCGTCCTCCGGAGCCCCGCGCGCGAAGAGCGGCATCGGCCCGTCCGTCGCAAGCGCCTTGAGGCCGGCGTCGATGATCGCGAACTCGTCGCCCGCTGCGCTCACCACCGTCGCCATCACGAACATGGCGGGCTCGAACGGGCCGGAGCCGTCCTCCGTCAGCGCGACCTTGCCGTAATCCACGTCCATCACCGCAAAGCTGCCGGCCTGGAGCTCGCCCAGCACGCCGTGGCGGTAGTCCAGATCGTGCGTTCCGGTGCCGCCGCCGGTGACAAGCGGCGGGGCGAGGCCCGCGTCCGCCAGCACCGAGGAGACATGGGCGAGCCGTTCGGACACGGCCGCCACCGCCTCGGCGCGTTCGCCATAGTCGTACACATGCTGGAGGTGGCCGGCATAGCCCTGGATGCCGGCGAAGACGAGGCCGGGCGCCTCGTCGATCTGCCGGGCGAGCGCCACCGCCGTCTGCGCCGAAAGCACGCCGGTGCGCCGCGTGCCGACATCGATATCGACCAGAAGCGAGAGCGGTTTTCCGGTCGCGGCCTCCGCCAGCGCGGCGACCGCGCCCGGATCGTCGGCAACCGCCATCAGCCCGTCGGCGGCTTCGTTCAGCGCAACCAGCCGGGCGGTGCGGCCGGGGCCGACCACGGGCGAGGTGACGAGCACGCCCGGAATGCCCGCCCCCGCCAGCACCTCCGCCTCGCCCAAGGTCGCGCAGCACTGGCCGACCGCGCCCGCCGCGATCTGCCGGCGCGCGACCTCGATGCTCTTGTGGGTCTTGGCATGGGGGCGCAGCGCCTGGCCCGTCCGCCGGCAGTGCGCGGCCATGCGCCCGATATTGCGGTCGAGCGCGTCGAGGTCGAGCAGCAGGGCCGGCGTGTTCAGCCTGGCGCGCCCTCCGGCCTCGCCGATCAGATGCGCATTGGACCCCGGTTCCATGGCCGTCCCTCCCTCCCGCTGCGGCGGTCCGCCAGTATGGCACGGCCTTGGCGTAAAGCGCAGTCGTCTTCCGCCGGAGCGGGCCGGCGCTTCGCGCGGTGCTTTGGCGGTCTGCGCCGCTGCTCTGCGCAGGATAGGCCAAACTGACGCATCGACAGTGGGTGGCCCCGACTCTCGGTATATCTGCGGCCGTCGCCGCTCCCTTCATGTCGTCATTTACGCCGGCGCCGGAATGCCGCGATCCTGAGGCTTGTCGTTCCTGCAACTTTGAGAGGCCCGATTCCCATGCCGACCGCCGCTACTCCCTGCCAGAAATTGCTTGCTTTGACACCCGGCAGCCGGCTTTGCTTTTTCATCACGGCCTTCCTCGTTCTATCCTTCCCGGGTTTCGCCCCGGCAGCACCATCCGACTGCAGGAGCTGGGGCACATACTCCTTCTTCAGAGCGGCGACTCTCGAAGATATAACCCGGTGCCTCAAGTTGGGCGCCAACCCCAATGAACGCGACAAAGACGGGGAAACGCCCCTGTTTCATCTGTTGCGGTTAGGCGCTCCCGTAGATTACATCTCGACCCTTCTGAAATTCCGGGCCTATCCTAATGCCTGGAACATGGGCCGCATCACCGTCATGCATCTTGCCTCTGCTATAAGCCGGGATCCGGAGATTATCGATGTTCTGGTCGATAAAGGCGGGAACCCCAATATCGCGACAGACGAAGGTATTCGTCCAATCCATCTCGCCGCCCGATACAATAAGGATGAGCGCATATTGTTGGCCCTTTTGAAGAAAGGTGCAAATCCATTTGTAACGGACCAGGCAGGTTGGAGTCCGTTGGCGACTGCTATTTTGTTTAACACAAACCCCGAAGCCGCGTCGGCGTTTCTGGACCGCTACCTCAGCTATTATGCACCGCAAGACGGGAAGCGTGTATCCCTTGGCAAACGCCGGGGTTTGCATAGGTCCCGGTGCTGGTTCGCCGGTCCCGCGGAAGTCGCCGGGATCGAATGCTTCTATATGGTCGTCAGCGAAGACCCGAACCGGGTAGAGGGCCGTACTGTCGCGTTTCCCGTTTTGAGGTTTTTCGATCCGGGCCGGGAAACGACCCGGAACCCCGTTCTGATACCGGGCGGCGGAGGACCGGGCAATCCGGTCGGGATCGAGAACCGGTATTTCAACCTGAAATGGTATCATGCGGCGCTCGCTGCGGCAGAAGGCCGGGACCTGTATGTCATCGACCCGCGCGGTGTGGGCATGGCCCATCCGAGATTGCACTGCACTCCCTTCTTTGGAAACTACCGGGAGGTTTTTGAAAAAGCTGCGACATTAGCAAGGCAAAGACTGGCTTCGGCCGGAAAATACTCGAAGTGCAAGCGGTGGCTCGACCGCGCGGGACACGATCTGTCCCGGTACAACAGCTCGGTCGTAGCCGAAGACGTGGAGAAGCTGCGTCAGCAATTGAATGTAGACAAGTGGGTGCTATTCGGTGAATCGTATGCAGCGAGATACGCATTGACGATTGCAAGGGAGTTTCCCGACTCGGTCGAGTCGATGGTATTGGCGAGTGTGTCCTTTCCCGGTAGGGGTTTATTGAATCACCCGGATCCCATAGAGAGAATCCCGTTCGAGAGGCTCTTCTCATATTGCGAGAGCGTTCGGGAATGTGATCGGGAAGTCCTGGAAACACGGTTCGAAAAATTGGTAGACCGGCTGGAGAACGAACCGATCGGCTTGAAAGGCTCAGTGGAATTCGGGCGCGACGGGTATGGGCGGGGGTACGGGATCAGTCAATTTGTGTTGACGGGTGCGAGGTTCGTGGATTTGGTGCAACGGGGTCTTGGCAAAGTGGAAAATTTTTCAAGAGCCGAAATGATGATCGGAGAGCTTGAGGAGGGAAGGATAACGGAATTGATACGATGGCTACCGGATTATTTGGACGGTTGGCTTGGGTCGACTGCCAGCGAACCCGTATTCATGGCGCATTATTGCTCGGAAATATATCCGTTGATCGATTTTGCTGCAGACGAACGCAAGCGGAAGAAGGCGCCGGCATATGTCCGGTTGCTGAGTGAGGGTATTACCAGGCAGGACGAAGAGTCGGAGTGCAAACTCTGGGACGTGCCGCCTGCGGATCCGGTAGAGGCGGAATCCGTCGAGACGGACATACCGACGCTGTTTCTCCAGGGCCGGTTGGACCCGGTAACGCCGCTCGACGTAATGCGGGGCGAGTTGAGGAACTTCAGCTGGCATGAGGTCCTGGTTTTCGACGCCAAGTCGCACTCGGGCTGGCATGGCGACGAATGCGCGATGAGCGCCGCAGCCTATTTCATGGAGCACAAGAGCCTCGGACCGGCACAGAGGCAATGCGCCAGCGGGAGTTGATGGGTTGGCGGAGGCGGGCGCCGCTTCCGCCCCTTCCGCCCGTTGCCGCGTCGTGGCAGCATTGGCCGGAGCCAGAAGAGGAGGCGGCACGCCCATGTCCCCGCGCGCTCCGGCGCCGCAGCGCGGCTTCGAGGATTTCCGGGTCGGAGAGACCTTCCACGCGCCCTCGCGCACCCATTCCGAGTCGCTGTTCTACGCCTTCCAGCTTGCGAGCGGCGACAATGCGCCGGTGCATTACGACATCGAGCATTGCCGCTCGCGCGGCTGGCCGGGCCTGATGGCGCACGGCTTCCAGACCCTGATCCAGACCGCGCCGGGCGCAACCGGCCTGGCGGCCGAGATGGAGGACGCGCTGGTCGGCTTCCTGGAGCAGTCCAGCCGCTTCCTGAAGCCCGTCTTCTCCGGCGACACGCTCTATCCTGAGCTTGAGATCGTGGCGCTGGAGCCGCAGCGGACGACGGGCGTGATGACGCTCGCGAGCCGGGTGTGGAACCAGCGCGAAGAGCTCGTGCTGGAAGGCGAGATGCGCTTCCTGCTGCGCCTGAAAGAGCCGCGGGCGGCGGATGCCGCGGAATAATCGAAGGAACCCGTTTCCATGACACTGGAGATACGGCCCCTGAGCGGCGCGCTCGGTGCGGAGGTGGCGGGCCTCGACCTGACGAAGCCGCTGGGCGAAGCCGACGCGGCGGCGGTGCGCGAGGCCTTCCTCGACCGCCACCTGCTCTGCTTCCGTTCCGAGCCGCTTTCGCCCTCGGACTTTCTGAGGGTCGCACGCCTCTTTGGCGAGCCGCAATTGCAGCTCCTCCGCCATCGCCGCCATGGCGGGACGCCGGAAGTCTCGATGCTGGAAAGCACCTACAAGCGGCCCGAGGACAAGCCGGATGACCTCGCCCTTGTGCGTCTCTCCGGCTGGCACACGGATGACAGCTATTTCGCCCGGCCCGCCAAGGCGACCATGCTCCAGTCGCTCGCCCTGCCGTCTTCCGGCGGCGAGACCCGCTTCTGCAACACCCGCCGGGCCTGGGAGGTGCTCGACGAGGAGACGAAGGCGCGGATCGACGGCGCGCAGGCGGTCCACGGCTACGACACGCCGCGCGCGCCGGGACGGGCCGAGACGCGCGCGGCCGAGGAGGCGGCGGAGACGCCGGACGTGGTCCATCCGCTGGTGCGCACCCATGAGGACACCGGCCGGAAGGCCATCTATTTCAACCCGAACCGCACCGACCGCGTGGTGGGTCTGGAGCGGGCGGAGAGCGACGCGCTGCTCGACAACCTTTACGCGCACATGACCGCCGACCGTTTCCGCTACGACCATAGCTGGCGGCTCGGCGACATCCTGCTCTGGGACAATCGCTGCCTGGTGCATTCGGTGAACACGGACTTCCCTGTGGGCGAGGAGCGCCGGCACCAGCGCATCCTGCTCAAAGGGGCGAAGCCGGTATGAGCGTGCGGATCGAGCCGCTGTCGCCGGCCATCGGGGCCGAGGTGACCGGCGTGGACCCGCGCCGGCCGCTCGACGCCGGGACGGTCGCGGACCTGGAGGCGGCGTTCGGGGAACATGGCGTGCTGCTGTTCCGCGAAGCGCCGATGACGCCGCCCGAACTGACGGCGTTTTCCCGCAATTTCGGAGCCTTGCAGCCGCATGTGCAGCGCGCCTACCGCCACCCGGAGGCGCCGGAAGTGGTGGTGATGACCAACCAGCACGCCGACGGCAGCTTCGACGAGACGGGCGCGCGGCGCGGCGCCATCGAGGATGTCCGCTATGGCTGGCACTCGGACCTCTCCTACGACCCGAAACCCGCCAAGGCGACCCTGCTGCACGCGACGAACATTCCTTCCTCCGGCGGCAATACCTGCTTCGCCAACGCCGCGGCCGCCTATGAGGCGCTGCCGGAAGAGACGCGCGAGCGGGTGAAGGGCCTCGACGCGCTGTTCGTCTACGGCACGGACCAGCGCAACAGGAGCCTCGTCGTGGCGGCGCGCACGCTCGACAGCGAGCAGCGCGCCGTGCATCCGGTCGTCAACGCCCATGCGGCGACCGGCAGGGCGGCGATCTACGCCAATCCGCTCCTGACCGTCGGCGTCGTCGGCATGGAGCAGCAGGAGAGCGACCGCCTGCTGGACGAGCTCTACGACATGCTGGACCGGCCGGAATTCCGCTGGGAGCATGAGTGGTCCGTCGGCGACACGCTAATGTGGGACAATCGAGGCGGCACCATGCATTGCGGGCGGCTCGACTACCCGCGCAACGAACTGCGCCGCTTCCTGCGCACCACGGTCACCGGCGGCCCCATCCTGCCGGCGTGAGGCCGGTTTGCAGGCCGGGTTTTACGCGGCCTGGCCGGGAAAGCCCGTCTCCCCGTCATGCTTCGAACGGATTCAACACTTCTACATCGAGGCCGGCGACATCGGCCGCGTTGCGGGTCACCAGCGTGAGCCCGTTCGTCCTGGCCGTCGCGGCCAGAAGCGCGTCGATCGCCGGCACGGGCCGGACCGCGGCCATGCGTCCCCATTCCCCGGCGACGGCGGCATCGACGGGCAGTATGCGGTCGCCGAAGTCCGAGACGAGGTCGTTCAGCCACGTCTCGAGCGCCCGGGCCTTTTGCGGGTCCCGCTGACGCGCCAGTTCCACGCCCTTGCGAATCTCGCCCAGCACCAGCACACTCACCCGGAGGTCGTCCTCCGCTACGCCCGCCCACCACGCGGCGACAGCCGGATCGCAGCGGCTCCCCTTGCGAATCTCGGAGATGATGTTCGTGTCGATCAGGAAGCTCACAGGGAAAGATCGCGGTCGAGGTCGCGAGGACGCGCGAGATCGATCCCTTCGAGAGGCGCCTGCTCCAGCATCGCCTTGAGCCCGCCGGTGCGCGGCGGGGCGAGGGTCTCGCGCAGCGCGGCGCGCGTCCCGGCCTCGCGCGCCGGATCGCCAAGCGCGCCGGCGATGTCCCGTAACAGCCCGGCATCTTCCTTGCGGACCTGAACCTCGACGCGCACAAATCCCAGGCGCTGCCTGCGCCTGCGCCATCGGGTTACGGGAGACAGTTCGGACTCGGTCATGGCATCCTTCATTTCCGGAAAATATACCGGAAATGAAGAAGCGCAGCAAGTGCGGGCTATGCGGGCGGCGCCGCCTCGCCGTATTCCGGAAAGGCCGAAGCCGCTTTACGATGGGCCATCACAGGCAAGCGGTATGCTGCGCCGGCATGGGAGCCGGGAAAGGGAACCTGCAATGACCTTCCGCGCCGAACACTGGAGCCTCAGCAAGCCGGCGGTGCGCTCGCGCCACGGGCTCGTGGCCGCGCAGGAGGCCGAGGCGGCGGAGCAGGGCGCGGCGGTGCTGAAGGCCGGCGGCAATGCCGTGGACGCGGCGGTCGTCACGGCGCTCTGCCTCGCCACGACCGAGCCCTGGATGAGCGGCATCGGCGGCGGCGGCGTCATGCTGGTCCATCTGGCCGACGAGCGGCGCACGGTCGGCATCGACTATTCCATGACCGCGCCGGCCTCGCTCGACCCGGCCCGCTATGCGCTCAGCGGCGAGGAGGGGCCGGAGGACGCGCTGTTCGTCTGGCCGCGCGTGGAAGGCGACCGCAACATGATCGGGCCGGAGGCCGTTGCGGTGCCGGGCGCCGTCGCCGGCTTCGCTCTGGCGCTGGAGCGCTACGGCACGCTCTCCTGGGCCGATGCGCTGGCGCCCGCCATCGAGACGGCCGAGCGCGGCCTTGCGGCGAGCTGGTACGCGACGCTCCAGATCGCCTTCGGCATGAGCGGGGGCCTCGGGCGCAATCCGGAGGCCCGCGAGACCTACCTGCCGGGCGGCGCGCCGCTGGTCTCGCAGACGCCGCATGCGCCGCTCCGCCGCCCGCTCGGGCGGCTGCCGGAAACGCTGCGACGCCTCGCGGAAGCGGGGCCGCGCGACTTCTACGAGGGCGAGACCGCGCGGCGCATCGCGGCGGACATGGCTGCCTCCGGCGGCCCGCTCTCGCTCGACGACCTCGGCGCCTATGAGGCTTTCGAGGTCGAGCCGCTCGCCGTGCCGCACCATGACGGCGTGGTGCGGCTGATGCCGGGCCTGAACGCCGGGCCGACCTTCGCGCGGGCGCTGGGCACGCTCGACACCCGGATCGACCGCGCCGCCGGCCTCGACGCCGGCGCCTATATCGCCTGGGCCGAGGCGCTTTCGGAAGCCTATGAATACCGCCTCGCGCATATGGGCCATGACGGCGATGCGAGCGGGCGCGGCTGCACCACCCATCTCTCGGTCGTCGATGCGGCCGGCAACATGGTGTCGCTCACCAACACGCTGCTGGAGCGGTTCGGCTCGCGCTTCATGCTGCCCGGAACCGGCATATTGATGAACAACGGCGTCTATTGGTTCGACCCGCGCCCCGGCCGGCCGAACTCGCTCAAGGGCGGGGTGAAGCCGCTCAACAACATGGCGCCGGTCGTGGTGACGGACGCGGACGGCGCGGGCCGCTTCGCGCTCGGCGCGTCGGGCGGGCGGCGGATCGCGCCGGCGGTCTTCCAACTGACCTCCATGCTGCTCGATTTCGGCCTCGACCTGGATGACGCGGTCCACCGGCCGCGGATCGATGCGAGCGGCGAGGGCAGGGTGACGATGGACCGCGAGCTGGCGCCCGAAATACGCGCTGCGCTCGCCGGGCGCTTCCCGACCGAGGTGACCGAAAGCGCCGTCGGCCAGAAGCTGTTCGCCAATCCGCAGATCGTCATGCGCGGCAATGCAGCGGCGGCGCATGTGCAGTCGCCGACGGCGGCGGTGGCGATCGGCGGCTGATGCTCGAAGCGCGCGGCCTCGCCTGCGAGCGCGGCGGGCGCGAACTGTTCCGGGAACTGGACCTCGAGCTCGCGTCCGGCGAGGCCGCGCTGGTCACCGGGCCGAACGGTTCAGGCAAGTCGAGCCTGCTGCGCCTGCTGGCGGGGCTGCTGCCGGCCTCGGCGGGAACGGTGTCCTGGGCCGGCGGGGGTGAGCCGGACTTCCACTATGTCGGCCACGGCGACGCGGTGAAGCCGGCGCTCACCGTTTCGCAGAACCTCGCCTTCTGGGTGCGGCTCGCGGGCCGGGGCTCGGTTGCGGCGGGCCTGGAGGCCGTCGGCCTCGCCGATCTCGCCGACCTTCCCGCGCGGCTGCTGTCCGCCGGGCAGCGCCGGCGGCTCGGCCTCGCGCGCCTGTTCGCCGCGCCGGCCCCGCTCTGGCTGCTGGACGAGCCGACCGCCGGCCTCGACGAGGTTGCGGCGGAGGCCTTCGAACGCGGCCTGGAGGCTCATCTTGCGGGCGGCGGGGCGGCTGTCATCGCCACCCATGTCCCGGTCGGGCCGGCGGCCGCCCGGCGCATCGAACTCGGTGCGCCCCTCCGGTGAGGATGTTCCTCGCCCTGCTCGGCCGTGACCTGGCGCTCGCCGGCAGGCAGGGCGGGGAGAGCGGGCTGGCGCTGCTGTTCTTCGTGCTGGGCGCCGTGCTGTTTCCCCTCGGACTCGGACCCGATCCGGGCACTCTGGCCGGCGTCGGCTCCGGTCTGCTCTGGGTGATCGCGCTGCTGGCGGCGTTGCTCTCGCTGGAGCGCCTGTTCCGCGACGACTGGGAGGACGGCACGCTGGACCTGCTGGCCGCCCGTCCCGAACCGCTGGTGTCGGTCGTGCTCGCCAAATGCGCCGCGCACTGGCTCGCGACCGGCCTGCCGATGACCATCGTCTCCGCCCTGCTGGCCTCGATGCTCGCCGTGCCGGGCGACCGGCTTGCGGTCCTCGCGCTTTCCTTTCTCGTCGGCACGCCCGCGCTCACGCTCATCGGCGCAGCGGCGGCGGCGCTCACGCTCGGCGCGCGGCTCGGCGGGGTCTTGACGGCCATTCTCGTGCTGCCGCTCTATATTCCGGTCCTGATCTTCGGGGCCGCCGCCGCCGAAGGCCGGGAAGGCGCGCTCGCCCTGCTGGCCGCGCTGTCGCTTGCCGCGCTCGCGCTCGCGCCGGCGGCTGCCGCAGCCGCACTCCGTCACGCCGTGGAGCAATAGGACCCTTGGCCCGCAGCCTGCACCGCCTCGCCAATCCCGGCCGCTTCCGCCGCCTTGCCGGCCGCGTCCTGCCCTGGGCGGCGGGCCTCTCGGCGGTCGCCTTCATCGCCGGCCTCTGGCTGGCGCTGGTGGAGTCGCCCATCGACTACCAGCAGAAGGACTCCGTGCGCATCATGTATGTGCATGTCCCGGCGGCGTGGATGGCGCTCAGCACCTATGCGGTCATGGCGCTGGCGAGCGCGGGCGCGCTCATCTGGCGCCATCCGCTGGCCGAACTCGCGGCCAAGGCCTCGGCCGCGCCGGGCGCCTGTTTCACCCTCGTCGCGCTCGTCACCGGCTCGCTCTGGGGCCTGCCGACCTGGGGCACATGGTGGGTGTGGGATGCGCGCCTCACCTCCGTGCTGGTGCTGCTGTTCCTCTATGTCGGCTACATGGCGCTCTGGCGGGCCTTCGACGACCCGCGCCGCGCGGGCCGGGCGGCGGCCGTGCTGGCGCTGGTCGGCGCGGTCAACCTCCCGATCGTCAAGTTCTCGGTGGACTGGTGGAGCACGCTGCATCAGCCGGCCAGCGTCAGCCGCTTCGGCGCCCCGGCCATCGACCCGGCGATGCTGCGCCCGCTGCTGGTCATGTATGCCGCCTTTTTCTTCTTCTGGATTGCGGTGTTGCTGGTCCGCATCCGCGCCGAACTGGACGAACGCCGGCTTGCTGCGCTCGCGCTTCAGCGTTCGGGCTGACGCAGCCGATGCACGGCCCAGGTCGAGAGCAGCACCGAGACGGTGAAGCAGACGATGCCGGGGCCGGCGGAGGCGCTTGTCAGCAGCTGTCCGTCCAGCACCAGCACGGCGACCGCGACGGCGAACACATCGAGCATCGAATATTTCGACACCGCGCCCAGCGCCCGGACCGGTCTTGCGTCTGTTCTGCCGGTCAGCCAGGCCCAGGCGGCAAGGGCCAGCTTCGCGGCGGGCAGGGCGACCGAGAACGCGCCCACCACGGCGGCCAGGAACCAGTCGCCGTTTCCGGCCAGCGCGGCGACGGAACCCAGGATGGAATAGTCGGTCCCGAACCAGAGGCGCTCGACGGTGATCGCCGGCAGGAGCAGTCCCGGCGCCAGCAGCAGGGCGGAAAGCGCCAGCAGCACGCCGGTCGCACCGTTGGGCTTGCGGCGGCGATGCTCTAGGCTTCCTCCCGGACCTTCACCCGCGAGACCGTTCATGGACCTCAAATCCTGTATCCGGACGATCCCCGATTACCCGAAACCCGGCATCCAGTTCTACGACATCTCGACCCTGATCGGGAACGGCAGGGCCTGGCGCTACGCTGTGGACCGGCTTTGCGAGGCGGTGGAGGATTTCGGCGCCGACCGGCTGGCCGGCATCGAGGCGCGCGGCTTCCTGGTCTCGGCCCCGGTGGCGGACCGGCTCGGCATCGGCTTCACCATGTTGCGCAAGCACGGCAAGCTGCCGGGCGATGTGGTCTCGCACCATTACGACCTCGAATATGGCACCGACACGATCGAAATCCAGTCGGACGCGATCCGGCCCGGCGAGCGGGTGGTGGTGGTGGACGACCTGCTCGCCACCGGCGGCACCTTCTGCGCGGGGATCCAGTTGCTGCGGCGTATCGGCGCGGATGTGAGGGGCGCGGTGTGCCTGGTGGAGCTCGGCTTCCTCGGCGGCCGCGCGCGCGTGGACGTGCCGCTGGTCAGCCTCGTCGTCTATGACGACTGATGGTTGAAATCCGGTTCATGCGGGCGGAGGACGGCCCGGCCGTGCTCGCGATCTATGGCGGCGGCATCGCCACCGGCCATGCGAGCTTCCAGGAGACGGTGCCCGCCTGGGAAGAGTGGGATGCGGGCCATCTCGAATGCTGCCGGCTGGTGGCGGAAAAGGGTGGCGAGGTCGTCGGCTGGGCGGCGCTCTCGCCGGTGTCCTCCCGGCCGGTCTATGCCGGCGTCGGGGAGGTCTCGATCTATCTGGCGGACGGCGTGCGCGGCCGGGGCGTCGGCGACAGGCTGCTCGGCGCGCTGATCGACTCTTCGGAGCAGGCCGGCCTCTGGACGCTCCAGGCCGGCATCTTCCCGGAAAACGCCGCCAGCATCGCGCTCCACCGCAAGTTCGGCTTCCGCCAGGTCGGCGTCCGCGAACGCCTCGGCCGCATGACCCACGGCCCGCTGGCCGGCGAGTGGCGCGACGTCATGCTGCTGGAAAGGCGAAGCCCGGCGGTGGTTTGAAGGCGGATCGAACCCGGCTATTCGAGAATGGCGGCAAGGCGGGCGAGCACGTCCTGCACAATGGGTTCGGATACGGATTCGAGACGCCTTCCCTTGCGGGCGGCAAGGTCGAGAGCGCGCGGCTGGTCGCAGCGGACGACGCCCGTCGTCCGGGTGCCGGCATTCTCCAGGGATACGGCGAACCCTCGACGGCGCGCGAAGCCTCCGCCCGTCGTGACCGGCAGGACGACCGGCGTACCGGTCACCCGGTTGAAGGCGGCGGCAGACACGATCAATACCGGGCGCGTGCCCTGTTGTTCATGGCCGGCAGTGGGGTCCAGGCTGACAAGCCAGATCTCGCCCCGTTCCACTACAACAGCTCTTTGCCGACCGGGCTTGAGTCGAGCCATGGGCGGTCGTCCGCCGAAATGACCGAATCCTCGTCGCATTGCGCCAGAAGCTCGTCGAGCGTGTAGCGGGGCCGGGCCTTGGGGGCGACGACCAGGCGGCCGTCCTCAATGCCGATATTCACTTTGGCCCCGATTCCGAGATTCAACAGGTCGAGAAGGGCAGGCGGCACTGCAAGCATTACCGAACCGCCGACCCGGCGCAGATGCGTCGTGTGCATGGGCATTTTCCTGATTTTACGTAAATATAACAGAAATCGGACTGCGGGGAAGCCAAGAGTGAAAAACCCGGGTCAAGTCGCGTGCCACGCCCTTGGATCAGCGGGGAAGCCGGGGATGCCGCGGGCGTGGCGGACCGCCTCGCGGACGGCGTCCGCCACGGCCTGGGCCGCGAGTTCCGCGACAAGATCGAGGCCGGCTTCGACTTCTCCGGTTGCGAGCGTGAAGAGCGCGTCGCCGTCGAGGCTTGTGTGGGCGGGCGAGACCGTGCGTGCGATGCCGGTATGGGCGAGGTCCGCGACACGGCAGGCTTCCAGCTTCCGCAGACGGGCATTGGTCGCGATGCTGCCGATGACGGTGTTGGACGGGCTGTCAGGCCGCGCGGCGTAGGGATAGCGCGGCGCGTCCTCCGGCGCGCGGCAGCCGGCGAGCACCCGGCCGTCTTCGCCGAGCACGCTGCCGAGCGCGTTCACCGCCACCAGCGCGCCCACCGCAAGGCCGCCCCACCGGCGCACGGCGCTGCCCTGGTCGCCCTTGCTTGCCCAGGCGGGCCCCGCCTCCTTGCCGACGGTGCAGCCGGCGCCGACGCCCACCGACCCGCTGGCGGGCTCGTCTTCGGTCGCCGCCTCGCAGGCCGCCCGGCCCGCTTCCCGGTCGATCCGGCGCATGTCCGGGCTGCGGATATCGAACACCACCGCCGCGCCCACAATGGGAAACGGGCCCGGCGCCAGCGCGAGTCCGATGCCCTGCGCTTCGCACCAGTCCACCACGCCGTCGGCCGCTCGCAGGCCGAACAGGCTCGATCCGCAAAGCAGGACGGCATGGCAGGCCTCATTCGGCGCCGCCGGGCCGAGGACGGCTGCCTCCCGCGTGCCGGGTGCGCCGCCGCGCACCGCAACGCCGCCTACGGTCCCGGCCGGCGGCAGGACCACCGTGCAGCCGGTGTGATGGACCGGATCGGTCCACATCCCGACCCGCACGCCTTCCACTCCGAGCGCCATGACGACTCCGTCTTCTGCGGCCGGAGTCATACCAGCGGCATCGACTTCAGACTCATGGAAAGATTGCGGTCCGCATCGCCGCCGCGGCTCGGGGGCCGGGGTGACGGTGGGGGCGGCTCCGCCATCGGTTCCGGTCAACGACCGTTGGTATTGTCCCGTCGATTCAACGGGATAGTAATACATTCAGAAAAAATTGCCCGATATTGCCTTTTTGTTCCCGGTGGGGCTTGACATTTGGCGGTATGGTGTATGATGAAAGTAGAGAGAGGCGGCTTCCGGGGCCGCCTTTCGGCGTTTCTGCAGAAAGCGACCGGCTGGGGGCCGAAAAAGCCCCCGGCGAGAGCAAGCGCGAGAGGTGCGTCCAGCGCCTCGCGCGCGCAATCAGGTGCGCGAACCGCGCCGGCGCCGACACCCGCCCGCGCCCGCACGCGAAACGCGCGCAAAACAGGGACACCCCTGTCCCGCCCTTTGCCTGGAAGGAGGCGCTGATGACCGTGAACGACTCCCCGCCCCATGACATCTCATGACATCCCGAGCGCCAGGCTAACTGGTGTGGGGGTAGCGGGTGAAAGTCCTGCGGAACGAAGGAGTAGCCGACCGCGTTCCACCGCGAGCCGTGCGTTACCGGTCGTGAGGCCGTTGACGAAGCGTCGGTAGCGGCGCATGCGGGCGGGGTTATTGAGCGCCGAAAACTTGTGATCCGAAGCGCCGAGACGGTGGGATGCGTCGAAGGCCATATCGCCCGCACCGCAGAATGGCGAGGCGCGGGAGAGCTTCGCGGCGTCTGAGAGCCCAGGCACGTATGTACGCCCCCCACCGGGACCTGGGAGGTCTTCACTCTGCCCTGTCAGTCAAGGCGGGGCCGCAAAGGGAAGGAGGTATCCGAAGCCTGAGATGAACGGAGTGAAGAAGTCGGACGGGGCCATAGTACCGCTGAAGCGGGCGAACAAGGGGGCGGGAGCCTCTGCGGAGCCTGTGGAGGGAAGGGCCTCGACCAAGGGGAATCCGCGACGCGACCGCACGCGCCGGACACAGGGCCGGGAAAGTGTGCCCCAGGCCGCCGAGCGGATACGGCAAGCTGCACCAATCGTGCGGTTTGCCGTCACTACCCGAGGTAGGAGCCGGATGCGTTAGCGCGCACGTCCGGATCTGTGCGGGGGGCGCCGGGCAACCGGCGTCCCTACCGCGACATGACACTTCGGAGGGGCTGTTCGGGAATGGCGGCGAGGCGGGAGTGCGGGGGGCGCCGGGTGGAAACGGAAGCGCGCGAAACAGGGGCCCGCCGCTCGGCTGCACCAACCCGGCGGCGGCGCAAATGGAATGGACTGGAACGGAAGGCGGTTGAGGAGCGATATGCGAAAACGGAACGGCAAAGCACCGGCGACGGCATGCGGATCATGACAGAACATGACATATCATGACGTTGGCGTGGAGTGGGCGACGCGGCGGGGCGCTGCGCCGCTGACCTGCCGGCGGTACCGGTCTATGCTCCACCCGAGCCGGCCCGCTGAAGGAGGACTATCGAGCCCATGCCATATGCAACGACCGATGACGGGGTGCGCCTGTATTACGAGGAGGCCGGGTCGGGGACCGCGCTTGTCTTCGTGCACGAGTTTGCGGGCGACATGCGCTCCTGGGAGCCGCAGATGCGCCATTTCGCGCACCGCTACCGGGTGCTCGCCTACAATGCGCGCGGCTATCCGCCCTCCGAGGTGCCGGAGGAGCCGTCGAGCTACAGCCAGACGCGCGCCGCGGACGATATTGCCGCGGTCATGGATGCGGCCGGCATCTACAGGGCGCATGTCTGCGGGCTCTCCAAGGGAGGATTCGCCACCTTGCATTTCGGCTTCCGCCACCCGGCCCGCGCGATCTCGCTGGTCGTGGCCGGCTGCGGCTACGGCGCGGAGCCCGACAAGCGCGCCCAGTTCAAGGCCGAGGCCGAGGCGACGGCCCAGCTCATCGAGCGGGACGGCATGGAGGCGTTCGCCGACATCTACTCGAAGGGCCCGACCCGCGTGCAGTTCGAGAACAAGGACCCGCGCGGCTGGCGCGAGTTTCGCGACCAGCTTGCCGAGCATTCGCAGGCGGGCGCGGCCGCCACCATGCGCGGCCTCCAGGCGCGGCGGCCTTCGCTCTACGATCTGACAGACGAGATGGCGGCGCTCCGGGTGCCGACCCTGGTGCTGACCGGCGACGAGGACTGGCCCTGCCTGCTGCCCGGCGTGCTGATGAAGCAGACCATTCCCTCGGCGGCGCTCTCGGTCATGGTCAATTGCGGGCACACGATCAATATCGAGGACCCGGACCAGTTCAACCGCATCTGCGGGGATTTCTTCGCCCAGGTCGATGCCGGCCGCTGGCCCGAGCGCGACCCGCGCGCGGTGACGGGCTCGATCCTCGGCGTCGAGGCGAAGAAGTGTTAGGGATGATCAGGCTGTGGCTTCGACCGCATAGCGTGACGCTGCTGGCATTATACTCAGGGAGACTTGGAGCCCGAGCAGCCGGTCGTAGGGTCACCGTAGTAGCGACGGCAAGGCGCCCCAGCCAAAGCGTACCGAGACTGCAACGCCGGGGAGTTGGACTGCCGTTTCTTCGATGGCTAGGTAAATCGTATAGCTACCTTCTGTTTCCGCCATCCGAAAGAGCCACTACATCGAGGAATGAGTACGTTAAGGGCTTGATCAAGAAAAAGCTTTCTGCCACATTGCCCCAACCCCCTGTGAGAAGAAGACAATGGCTCGACCTTCAAAAGTAGAAGTTTCAGCAGTAAACATTCGTATCTCAGCCGATAAGGATCGAGATTATTCTTCTCTATTGAATGAATTATTCCAATTAAAGTCTGGAGTAAGAGTACATGGGAATACATATGTGGCGATCACTTACTTTAATGCTGAGGAGGGCAGTGGTGTCATTTCAAAATATTCCGAAATTGATGTTGATGGCGATTGGTTTGATATAGAATTCTTTGATATTGCTTCAGATGAAGATATTGAAAAAATTAGTATTCCAGAAAATTTGCGTCCTAATTATTCAGCTTTTTACTTTCTGCTTGATGTTAACTTGCATGTACTCGCATTTGAAACTTATTCGGAATCTAAAAGCCTAAGCAGTCGATCAGTACAAAAATATTTTGATGAGATTCTCCAAACGACAAAAATCCGAGAAAGCTTTGGATTTGTTGAAGCTGACATTATAAAGAGCTATGGGGAAGTGAATCGAATATTATCACTTCCTGAATTGAATGAACTCCGATTGACAATTAAGCGGCCCAATTCAGACGACGTCTCTGGGGATTTAGCTAGAGATATAGAGGAACGTTTGCGTGATCAGAATGCAGAAGAATACGAAGAAACTATCAAGTCTAAAGATGAAGACGGTCTCTCACCGAATGAGCGCACTGAGAAGCTTGCGATGATCGCAGCAGAAAATGGACAAGTATCAGCTAAAAGTATCGTCAACGGGGTTATGACGTCCCACTCTACAGCTGAAACGCCACTAAAAGAAGTAGACACATTTAGTCGAGATGAAAGGCGTCCCATATCGGTATTCAGGGATTTAGCCAAGCGGATTTTGGCGCGAGTGCAGGAACAAAGAAATGCTGTCCGGAATTAGTGTAAGATATGTTTGAGAACATCCACTTATTATACCGCTTCTATGGAGGCTGGAAGGGGATCGTAAGCTCTTCTTATTTTTGGACTGCGGTAGGGATTTCCTTTGTTGTTGGCGTGATATTCGATTTTGGAGCGTGGTACGAGATCGTTCGTGATATTCTTCCGTCATTGGCAGGCTTTAGCATTGCTGCTTTTGCCATCACGTTTGTAGTCCTAACTCGTAGTCAATTAGAGGCTCTTCTTAAAGCAAAGAAAGATGACGATGTGCCACCGTTGGTGGCTATTGCAGGTGCTATCGGTCACGCGGTGATTGTTCAAGTGTGCACAATGATAGCGGCTGCTATAGCGATATTTATTAATCACCAAGTGGGAAAGGATATTTGTTTTGAAATTTTTGCAATTCAAGACGGAATCAAAGTGATTGGATGTGTCGGTTATATGATAAATTATCTGGGTTATTTTATGCTCTTCTATAGCTTGCTCTTGGTATTGGCAGCAGCGTTATCAGTGTTTCGGATGATTGTCGTCGTTTCCGGGGTTCGATGAAGGTGTATGAGAAGCAATCGCAGAACAATTATTGTTTCAGTCAGGCGGCGGCCTCTATCGCGTCGAGCGGGGCCGTCGGCCGCACATGCGCCGGAAGCCGGAGCCCGAGCGGGCGCCCGGTGGCCGGGTCGCGGCCGTGGCGGTGGAAGAACGGCTCCGGCACGGCGCGCCCGTCCGGCACGGCGAGCCAGATCCGGTAGAGGTGGCGCTTCCGGCCCGGCAGCTCCTCATAGGCCGTGCGCGTGTGCAGGACCGCCAGGTTGTCGATCCACTGGATGTCGCCCGGCTGGAAGTCCATGTCGAGGCGAAGGTCCGCATCGGCGGCGGTCAGCTCCAGGAAGTCGAGCGCCTCGATTTGCTCGGGCGCGAGTTCCGGCGCGCCGTCGTGCCGCGTGCAGGAATCGATGAAGCGGCGCACGAGGTTGACCGTCATGCGCCCGTCGGCGGCCCGCATGAAGACCGGCATCTCGTACCAGGGAAGCTGGCCCTCGACCTCCTCGCCGCGGCGGTCGATCAGGAAGGGCTCGGCGAGCACCTTCGCAAGGTCCGGGCGGCGTTCGAGGATGCGGTTCCAGACCGCGCCGGCGCTGACGATGCTGGAAAGGCCGCCCGTCCGCGCCGGCACGAGGCAGAACAGGCCGACGATCTCCGCGCCGATATCGGTGTGGAAGGGCAGCTCGGCCGCGGACTGGTAGCCGCGCTTGTTCGGCGCCCAGGCGTTGACGCCGAGGTCCTTCACATGGCCAAGCAGGTGGCCGAGCGGGTTCTGGCAAACGGGCAGGCCGATGCGCGCGCCGATGGCCCAGAAGGCGCGCGCGGCGACCTCGCGCGGCCAGTCGTCCACCGGCAGGCCGCGCATGAGCGCGAAGCCGCAGCCCTCGACCACGGCGTCGCGCATCTCCCCGAGGCGCGCGTCGAGGCGGGGGAGCGGCAGGTCGGCGCGGGCGAGCCCCGTCAGGTCGCGGTCGAGCGCGGCCCTCGCCGCCGCTTCCAGTTCGGCGATCTCGGCGGCGTCGAGCGTCACGATCCAGTCGTCGCGCTGCATGAGCGCGCCGCCGTGCCAGACCGACGGACCGGTGATGGGTTCGAGCGCCGTCATCGGCCTTCCTCCCGCTTATGCGCCGGTTTGCGCGATGTCCCGGCGGCAGAATGCGCCCGGCCAGTCTATCGCATCGACGCCGCGATAGGCCAGCGCCCGCGCCTCGCCGCGGGTCGCGCCGGCCGCGCTGACGCCCAGCACCCGGCCGCCGGCCGCCAGCACGCGCCCGCCTTCGCCCGCCGCCGTGCCGGCATGGAAGACGGTGACGCCGTCCGGCAGCCGGTCGAGGCCGGCGATCTCGTCGCCGCGCTCATACGGCCCCGGATAGCCCCGGTTCGCCATCACAACGCAGACCGACGCCTCGTCCGACCAGCGGAGATCGACATGCGAGAGGTCGCCCTCGGCCGCCGCGACCAGCGCCGGCAGCAGGTCCGAGCGCAGCCGCAGCATCAGCGCCTGCGTCTCCGGGTCGCCGAAGCGGACATTGAACTCCAGCAGCTTCGGGTCCCCGTCCTCGATCATGAGGCCGGCGAACAGCACGCCGCGATAGGGCGTGCCGTCCGCCGCCATCTGCCGGACCGCCGGAATGAAGATTTCCTGCTCGATCCTGGCCGCCAGCTCCGGCGTGACCGGCGGCGCGGGCGAATGGCTGCCCATGCCGCCCGTATTGGGCCCGGTATCGCCCTCGCCGGCGCGCTTGTAGTCCTGGGCCGTCTCCAGCATCAGCACGCGCTCGCCGTCGGCCAGTGCGAAGGCGCTCACTTCCTCGCCCGCAAGGCAATCCTCGATCACGACCGTCGCGCCCGCCTCACCGAAGGCGCGCTCGACCATCGCCGCGCGGATGGCTGCTTCGGCCTCCTCGACCGTTGCCGCGACGGTGACGCCCTTGCCGGCTGCGAGACCGTCCGCCTTCACCACGGCCGGCGCGCCGCGCTCGTGAACATGGGCAAGGGCGGTATCGGCGTCGTCGAAGACCGCAAACCCGGCGGTGGGGATGCCGGCGCGGCGCGCGAGGTTCTTCATGAAGGCCTTGGAGCTTTCCAGCCGCGCCGCCGCCCGATCCGGCCCGAAGACCGGTATCCCGTCCTGCCTGAGGCGGTCCGCCAGCCCGGCCGCGAGCGGCGCCTCCGGCCCGACGACGACGAGGTCCATGCGCTCCTCCCGCGCGAGCGCCGCCAGGGCCTCGACATCCTCGGTGGCCACGGGCACGCATTCGGCCTCGGCGGCGATGCCGGGATTGCCCGGCGCGCAGAACAGCCGTTCCACCAGCGGAGAGGCCGCAATCGTCCAGGCGAGCGCGTGTTCGCGTCCGCCTCCGCCTACCACCAGAACCCGCATGGCCTTCACGCCCTCCCGATTCGCGTGTATCTCCAGCGCCCATGAACGACGCTGCGCCGCTTTCCAACATACCGGAATACAGTGTCGGTGAGGTGTCGGCGGCCGTTCGCCGCAATCTGGAGGCCGAATTTCCGCGTGTGCGTGTGCGCGGCGAGATATCGGGTTTCAAGCGCGCCGCCTCCGGCCATCTCTATTTCAACCTGAAGGACGACCGGGACGTGCTGAACGCCGTGTGCTGGCGCGGCGCGGCGGGCCGGCTCGGGCTCCGCCCGGAAGACGGCATGGAGGTTGTCGCGACCGGGCGGGTCACTGCCTATGGCGCTCGCTCCAGTTACCAGCTCGTCGTGGACGCCGTCGACCTTGCAGGCGAAGGGGCGCTGCTGAAGCTGCTGGAGGAGCGCCGCCGCCGCCTTGCCGAAGAGGGGCTGTTCGACGCGGACCGCAAGCGGCCGATCCCCTTCCTGCCGGAGCGCATCGGCATCGTCACCTCGCTCGGCGGGGCGGTGCTGCACGACATCCTGCACCGTCTGCGCGAGCGGTTCCCGCGCCATGCGCTGGTCTGGCCCGTGCCGGTGCAGGGCGAGGGCGCGGCGGAGCGGATCGCCGAGGCCGTGGACGGCATGGGGGCATTGCCGCCGGAGATGCGCCCTGATGTGCTGATCGTGGCGCGCGGCGGCGGTTCTCTGGAGGACCTGTGGGCCTTCAACGAGGAAGCGGTCGTGCGCGCTGCGGCCCGCTCCGCCATTCCGCTGATCTCGGCGGTCGGCCATGAGACCGACACGACGCTGATCGACTTCGCCGCCGACCTTCGCGCCCCGACGCCCACCGCAGCGGCGGAAATGGCGGTGCCCGTCCGCGCCGAGCTTCTCGCCCGGACCGGCGGGCAGGGAGAGCGGCTGCTGGCGGCCGGGGCGCGTCTGGTGCAGGAGCGCCGGGCGCAGGTCGCGGGCCTCGCGCGGGGCCTGCCCGCGCCGACGGCGCTTCTGGAGCAGGCGAGCCAGAGGCTGGACGACAGGGGCGAGCGCATGGAGGCGGGGCTCCGCGCCCGCGTGGCCCTGGCCGCCGCCGGGCTGGCGCAACTCTCGGCGCGGTTCGGCCGGCCGCGCGCGCTTCTGGAAGCGCAGCAGGAACGGCTGGCGGCGTTGGGCGCGGCCTTCCTGCGAACCGGGCGCCAGGCGGTGGAGGCGCAGGCGCACCGGCTGGACCGGACCGGCGCGCTGCTCGAAAGCTCCTCCTACCGCCGCGTGCTGGAGCGCGGCTTCGCCCTGGTGCGGGACGAGAGCGGTCCCGTCGTCTCGGCGGCGGAGGCCCGGCAGCGGGCGCGGGTCGAGATCGTCTTCGCGGACGGCGAGGCGGCGGCCCGTATCGTCAGGGACGGAACGGGCCGCGCACGCAAGCCGGACCAGGGAACGCTCTTCTGAACCGCCGGTCAGGTCAGCGGGATGCCGCCTACATGTTCTGCGAAGGCCGGGCGGTCCCGGAGCCGGGCAAGCCAGGCGTCGCAAGTGGGCAGGCTGGCGCGCTCGATGCCGGGCAGGCGCACATAGCGGCAGTAGAAGGCGCCCACGGGAATGTCGCCCATGGTGAAGCGGTCGCCGGCAACGAAATCGCGCCCGTCCAGATGAGCGTCCAGAATGCCCCAGACCGATTGCAGCGCGGTGGCCGCGCGGCCGATCGCATCCATGTCCCGCTCGGCTTCCGGCGTGCGGACCATGCCCCAGAAAACGGGCGTCATGTGCGGCTGCAGGGAGGCGGTCGCCCAGTCCATCCAGCGGTCGGCGAGCGTCCGTTCCGCCGGGTCCTCGGGCCAGATCCCGCCGGGGTCGTGGACCGCGCCCAGATAGCGGACGATGGTATGGCTCTCCCAAATCACCGTGTCGCCATCGACGAGCACCGGCACCAGTCCGTTCGGGTTCATGGCGCGGTATTCGGGCGTGTCGTTGCCGCCGAACGGCCCGCCGACATCCAGCCGTTCGCAGGCGGCGCCGACCTCGCCGACCGCCCACATCGCCTTCTGCACATTGATCGAGTTGTTGCGTCCGTGAATCACGATCATGGCGGCTATTCCCCGTCGTTCGATGCCGGGCTCAGCGCGTCCCAGCGTTCGCCCCAGCGGTCGAGATAAACGATCTCCTCGAGCGGTCCGCGGCCGACCGGGCCGAAATTCCCCATCGGCCAGCCGATCGGCAGGATGGCGTATGAACACACCCCGGGCGGCAGGCCGAGCGCGCGTTCGCTGTCCTCCTCGAAGAAGAGGTGGCGCGTGGTGAGCGTGGCGCCGAGGCCGAGCCCGCGCGCCGCCAGCAGCATGTTCTGCACGGCCGGGTAGATCGAGGCGCCCGACATCCGCGTCGGCGCTTCGCCTTCCTGGAGGCAGGCAACGATCCACACGGGCGCTTCGTCGAAATGGTCGGTCAGATATTCGACGGCGTCATGCTGGCGATGATATTTCTCCGCCGAACTGCCGGGCGGCGGCGCGCTTGTCTTGTAGCGCGGCCCGATGATCTCGTCGAAGGCGCGCTTGTAATGCACCTTGACCGCCTTCTTGATCTCGCGGTCCTTGATGACCAGGAACCGCCAGCGCTGGAAATTGCCGCCATTGGCGGCCGACGCGCCGGCCTCCAGGATCTTGCGGATCA
>JAJDVH010000003.1 GCA_022826185.1 Alphaproteobacteria bacterium
GCCCTCGACGATCTGGCAGTGGTAGAGGTCCATCTGCACCTTGACCGTCTCCGCCCCGACGGCGGCGCGGATGCGGTGCGCCTCGTCCTGCCGGTTGAGGAAGAAGCCCGGAATGTCCCGCCGGTTGATCGGCTCGATGGACACATGGCGCGCGCCGAGCCGCGCGGCCGCGCGTTTCAGGTTCGCGACATAGACCGCCTCGGCCTCGCCCGCCGCCTCCGCGGCCTCGCCCGGTATGCCGGCCATGACATGCACACGCGGACTGTCCAGCGCATCCGCCCAGCCGGCCGCCGTCTCCAGCGCATCGGCGAACGCCGCCTCGCGCCCCGGCACGGCGGCCAGCCCGCGCTCGCCCGCCTCCCAGTCGCCCGGCGGCATGTTGAACAGCACGACCTCGACGCCCGCATCCGCCTTCGCCTTCGCCACCTCCTCCGGCGCAAAGTCGTAGGGGAACAGGAACTCGACCGCCCGGAAGCCGACCCTGGCGGCGGCGTCGAAGCGGTCCAGGAACCCGTGTTCGGTGAAGAGCATCGAGAGATTGGCGGCGAAACGCGGCATGGGTTGCGGCCTTTCCGGCGGTTGCGGAGCGCGGGCGAGGTTCCCTAGCATAGCCCCATGGCCTCCGCCCCGCTGCTGCTTGCGCTCGACCAGGGCACGACCTCGACCCGCGCGATCCTGTTCGACGCCGCCGGCGCGCCGCTCCGGACCGCCCAGCGCGAACTCCGCCAGATCTACCCGGCCGACGGTTGGGTGGAGCACGACCCGGAGGAGATCTGGTCGGCAAGCGTCGCCGTGCTGCGCGAGGCCGCCGGGGGCGACCTGCCCGCCGCCATCGGCATCGCCAACCAGCGCGAGACGGTGCTGCTGTGGGACCGGGCGAGCGGCGCCTGCCTGCACAACGCCATCGTCTGGCAGGACCGGCGCACGGCCCCGGAATGCGACCGGCTCCGCGCCGACGGGCTGGAGGCGCTCGTTGCGGAGCGGAGCGGTCTCCTGATCGACCCCTATTTCTCGGCGACCAAGCTCGCCTGGCTGCTGGACGAGCTGCCCGGCGCGCGCGGGCGCCGCGACCTCGCCTTCGGCACGGTGGACAGCTTCCTCGCCTGGCGGCTGACCGGCGGGCGCGTCCACGCCACCGACGCGACCAACGCATCGCGCACCAGCCTTTTCGACATCCGCAAGCGCGCCTGGAGCCCGGAGCTGCTCGAAATATTCCGCGTTCCGGAAGCGGTGTTACCGGAGGTGCGCGGCAATGCCGACG
This sequence comes from Alphaproteobacteria bacterium, assembly GCA_022826185.1. GTDB lineage: Bacteria > Pseudomonadota > Alphaproteobacteria > Bin95 > Bin95 > Bin95. The sequence goes on from JAJDVH010000003.1 coordinate 1,262, forward strand.
ACTTCGGCGTGACCGACATTCTGGGCGCGCCGGTGCCGATTGCCGGCATGGCGGGCGACCAGCAGGCGGCGACCCTCGGCCAGGGCTGCCTCGATGCGGGCGACATCAAGAGCACCTACGGCACCGGCTGCTTCCTGTTGGCGCATACCGGCGGGGAGCCCGCGGCCTCCCGCCACCGCCTGCTCACCACCGTCGCGCTCGACCTCGGCGGCCGGGCGACATACGCGCTCGAAGGCGCCGTGTTCGTCGCGGGCGCGGCGGTGCAATGGCTGCGCGACGGGCTGGGCGTCATCGCCAGCGCGGCGGAGACGGAGGCGCTGGCGCGGGACGCGGGCGAGAGCGGCGTCGTCATGGTGCCGGCCTTCGTCGGGCTGGGCGCGCCCTGGTGGGATGCGGAGGCGCGCGGCGCGCTCTTCGGGCTGACGCGCGACACGGGGCCGGCCGAGCTCGCGCGCGCGGCGCTCGAAGCCGCCGCGCACCAGACCGCCGACCTGCTGGACGCCGCCGCCGCCGACGGCCTCGAACCCGCGCTGCTCCGCATAGACGGGGCGATGAGCGCCAATGACTGGTTCGCCCAGAGGCTCGCCGACATTGCCGGCCTCGCCGTGGAGCGCCCCGCCGTCACCGAGACGACGGCCTGGGGCGCGGCCGTGCTGGCGGGCCTCGGCGCGGGCGTGTTCTCGGATCCGCGCGACGCCGGGCGCCCCGCCGGGCGGCGGTTCGAGCCCGGAGGCGACCCCGCGCCCGGCCGCGCCCGCTGGGCCGACGCCGTGGCGCGCACGCTCTCGCGGCGTCCAGACAACGCAGGCGGGGAGCCCGGCCGATAGCCGATGACGACATCCTGATTGCCGGCGGCGGTATCGGCGGGCTGACGGCGGCGCTCTGCCTCGCCGCGAAGGGCTTGCGTGTGCGCGTGTTCGAGGCGGCGCCGGCGTTCGGCGAGATCGGCGCGGGCATCCAGCTCAGCCCCAATTGCAACCGGGTGCTGCACCGGCTCGGCCTGGCGGAGGCGCTGGAGGCGGCCGCCTTCCTGCCGGTCTCGGGCCAGATGCGCGACTGGGCGAGCGGCGGGACCATCCACGAGGTGGAGCTGGGCGACGGGCTGCGCCGGCGCTACGGCTATCCCTACTACCATATCCACCGGGCGGACCTGATCGGCGCGCTGGCGGACGCCGCCCGAGCGGAGCCGCGAATCGCGCTGCACACCGCCGCCGAAGCGGGCGGCATCGAGCAGTCCGCCGGCGGGGTCTCGCTTTCGGCGGGCGGCAAGCGCTACCGGGGCCGGGCGCTGATCGGCGCGGACGGCATCCATTCCGCGGTCCGCGCCTTCCTGTTCGGCCCGGAGGCGCCGGCCTTCACCGGCACGGTCGCCTGGCGCGGCCTGGTGCCGGCGGCGCGGTTGCCGGAGGGCTTCGTGCGCCCGGTCTCCTCCAACTGGCTGGGGCCCGGCGGCCATGTCGTCCACTACTATGTCCGCAGCGGCCGGCTGGTGAACTGCGTCTGCGTGGTCGAGAAGGAAGGCTGGGAGCGCGAATCCTGGACCGAGCGCGGCGATATCGAGGAGCTCAAGGCCGACTTCGCCGGCTGGCATGACGGCGTCCGCCGGCTGATCGAGGCGATGGACCCGGAGGCCTGCTACAAGTGGGCGCTGTTCGACCGGCCGCCCATGCCGCAATGGGGCCGGGGCCGGGTGACGCTGCTGGGCGACGCCTGCCATGCGACGCTGCCCTTCATGGCCCAGGGCGCGGCCATGGCCATCGAGGACGGCGCCGTGCTCGCGGAATGCCTGGCGGCGGGCGGGGATGTCGCGGCCGGCCTGAAACGCTACGAGGACCTGCGCCGGGCCCGGTCGGCCCGCATCCAGACCGGCTCGCGCCGCAATGCGGAGCTGTTCCACATGCGCGGCGAGGCGGCGGCCGAACGCAACCGGACGCTCGGCGCATCGCGCAGCCGCACGCTCGACTGGCTCTACCGCTACGACGCCTTCGACCTCGAAGCGGCGGAAGCCGCGGCGGCGGCCGAAGCGCCGGACCTCTGCTGACGGACCGGCGCAGGATTGCGGGTTGGAAATCGGGCCGCGAAGGGCGATGTTATCCCTGAGCCATCACCTCCCCGCGCAGCCGCCGGACATATCGGGAGAAACGCCATGAACAAGCTCGAAGGCCTGCACCACCTCGCCATCACCACCGCCGACATCAAGACCCAGATCGAGTTCTTCACCGACAAGCTCGGCATGGAGCTGGTGGCGCTCTACTGGATGCACGGGGTCGAGAACACCTTCCACGGTTTCCTGCGCCTGAATGACGAGAGCTCCATCGCGCTGGTGCAGAACGAGGCCATAGGGGACATCCCGCCCGAGATCGGGCGCACCCATGCGGGCAATCCCGGCGCCAATTGCGCCGCCGGCGCGATGCAGCATGTCGCCTTCCGCGTCCGGGGCGAGGAAGAGCTGATGGCGATGAAGGACCGGCTGCGCGCCAAGGGCGTGCCGGTCGTGGGACCGCGGGACCACGGCTTCTGCAAGTCGATCTATTTCGCCGGGCCGGAGAACCTCGCGCTGGAGCTGTCCTATTCCGACGGGCCGATAAACGCCGAGGCGTGGATCGACCCGGAAGTGGTCGCGCTCGCCGGCATCGAAAGCGAGGAGCTTGCGCGCTACAAGCGGTCCTCCGACTTCGAGGACAGCGGAGGCGCCGTGCGGCAGCCCGGTCCCGATGCGCCGGGGCCCCACATGACCAACTATCCGCCCGGCCGCTATGAGACGATTCTCGCCATGACCGACGAGGAAATGCTCGCGACAAGCGAGACCGAGCCGCCGGTCAGGGTCTGACCGGGCCGTAAACGCGAATGCACACGGGGAGGCAGAAATGGTCGCGCCCACGAAATTCGCCCACATCGTCTACAATACGCACCGCTTCGAGGAGATGATCGACTGGTACGCCCGGGTTTTCGAGGCGCGGACCCAGCACCGGGACGACCGGCTGGCGTTTCTCACCTACGATGACGAGCACCACCGCTTCGCCTTCATAAACCTGGGGCCGGCCCCCGACGGCGCCGCGAAGCGGCAGCCGGGCGAAGCGGGCGTCAACCATGTCGCCTACACCTGGCGGGACCTGGGCGAGCTGCTCGACACCTACAAGCGGCTGAAAGGCATGGGTATCCTGCCCTACCGGCCCATCCGGCACGGGCTCACGCTCTCCATGTATTACCGCGACCCGGACGGCAACGGGCTGGAGTTCCAGATCGACGCGATGGACCTGGCCGCGGCCGGCGAATTCATGCGGAGCGAAATCTTCGCGCGCGACCCCGTCGGCCAGCCCTTCGACCCGGACGAACTCGTGGCCCGCTACGAGTCCGGCGAACCGGTGGACGATCTCGTCTTCCGCTCGGACCAGCCCGAACACGCCGGAACCGCGCTCCGCAGGGCCGAACGCGCGGCGTAGGACCGGGCGGCTGAGGATGGACTCACGCGGGGGCGCCGGACCCGGGCGCCGCCCATTGTCGTGAAATACGCGCTACCTGAACGGAATTGGGTTATTCTTCCGGCCGACGGGGTTCGGAGACGGGCATGCGCAAGAGCGCTTTCGACAGCAGCGCGATCATGTCGGCTCCGCAAAGAAATTCACATCGAAAAACGGGCGGACCCGGCAGACAGGAACGCCCGGAGGCAGGCCGCCGGCATGGAACGGCGCATGCCGGGACCATAATGCGGGGAGACTGACCGCGATGCTGTGTTTTGCCGAAGAGATCATGCTGCTCCTGCTCGACGACCGCGACGGCAGCTTCCTGCCTGTCCCGAATGCGTCGATGAGGAGCGCGTTGGCCGGCGCGGTGCTGATGGACCTGGCGCTGCTGGACCGGATCGACACCGATCCCCACTCGCTCATCCTCGTGGACGGGGAGCCCACGGGCGACGCCCTGCTCGACCCGACGCTTGAGCTTATCGCCCGGTCCGGGCAGACCCACGACGCCCAGCATTGGGTGTGGAGGACGGCCGACCATGCCGACGAAATCCGGGACGCCGCGCTCGCCCGGCTGGTCGAGAAGGGCATTCTGAAGCGCGAGGAAGACCGCTTCCTCTGGGTCTTCCGGTCGCGGCGCTACCCGACCGTGGACGGAAGCGCGGAACGGGAAGTCAAGCTCCGCATCATGGGCGTTCTGCTGTCGGACGAGATTCCCGATCCCCGGGATGTCGCCATTATCGGCCTGTGCGACTCCTGCGACCTGTTCGAACACATGCTGGCGCCGCGCGAACTGGCCCAGGCGCGCGAGCGTATCGACGTGGTGAGCCGGCTGGACCTGATCGGCCAGTCCGTCACGAGCGTGATCGAGCGAATCCAGGAGCTGACCAGGCTGCGGGCCCGGTCGGATTTGTAGGGCCGGGGCGGCGAGGGCGGCGAGGGTGACAATGGCGAGGCATCTGGGCTAAACCCCTTGCGCGCGCTTCCCGGAGGCTTGGGACCCATGACCGACAACGAGACGCCCTCCTGGCACGGCACCACCATTCTTTCCGTGCGCAAGGGCGGTCGCGTGGTGATCGCCGGCGACGGGCAGGTCACGCTCGGGCCGACCGTGCTGAAGGCGAACGCGCGCAAGGTGCGCCCGCTCGGCGACGGCAGGGTGATCGCGGGCTTTGCGGGCGCGACGGCCGACGCCTTCGCGCTGTTCGAGCGCCTCGAAGGCAAGCTGGAGCAATATAAGGGCCAGCTGGCGCGGGCCTGCGTCGAGATGGCGAAGGACTGGCGCACGGACCGCTATCTGCGCCGGCTGGAGGCGATGATGGCGGTGGCCGACCGGGACGTGTCGCTGGTGCTGACCGGCAATGGCGACGTGCTGGAGCCGGAGGACGGGCTGATCGGCATCGGCTCCGGCGGCGCCTATGCGCTGGCGGCGGCGCGTGCGCTGCATCCGATAGAGGATATCGACGCGGAGGCGGTCGCGCGCCGGGCCATGGAAATCGCGGCCGGCATCTGCATCTATACCAATACCGAACTGACCATCGAGAGCCTGGAGACGCCGTGACCTCGTTCAGCCCCCGGGAGATCGTTTCCGAGCTCGACCGCTTCATCGTCGGCCAGGACGACGCCAAGCGCGCCGTGGCCATTGCGCTCCGCAACCGCTGGCGGCGCCAGCAGCTTCCCGAGACGCTGCGCGACGAAATCCTGCCGAAGAACATCCTGATGATCGGGCCGACCGGCGTCGGCAAGACCGAGATCGCGCGCAGGCTCGCCCGGCTCGCCCAGGCGCCGTTCATGAAGGTCGAGGCCACCAAATTCACCGAGGTCGGCTATGTCGGGCGCGATGTCGAGAGCATCGTGCGCGACCTGGTCGAGATCGCCATCCACCTGACGCGCGAGCGCCGGCGCAAGGAGGTCGAGGCGCAGGCTCACGGCGCCGCCGAGGAGCGGGTCATCGACGCGCTGGTCGGCAAGACGGCCGCCAAGGACACGCGCGAGAAGTTCCGCAAGATGCTGCGCGACGGCAAGCTCGACGACCGCGAGATCGAGCTGGAGCTGGAGGACACGGGCGGCCTTTCGCTGCCGACCATGGACATTCCCGGCATGCCGGGCGCGCAGATGGGCATGATCAATCTGGGCGACATTTTCGGCAAGGCGATGGGCGGCGGGCGCACCAAAACCCGCAAGATGTCGGTGGCGGAGAGCTACGAGGCGCTGATCGCCGAGGAGAGCGACAAGCTGCTGGACGACGACGTGCTCACGCGCGACGCGATCCACGCGGTCGAGCAGAACGGCATCGTGTTCATCGACGAGGTGGACAAGATCTGCGCGCGCTCGGACCGCCTCGGCGCCGATGTCAGCCGCGAGGGCGTGCAGCGCGACCTGCTGCCGCTGATCGAGGGCACCACCGTCGCCACCAAGCACGGGGCGGTGAAGACCGACCATATCCTGTTCATCGCCTCCGGCGCCTTCCACCTCGCCAAGCCCGCGGACCTGCTGCCGGAGCTGCAGGGCCGGCTGCCGATCCGGGTGGAGCTCGACGCGCTGACCCGCGAGGACTTCCGCCGCATCCTGACCGAGCCCGAGGCCAGCCTCATCACGCAATACAAGGCGCTGATGGGCACCGAAGACCTCTCGCTCGACTTCACCGAGGACGCGGTGGACGCGCTGGCGGAACTCGCCGCCGACATCAACGCCCAGGTCGAGAATATCGGCGCGCGCCGCCTGCACACCGTGCTGGAGAAGCTGCTGGAGGAAATCAGCTTCACGGCCTCCGACCGCGGCGGCGAAAGCGTGACCATCGACGCAGGCGAAGTCCGCGACCGCGTCGGCGAACTCGCCAAAAGCGCCGACCTCTCGCGGTTCATCCTGTAGGGGCGGGAGCTTTCAGCCGAATAGCCGGGTGAGCCAGGCGGCGAAGGATTGGCAGAGCGGGCCGTCGGTATTGAGCGCCTGCGCCCCTATGGCTTCTCCCATGCGGAACGGCCGTTCGCGCGTAGCAAGCCAGGCATGAATCTCGGCCTTGGAACGTTTGGTCCGAAGGTAAGGCTTGGGAACAGACTGAATGTAAGTTTTCGCCAACGGCCATACAGGGTCGCCGTCGGGAACCATCGTCGCGACAAAATCTTCAAGCTCCCCGGGGTTCGCATTGTCTGGCATCAACCAGATGCCAACACGTGGCCGGCCTTCGATTATAGTCCCGCCTCCGTCCCAAGACCGTGGCATCTCAATCGATCGCCTTCGTAGCCGCTCAGAAATTGCCTGCCATCGCGCATTGAGATTGGCGTCGGCATCAACGACAAAACCGACGGCAATACGGTCACGCACCGCAATCTCAGGACTAATCGAAGCGATCAATTTCTTATAATTTTGCTTTTGTTCAATACGGAACTTTATTTCCGGGCGTATGTTACATTGCAAATGGCGCACAACATGTTCATCATCAGGACCCTCTACGAAGAGCATCCGATGTATTTCAGACCCGGATTTGGTCATTTCACCTAGCGGACCTCGATTCTCTGCTCGGCTGCTATAGCCAAATCTTGTTCAGTATAATTGACCACAGTGGTTCGCCCTTCTTCCCGCTCAAGACGCAGCAATAGACCATCTTCCTCCGGTGTCTCATTCACCGCCTGTGCGAAGCCAACAACACAATCCCAGCCATGGGTGGTTGCAAGAACTTGCACGTTGTTTTCTCGCGCAGTTCCGAGTACCATGCGCCAAAAGTCTCGCTCGACGGACCAGTGTAAACCGTTCTCAGCTTCGTCTATCAGCAAAAATCCATCAGCACAGTTTGCTAATGCCAAAGCAACACCGAATAAACGCGCAGCGCCATCGCCAAGGCTTTTCAGTGGAACGGGTTTTTCGTAATTTTTCATTTTGACCAAAGCACGACGGTCAACGAACATGTGACGACCGACTCGCCTTACGGATCTCGTGTCGCCGACCACAGCCACTTTCTCTACTTCTTCTCCGAGCACAGTCCTTAGTGCTTCTACTGCTTTTTCTTCTGCATCAGTTAGGGCAACCCTGTCCCAAAACGCACCTATGTCGCGATCACTCAATAGGCCAGGACCAAGGGATTCACACTTTAAACCCATAGGTCGATTTGTTGATGGTATTCCGCTAGGCAGTCTACGCAATCTCCTTATTGTATCCGGCGATATGCCGGAAGCGGATGGTGTAATTGCAAAAGGAATAAACTCCTCAATATTACCATTGCGAACTGCAATTACTTTGGAATCTTGTGAATCTAGTGATTCAGGAAACAACTCTTCATTTTCAACAATAACCTTGCTCATATTTTCTACCTCTATTTTGAGTGATCCCGAGGTCGATGAGATAGATATCTTCGGATTTATTTCGATTTCTCTTCCAAAAAATAATGCTGCCCAGTCAGTCTCGAATCGTCTCTCCCCTTCATCGTCTATGTAATTGGAAATCTCTTCTCTTCCGTGCAGGATATCCCGCAAGGTAGATATATGTCTTGGCGCTGCGTAGGCGCGAACCGCATCCAATATGGTAGTTTTGCCTGCACCGTTCTTGCCGGCGAGAAGGGTGACGCGTGCAAGACGAGGGATCGATAGCCTATCGATCCCTCGGAAACCCGTGATCGCGAGGTCCGGGAGATGCAAGCTAGTCTCATCACACCCGTAAACGCTCATAACGCTGCGACCCCTCAGTCGGCCCTAGTTGGGAGTAGACGGACAAATTGCATTGGCGAGGCCAGATGTCCAGTCCGGTCTTATGGTTGAAACGGCGCACTTTGCCGGCCGGCCCGGCTGCGCTATGCAGGACGGAGACGTTGCGACGGGGAGAGGGCGATGACGGAAGCTGTGCTGGTTTCGGTGGATGGCGGGGTGGGGGTGCTGACCCTCAACCGGCCGGACAAGTTCAACTGCATCTCGACCGGGCTGCTGGACGGCCTCATCGCCGGCATGGACCGGTTCGAGGCGGACCCCGCGGTGCGCACCGTGCTGCTGAACGCGAACGGCAGGCAGTTCTGCACCGGCGCCGATCTCGACGAGGTGCTGGACCGGCGCAGGTCCGCCGAGGCGCTCACGCCCTTCATCGGCGCCATCCACGAGGCGACGCGGCGCTTCGAAGCCTCGCCGCTGCCCGTCGTGGCGGCGGTCCAGGGCCTCGCGCTCGCCGGCGGCATGGAGATCGTCGTCGCCTGCGATACCGTCTTCGCCGCCGAGAGCGCGCGCATCGGCTGCCAGCATGCCCGCTACGGCCTGCCGCCCGGCGGCGGCGGCACGCAGCGCCTGGCCCGCCTCGTCGGGCTGCGCCGGGCGCTCGACCTCATGTTCACCGCCCGCTGGCTCGACGCGCCCGAGGCCGAGCGCTGGGGCCTCTTCAACCATGTCGTGCCGGACGCGGAGCTGGACGAACGCGCCCGCGCCTATTGCGCCGACCTCGCCGCCAAGAGCCGCCACGGCCTCGCCTTCATGAAGGGCATGGCGCGGCGCGGCCTCGAAGGCCCGCTCGAAGTCGGGCTGGCGCTGGAGCGCGGCGCGGTCGTGGCCGCCCTCCAGCACAGCGACGTGGCCGAAGGCCTCGACGCCTTCCAGTCGCGGCGCGAGCCGGTTTTTCCGTAATCGGGAGCCTTCGTTCCATGCAGCTCGAATTCACGGCCGACGAACGCGCCTTCGCCGAGGAGGTGGATGCCTTCTTCGAGGCCAACCTGGAGCCCCGCTTGTCGGAGCAGGTCCGGCGCAACCCCTCCTATGTCTCCAAGGAGGACATGCGGCGCTGGCAGAAGGCGCTCTACGAGCGCGGCTGGATCGCGCCCAACTGGCCGGAGGAGCATGGCGGCGCCGGCTGGACGCCGACGCAGAAGTTCATCTTCGAGGAAGCCTATCAGCGCCATTACGCGCCCCGGCTCTCGCCCTTCGGCATCATGATGGTGGGGCCGGTGATCTACACCTTCGGCAGCGAGGCGCAGAAGGCCGAGCACCTACCCGCGATCCTGAAGAGCGACCGCTTCTGGTGCCAGGGCTATTCGGAGCCGGGCTCGGGCTCCGACCTCGCCTCGCTAAGGACCCGCGCCGTGCAGGACGGCGGCGAATATGTCGTCAACGGCTCCAAGATCTGGACCAGCAGCGCGCACAACGCGGACTGGATCTTCGCGCTGGTTCGCACCGACCCCGAGGCCGCGAAACAGCAGCAGGGCATCTCCTTCCTGCTGATCGACATGAAGACGCCCGGCATCGAGGTGCGGCCCATAATCTCCATGGACGGCGGGCACTATCTCAACCAGGTGTTCTTCACCGATGTGCGTGTGCCGGTGTCGAACCGCGTCGGCGAGGAGAACAGGGGCTGGACCTACGCCAAGTTCCTGCTCGGCAACGAGCGCGCGGGCGTCGCCGGCGTCTCCAAGTCGCGCATGAAGGTCGAGCGGCTGAAGGAGGTCGCCTCCGTCGAGACCGGCGCGGACGGCGGCGCGCTCGCCGACGACCCGGCGTTCCGCGCCCGCCTCGGCGAGGTGGAGGCAAGGCTCGGCGCGCTGGAGATCGTCAATCTGCGCACGCTGGCGGCGGAGGAAAAGGGCGGCGGGGTCGGCCCGGAAGCCTCGATCCTCAAGATCTGCGGCACGGAGATCGAGCAGGCGCTCAACGAACTGCTGATCGAGGCGGTCGGCGTCGATGCGATCCCCTATTCGCTGGAATGGACGCGCCTCGACACCAATGAGGACCCGCCGGTCGCCGACCGGGCCGTCGGGCTGATGAGCGAGCATCTGCTGAAACGCGCCGCCACGATCTATGGCGGGTCGAACGAGATCCAGCGCAACATCGTCGCCAAGCACGTGCTGGGACTCTAGGCACGGTGGCGGTCTTCCATCACGGCTCCCACTGGGGCGCCTTCCGGGCGGAGACCGAGGACGGGCGCGTCACCGGCGCGCTGCCCTTCGCCAAGGACCCCGAGCCGTCTCCCATCGTCGCCTCGATCCCCGATGCGGTACATCATCGCTCGCGCATCGAAGGCCCGGTGGCGCGGCGCGGCTGGCTCGACGGCGACGGGGGAGAGGGCCGCGGGCGCGATTCCTATGTGCCGCTCGATTGGGACCGGGCGGTCGATCTCATCGCGGACGAGGTCGCGCGCGTCGGGCGTGACTTCGGCCATGCCTCGGTCTTCGGCGGCTCCTACGGCTGGGCGAGCGCCGGGCGCTTCCACCATGCCAAGAGCCAGCTGCAGCGCTTCCTCGGCATGGCCGGCGGCTTCACCAACCAGCGGCACAATTACAGCTACGCGGCAGGGCTCGCCGTGCTGCCGCACATACTGGGCGGCGTCGAGGCGGCGGCCGGCCCGGTCACAGACTGGCCCTCCATCGTCGGGAACACCGGGCTGATGGTCTCCTTCGGCGGCCTGCCGGTAAAGAACGCGCAGGTCGATTCCGGCGGCAATGGCGAACATGCGGCGGCGGGCTTCATCCGCGAGGCGGCCGGGCGCGGCGTGCGCTTCATCGCCGTCTCGCCCTTCGGCGGCGACCTGCCGCCCGAGGTCGAAGGCGAGTGGATCCCGATCCGCCCCGGCACCGATACCGCGATGATGCTGGCGCTCAGCCAGGTGCTGCTGGCGGAGGAACTGGCCGACCGCGCATTCCTGGAACGCTGCTGCACGGGCGCGGCCGCCTTCGAGGCTTCGCTGGAAGGCAGGACGCCGGAATGGGCCGAGGGGATAACCGGCGTGCCGGCGGCGCGCATCCGTTCGCTCGCCCGCGAGATGGCGGCCGCGCGCACCATGATCTCCACCGCCTGGGCCCTGCAGCGCGGCGACCATGGCGAGCAGCCCTTCTGGGCCACGGTGGCGCTCGCGGCCTGCCTTGGCCAGATCGGCCTGCCGGGCGGCGGCTTCGGCTTCGGCTACGGGTGCGTGTCCGGCATCGGCGCGCCGCGCCACGGCATTACCGGGCCGACCTTCCCCATCGGGCCGAACCCGGTCGATGACTTCATCCCCGTGTCGCGCATTGCGGACATGCTGCTCGATCCGGGCGGCGCCTACGATTTCGACGGCGAGCGGCGGCGCTATCCGGATACGCGCCTCGTCTGGTGGGCGGGCGGCAACCCGTTCCACCACCACCAGGACATCAACCGGCTCGTGCGCGCCTTCCGCCGCCCGGAGACGGTCATCGTCCACGACCCCTGGTGGACGGCGACCGCGCGCCATGCCGACATCGTCGTTCCGGCCACCACGACGCTGGAGCGCAACGACATCGCGGCCGGCCGGCGGGACCGTTTCTGGCTCGCCATGCACCGCGCGATCGACCCGGTGGGCCGGGCGCGGAACGACCATGACGTCTTCGCCGATATCGCCGACCGGCTGGGCTTCCGCGAGAACTTCACCGAGGGGCTGGGCGAAATGGCGTGGCTGCGCCGCATCTATGACGAGGCCTGCGTGCGCGCGGCCGAACACGGGCTCAACCTGCCGGACTTCGACGCCTTCTGGGCCGAGGGGCATGTGGAGCTGCCGCGGCCGGAGACCCCGCGCGTGCTGTTCGAGGGCTTCCGCAAGGGCGAGGAGCGCCTCGCGACGCCTTCGGGGAAGATCGAGCTCTATTCCGGGCATGTGGCCGGCTTCGGCTATGAGGACTGCCCCGGCTACCCCGCCTGGCTGCCGCCGAAGGAATGGCTGGGCGCCGACGCCGCCCGCGAGTGGCCGCTGCACCTGATCTCCAACCAGCCGGCGACGCGCCTCCACGCGCAGCTCGACCAGGGCCGAGTCTCGCAGGACAGCAAGGTGCAGGGCCGCGAGCCGATCCGGCTCAATCCGGCGGACGCGGCGGCGCGGGGCATTGCCGACGGCGATGTGGTGCGCGTGTTCAACGGGCGCGGCGCGCTGCTCGCGGGCGCGGTGCTGAGCGGCGAGGTCGCGCCCGGCGTCGCGGTGCTGGCGACGGGAGCCTGGTACGACCCCGTCGATCCCGCCGCGCCGGGCAGCCTCGACAAGCACGGCAACCCCAACGTGCTGACCGCCGACCGCGGCACCTCGAAGCTTGGTCAGGGTCCGAGCGCGATGAGCGCGCTGGTCGAGGTGGAGCGCTTCGAGGGCGAGCCGCCGCCCGTCACCGCCTTCGACCCGCCCGACATCGCCGCATGAGCGCACCGGGGCCGCTGGCCCGTGCTTGACAGGGAGTCCGCCGCCACCCCACATTGCGCGCACGTCCGTTGTTCCGACCTGACAGACTGGGGGAGCGCCGCACAAGCAATCCGACACCGCTGCAAAAGTCGCTCATCGTCCCAGTTTGGCCCGGGTCATGGCCAGCGGTCATGTTCCCACGAAGCGCAATGAGAGGAATTGATGATAAACGCTGCGACGAGCCAGTGAGATGGCAGGCCATGTTTACCGGGATAGCGGCGCACACCGCCATGCTCCTGCCGGAGCAAAGGAACGAGATCGCAGGCCCGGAATGGAGTAGGCGAGATGATGACAAAGACTGAAATACCGGGAATGGATGAACTGCGAAAAAACATCAAGGCGTATAATTCGATGAGGGAAGAATTGGAGCAAAACCATTTCGGTAGAATTGCCCTGTTTCATGATGGAAGTCTGGTTGCCGTCTACAATGATCGAAACGATGCATACGATATTGCGTGCGAGAAATTCGGGTTGGGTAATTTCTCGCTGAGGGAGATCGGCGAAAATCCGGCGTCGTTCGGTGGAGCGTCCTTGTATCTTGATCTTGTTTCTGTAGAGAATTAGCTTATGCCTACGTTTCGGGGAACTTTGGATGAGAGGCAAATTTTATTGACTGCATGGGTTTCAAATCCGAGTCCCGACGCCAACATCCGGAGACCGTACCGCGCACTTCTCGATACCGGGGCGACGATAAGCGCTATTTCGCAAAAGGCATTGACGGAATTAGAATTGAGCCAGGACGGCTGGATGCCGATCGATGGCGTACATCTGACCGAAGATCTGCCGACCTGCAGTGTCGGAATTCACGTGCCGATAACGGAATTGTCACAAGGTCAACAGCAACCTACCACGACGACGCGCGGATTCAATCGTATGAAAGTCACAATCATGGGACATCAATCCAGTCGGTTCGACGTGCTGCTGGGAATGGATTTGCTGATAGATTTCCATTTGACGATCTATAAGGACCATTTCATAATCAGCAATTGAACGGGGCTGCCGCACACAATCCTCATGCCATGCAGTCGACGGGCGTATGTCTTCGATGCCGGGCAACGGAACTTGCGACATATCGCGAATGAAACAGATCGCAGCCGGAACCCGCCCTGCCCGGCCGTTGCGCTGCCTGCCGAAGAAGGCGGTCCCCGATGATCGCCGTTAGCCGGCCGCTTCCCGGCGCCGCCGCATGACCGGGCCGCTTGCCGGCCTGCGTGTGCTGGAGATCGCCGGCGTCGGGCCGGGGCCGCATTGCGCCATGCTGCTGGCGGACATGGGCGCGGATGTGCTCCGCATCGACCGGGTGCGGGCGCGTTATCGCGTCCATGCGCGCACCGACCTGCTGAACCGCGGCCGGCGCTCGGCCGCGCTCGACCTCAAGCAGCCCCGCGCCGTCGAGGCGGTGCTCTCGCTGGCGGAAACGGCCGACGTGCTGCTCGAGGGCTTCCGGCCGGGCGTGATGGAGCGGCTGGGCCTCGGGCCGGAGCCCGTGCTCGCGCGCAATCCGCGCCTCGTCTATGCGCGGCTGACCGGCTGGGGGCAGGAGGGGCCGCTGGCGCAGGCGGCGGGCCACGACCTCAACTATCTGGCGTTGACCGGCGCGCTGCACGCCATCGGCCCCGCTTCCGGGCCGCCCGCGCCGCCGCTCAACCTTGCCGGCGATTTCGGCGGCGGCGCGCTCTACGCCGCCTTCGGCATAATGGCGGCGCTGTTCGAGCGCGGAACCTCCGGCAAGGGCCAGGTCGTCGATGCCGCCATGGTCGATGGCGCGGCCTCGCTGATGACCTTCGTGCAGGGGCTGGCCGCAGCCGGCTGGTGGCGCGACGAGCGCGAGGCGAACCTGATCGACGGCGGCGCGCCCTTCTACCGCTGCTACGAGACGAGGGACGGCAGGTGGGTGGCGCTCGGGGCCATCGAGCCCGAGTTCTACGACGCCTTCCTGAAGCTGACCGGCCTCGACGCGGAACCGCTGCCGAAGCGCATGGACCGCGCCCGCTGGCCGGAATTGACCGAACGCTTCAAGCGGCTCTTCCTGACGAAAACGCGCGAGGAATGGTGCGCCCTGCTGGAAGGCACCGACGCCTGCTTCGCCCCGGTGCTGACCCTGGAGGAAGCGCCGGCCCACCCGCATATGGCGGCGCGGGGCGCGCTCGCCGCGAGCCGCGGCATCCACCAGTCCGGCCCCGCGCCGCGCTTCTCCCGCACGCCCGGCCGGCTTTCCCGCCCGCCGCCCGCCCCCGGCGAGGACACGCGGGAGGCGCTCGCTGACTGGGGGCTTGACCCGGCGGATATCGATGCTCTCATCTCCTCGGGCGCCGCGCTCGACGAGGCCGGCGACGGGAAGACGGCGCCGAAGGGGCGAAGGGTTGGATGAAGGGTCAGGCTGTCCAGGTTGCGGGCTGTGCGGCGGGTTTCCTGCTTTCCTGCTGTCTGGCGCTGGCCGGAACGGCCGGCGCCCAGGCCATCGACGAGGCGCGGGAAGCCTACACCCAGGGCCGCTTCGCCGACGCGGCCCGGATGGGCGAGGCCGTCGGGACATCGAAAGGGCTGGCGCTCGCCGCGCGGTCTCTGACGATCCACGCCTACTACATCGCCGGGAAGCATGAGAGGGAAGCGCTGCTTGAGCGCGCGGTGGAGATGGCCCGGAAAGCGGTCCGCTCCGCCCCCGGGAATGCGGATGCCCATCTGCAATTGGCGCACGCGCTCGGCCGCTACGCGCAGGCCATCGGCCCCTTCGAGGCGGCGAACCGGGGATATGCGGAGAAGATTCGCGAGGCCACGGAGACCGCCCTTCGCCTGGACCCCGATATGGCGTCCGCCCACCTCAGCCTCGGACGGTGGCATGCCGAACTGGTCGGAACGGCAGGTTCCTTCCTGGCGCGCCTGACCTACGGAGCGCGGGAAAAGCATGCCCTTGCGTCCCTGGAACGGGCTTTCGAGCTCGCCCCGAACGCGAAGGCGGTGCCGTTCGAATATGCGGTCGGGCTGCTGGCGCTTGATGAAGACGAATACCGGGAGCAGGCGCGCGGCCTTCTGAAGCGCGCCGTCGAACTGCCGGCAAGGGATGCCTATGAGGGCCTGCTCCACAAGAAGGCCGTCAAGCGCCTCCGGGCTTTGGGCGGCGGCTGATACCAACGGCCTCCGCGCGGGACTCATACCAACGGCATCGACTTTGGACTCACGGGACCCGCTCTGACATCGTTTGCGGGCGATGGCCTGTTCCCTTCGCCGGGCGCTATCCGTTGCCCTGCCCCGCCGGATACCGTAAGAAACGACCGGTTACCGTTGCTGCCGCGCCGATTAATCAGCAGCGAAAAACCGCAGCCGTCGGACGCGGGAAAGTCCGTATCGAATGCAAGCAATCCCGAACGAATCGAGTGGCGTGCGCTCGCTTTTCCCGTTTCCGGAGGGCTGGTATTTCATCGCCAGCCGCAAGGCGATAGAGGCCGAAAGGCTGCTGCGGAAAACCTGGCTCGGCGAGCGGATTGTCGTCTGGTGCAACGGGAGCGGAGATGTCTGCGTTGCGGAGGCCGTCTGCCCGCATCTGGGCGCGGATCTCGCGCCCGAAGCCGGCGGGCGCGTGCGCAATGGCCGCCTCGTATGCCCGTTTCACGGCTTCGAGTATGACGTCACCGGCCAATGCGTTGCGACGCCCTACGCGCCGGCCCCCCCGTCCGCCAGGCTGAGGGTGTTCGAGACGCGCGAAATTCTGGGGCTCGTCTTCGCCTGGCGCGGCCTCGGCGACCGGCCGCCGCAATGGGACCTCCCCGAGCCGCCGCCGAACGGGGCCGACTGGAGCGCCATGGAAATCCGGAGCGTCCGGTTCGCCGGACATCCCCAGGAAACGACCGAAAACTCCGTCGATCTCGGACATCTGCGCTATGTGCACGGCTATGACAGCGTGCAGGCCGTCGGCCCGGTAACGGTCGACGGCGCCCGGCTCGAGAGCTGCTTCGATTTCAAGCGCACCCGGTCCGTCGCGGGCATCAAGTGCTTCGCCTACGATGTCTCCGCCGTCACCCATGTGCATGGGCTGGGCTTTTCCTATGTCGAGGTCCGGGAGCATTACATCGGCATGGACACCCGCCTGTGGGTGCTGGCCACGCCCGTCGACGGCGAGCTCGTCGAAATGACGCTGGTGAGCCAGGTGCGGCTGCTGCTCAGGCCGAAGCGGCCGATCGCCGGCATGCGCTTCCTCCCCCCGAGGCTGCGCACCCGGATCATGAACCGGATCATCATCGCAGCCCAAATGCACGACGTGCAGCAGGACGTGGCCATCTGGGGCCGCAAGCGATACCGGCCCGACCCGGCGCTCTGCCGTTCGGACGGCCCGATCGGCAAATTCCGCCGCTATTGCGAACAGTTCTACCCGGATGGCCGCATCTGCGGCCGAACCGAGGCGGAACCGCCCCCGGTCCGCGACGGCGGATAGCCGGACATGCAGAATGTGTTGTCGAATTCTATAATGAAATCAATGGCATTTCGACCGTTCGGAACGGTGCGGACTTGACTGTTATCCATCGATAGCCGACATTTGCAGCTAAAGGTGAACGACGACGGCGGCTCGGGTCCCCGGATTTGGCTTGGCGCGGGATTGCAGTTGCTCCGGACATGCTCATTTCAGTAACCGCTTTCCCGGGTCTCGCGACCCCCATTGCGAAGCGCCGCGCCGGCGCCCCGGGAAGGGTCCGGATGCGGGGAGGCCGCAGCTGATGGCCGATGCCGCCACGATTTCGACGACCCCGTCGCTGAGTTTGCCCGAAGAGCTCATCCTGGTGCTGCTCAACGAGCAGAACGGCTACTTCCACCAGGTGCCCGGCTGGGACCTGAATTGCGCCGTCGTCGGCGCCGTGCTCGCGGAGCTTTCCCTCCGGTCGCGCATCGATACCGACACGGAGGCGCTGCACCTGGTGGACGCCGCGGAAACCGGCGACCCCGCGCTGGACCCGATCCTGAAGGAAATCGCCGACGAGCCCGTCCGGCGGAACGCCCAATACTGGATCGAGCGCCTCGTTCTCCACGCCGAGCCGGTGATCGAACTGACTCTGGACCGGCTGGTCGATCTGAAGATTCTGGAACGCCACAATGGCGAGTTCTACACGCTGGTTTCCTCCACATTCCAGGCGAGCGCGCCGGGCGGCAAGCGGGAAGGCACGGCGGGTCAATTCATCAAGGCGCGCATCGGCCAGGTCATTCTGATCGACCTGATTCCCGACCCGAGGGACATCATCATCATTTCCCTCATCGATACCTGCGACGTCTTCCGCTTCATATTCGAGCTTGACGAGGAGGCCGAGGAGCGGATCGGGAACATCTGCAGGATGGACCTGATCGGCCGGTCCATAGCCGAGGCGGTCAAGGACAATATTGCAAATCCGCTGCTTCGGCGCTCCACGCTCGCCAGGCAGATTCCGAAGGTTGCGCTGCACCGGCTGCTGCGCAGTCCGCATTTGCGCACCGGCAACATTCCCGCGCTCTTCGCCGAGACCGCCGAGAGATACGGGCCGGTCTTCCAGGTGTGCCCGCCGTTCAAGGAGCCCATGACCTTCATCGCCGGGGTGGAGGCGAACCGCTGGGCGCACCGGCACGGGCGGATGTATCTGAGGGCAAGGGACTATTTCGCCGATTTCGAGAAAATCTACGGCGCGTCCGGCGTGCTGCCCTCCCTGGACGGCACCGACCATTTCCGGCTCCGCAAGGCCCTGTCGCCGGCCTATTCGCGCGAGCGGCTGGCGGGCCAGCTGGACCAGATCTACCACCATGGCCGCAACTACATGGCCGGCTGGACCGTCGGCGACGCCCTGCCTGCAACGCGCACCTGCCGGCGCATGATCAACGCGCAGATCTCGTCTCTCGCCGTCGGCGTCGAATCGCAGGACCTCTTCGACGACCTGATGGCCTACAAGGAGCGCGCGCTCACCACCCACATCATCGGCGCCCTGCCCCGCTTCATGCTGCGCACGCCGAAAATGAACCGCACGGCGAAAGCCATCGACACGCTGCTGCAAAGGGTCCAGGGCGCCCACACGCCGGCCCAGCGCGCCGGGTGTCCGCGGGACCTTGCCGACGACCTGCTGAGCCTGCATGCGAGCGACCCGCAGCTGGTGCCGGAATCGAACCTGCGCTTCGCGCTCTCGGCCGCATTGATCGCCAGCGTCTATCTCGGCGATGCGTTCAGCTTCGCGCTTTACGCCATGGCGGCGCAGCCCGCGCTCCAGGAGCGCATCCAGAGCGAAGCCGACGCCCTGTTCGCCGGCGGCGACCCCGACGGAGAGGACCTCTCGACATCGGCGATGGACGTCACCCACCGCTTTCTCATCGAGTGCCTGCGGATGTATCCGATCGTGCCGATGTCGCTCAGGAACGTGATGAACAGCTGCGTGGTCGAGGGCTACGAGCTGCCGGTGGGCTCGCGCATCTATATCGCCCAGACGGCGGCGCATTACATGGAGGACGTCTTTCCGGACCCGTTCACCTTCGACATCGACCGCCACCTGCCGCCGCGCAGCGAATATCGCAGCCCCGGCTACGCGCCCTACGGGCTCGGCACGCACAGATGCCTCGGCAACCGCTGGATGGACCTGCAGCTGGCGGTCAATCTGCTGATGGTCGCGCATTATTTCACGCTCGAAGTGTCCCCGGCGGACTACAGGCTCCGGTTCAGCCCGCTGCCCTCGCTGAAGCCCAGCAGGAAGCTGAAATTCCGCGTCGCCGAACAGAGGCGCGAACTGCCCGTTTGAGGGAGCGCGGCCTCCGGCACGGGGAACGCCGGCCCGGCGGCGCCGCAGACCGGGACAGTATGTGCCAGCGGGCAATTTGGTATGCTTGACGTTCGCAGATCGGGATTTCGCAATGGCAAGGAAGCTCACCGGCATCCTGAAGAACGAGGGCGGCGGCGAGCCCGTCGCCGCGCGCATCGAGGATTACGAACGCCGCTATGGCGGCGAAGCGCCGGACGGGCCCGGCGCGCGCAAGGCGGACTACCGGCACTTCGAGAACAGCTATTACGACCTGGTCACCGATTTCTTCGAATATGGCTGGGGCCAGTCGTTCCATTTCGCGCCGCGCGCCGAAAACGAGAGCTTCGCCGCCTCCCTGGCCCGCCACGAGCACCATATCGCCCTCAGGCTCGGCCTCGGTCCCGGCATGGCGGCGGTCGATCTGGGCTGCGGCGTGGGCGGGCCGCTCATCGAGATCGCGCGCTTCTCCGGCGCCCGCATCACCGGCGTCAACAACAACGCGCTCCAGCTCGAACGCGCCGCGAGGCGCTCGGAGGAGGCGGGGCTCGGCCATCTGGCCGACTGGCTGCATTGCGATTTCATGCAGGTCGATGCCCCCGATGCCTCCTTCGACGCCGCCTATTCCATCGAGGCGAGCTGCTGCGCGCCCGACAAGGAGGGCGTTTACGCCGAGGCCTTTCGCCTGCTCCGGCCCGGCGGGCGCCTTGCGGTCTATGAATATTGCCTGACCGGCCGGTTCGACGATGCGGACCCCGGCCACCGGCGGCTGAAGGCCGGCATGGAGCATGGCGGCAGCCTTCCCGACATCGCCCGCCCGCACGAGGTGGACGCCGCGGTGCGTAATGTCGGCTTCGAGCTGGTCGAGGCGCGCGACCTGGCCGCCGAAGCCCCGCCGGGCATCCCCTGGTACCAGCCGCTGGCCGGCTCGGGCCTGTCTTTCGCCCGGGTGCGCAGTTCGGCCGCCGGCCGGCGCCTGACCCACGGCTCGCTCTGGCTGCTCGAACGGCTGCGAGTCGTGCCGCGCGGCACGACCCGGGTGTCCGGCCTGCTCAACCACGCCGCTTCCTGCCTCGCGGAAGCCGGCCGGCTCGGCATCTTCACCCCGATGTATTTCTTCCTCGCCCGCAAACCGGAATAGGGTCGTCATGCCCTCTTCTCGTCATGCCCGGACTTGTTCCGGGTATCCATGCGGCCGTCCGGGGCAAGTGGCGGAAGTGGATGCCCGGAACAAGTCCGGGCATGACGAAGGGGGGCGTTCGCGCCTGACGATGGAAGGCGCCGGCGCTACCGGGCGCGTTTCAGGGCTGTCCTCGTGAAGTCGCCGAGGTCGAGGTCGGCGCCGAATTCGTAGCCCGACCAGACCAGCAGGGTGCTCTTGCCCGTCAGGTGGTTGGTCATCGCGATCCGGCTGCTCCGCCAGAAGCGGTCGAGATACTGCTTGTAGCCTTCCACGACCATCGTCTTGAGATGCGCGTCACGGCGGTCGAAGAACCGGATCTGCATGGTGCGCAGCTCCTCCTTGTCCAGCCAGACCAGCTGGCGCGAATATCCGGAATCCCTGCTGACGGGCACGCGCTCCAGCACCGCGCACTGGAGGGCGCCGCAGGCCTCGTCGCGCAAATGGCGGTGGGTGAATTTCTCGATCTCGACCGTGCCCATGTCCTCATAGGAGAACTCGCTGCCCATGAAGGAGCCGGACTGGTTCGAGGAGCTGATGCGCTTGACCCGCTTCAGCGCCGGCAGATAGAGCCACTGCTCGTCCGCCTCCTCCTTGTGGGCATGGACGAGGAAGGCCGTGCCCCGGACGTCGCGCGGGCGGTCGAACACGAACATGGTGCGGTCGCCGTCGCCCTCCACCTCGATGACCTTCAGGCGCACCTCCCGGTGGCTTTCCTGGCCCCGCTTGTTGCGCAAGGTCATGGTCATGCTCGCGATGAAGTTGCCGAAGCCCTTCTGCCGCTCGCGGGCCTCGGTGGCGATCCTGAGGCCGGCCTCCTCCGCGCTTTCGGCCGCGAGGCCGGCCGGCCAGGCGAGCATCGCCAGCAGCAGCCCGGACAGCATGAGCGCCGGGCGGGAGAGGGGGTTGCGCATCGCCGTTTCCTCCTGTCGGCGGCCGCCGGCGGCGCTCATTCGCCCTGCCGCTCCAGCCGTTCCCTGATCTGCGCGCTCGTCTCCCTGGTCCGGTCGAGCGCCATCAGCAGGGGCGGCAGGAACAGGAAGTCCGCGAGCAGCGCGATGACGACCGTCATGCCCACGAGCATGCCGAGCGCCTGGTTGGTGACAAGCCCCGACGCCCCGAACACCAGGAAGCCGAGCGCGAACACGACCGTGGTCGCCAGCAGCGCCCTGCCCACCGAGCGGAAGGCGGACTGCACCGCCTCCGACGGCAGCAGCCCGTCCTTCCGGGCCGCCACATATTTGGTCATGAAATGGATGGTGTCGTCCACGATGATGCCGAAGGCGATCGCGGTGACGACCGACGCCGCCACGCCGACCTCGCCCACCGCATAGCCCCACAGGCCCATCGCCATGGCGGCCGGCACGAAATTGGGGATCAGGCTGATCGCGCCGAGGCGGATGCTCCGGAAGACGAGCAGCAGCAGCAGGGAGACGATGCCCATGGCGACCACCGTGCCGGTCAGCATGCCCTCTATGTTCCTCTGGATCGACTGCGCGCCGACGACGGCGACCCCGGTCGCGCCGGTCTCCATTCCGGGGGCGTTGTCCCGCAGCCAGGCCCGCGCGCGGTCGTCGAGCGCGAGCTTCTCGGCGGTGGACAGGCTCTTCAGCACGACCGTCATGCGCGTGGACGAGCGCCCCACGTCGATCAGGTTGTTCAGGTCGCGCCCGACCGGCAGCGAGAATTCGTAGAGCAGCAGATATTGCGCGGCGAGGTCGGAGCTTTCTGGCAGGCGGTGGAACGCCGGGTCGTCGCTGTGCAGGTTCCTGTTCAGCCGCTTCATGATGTCGGAGACGGCGAAGACGTGCGCGACCTCCGGCTGCGCCCGGAACCAGGCCGCAAAGGCGTCCACCCGCTCCAGGTAGCCGACATCGGTGATGCCGCCTTCCCGCCCCGCGCCGAGCGAGTATTCGTAGGTCTCCACGCCGGAGAAATTCTCGCTGATGAAGTCCGTGGACCGCCGGAACTCGTAGCTCTCGTCCAGCAGCTCCAGCCAGTTCTCCCTGAGCTCGATGCGCGAGATGCCGGCGATCAGCACGACGATCAGGGCGCCGAAGCCCCACAGCAGCGCCGTGCGCCGGGTGACGACGAACCGCGCGAACAGGTCGAAGAAGTCCCGCCTGCCGGGGCGCAGCGGCCGGGCGCGCATCGGCGCCAGCGACAGGAAGGCGGGCAGCAGGGTCACCGAATAGGCGAAGGCCAGCATCGCGCCGAACGCCACCATGTTGCCCATCACCCGGAAGGGCGGCATGTCGGCGAAGTTCAGGCTGAGGAAGCCGATGGCCGTCGTCAGCGAGGTCAGGAACACGGCCCGCATGTTGGCCTGCACGGACCGGACGGCCGCCTGCCTGCGGTCCAGCCCCTCGCGCATCCCCGCCAGCATGCCCTCGATGATATGCACGGAATGCGCGACGGAGACCGCCATCAGCACGAAGAAGGCGGCGCCGCTCTCGCCGTAGAGCTTCATGCCGGTCCAGCCGGCGAAACCCACCGCAGACGCCAGCACGGCCGCCAGCATCAGCACGATGGCGGCCGTGCCCCAGACCGAGCGCAGCAGCACGATGGCGACGAGCAGCATCACCGCCAGCACGATGGGCGCCAGCACGCCCGTGTCGTCGTCGATGGCCTCGCGCATGGCGCGGTTGAGCACGAGCTCGCCGGTCGCGTGGTAGTCGATGGCCGTATGCTCCTGCCGGGACCGCTGGAGGGTGTCGCGGAGGAAGTCGGTGACCTCGACCTTGGCCGCCTGCCGCGCCTCGCGGCCGTCGGGCAGCGCCACGCTGACGACCAGGCCGGCGACGCGCCCGTCCCGGGAAACGAGGCGCCCGGCGACCTCCTCCGCGCCGAGCGCGATGCTCTCGATCCGCTCCAGGTCCTCGCCGGTGAGCGCGGCGGCCTCGTCGATCAGCGGCTCGACGACCAGCTCGTCCTCGAAGCCCTCGCTGTGGGAATAGTTCGCGATGGAATCGACGCGGGTGACATAGGGCGTCTGCCAGAGCTGCTCCGTCAACGCCTCGACGGCGGTGAGCGCCTCGCGCGTGAAGACCCCGCCGTCCTGCGGCGCCGCGACGACCAGCGCGGCGTCCGAGAGCGCGTAAGTGTCCTCCAGCCGGTCGAGCGCGACGATATGCGGGTCGTCCTCGCCGAAATGGTTGCGGACATCGACATCGACCTGCGCCAGCCGCGCCCCGCCGGCGGCGAGCAGCACGACCGCAAGCAGGGAGGCCGCGAGCACCGCCCACCGCCGGCCCATGACCGCCGCGATGCAGGCCTCCAGCTTCATGCCGGCCCGCCGGGCTGCGAGAGGGCCTCAGGCATGGCCGCCGCCCGCCCCGCGCCGGCCTCAGAACCGGGTGCGGAAGCCGATCTCGAACAGGTGGACCCGCATTTCGGTATCCACATTGACGGTGCCCGTCATGTTCCTGCCGGAGAACTCCAGGTCGTTGCCGTTCTGCAGGCGGTAGCCGAACTGGAGGGTCGTCTTTTCGTTGAGCCGGTAGCCGATCCCGACGCCGACATGGTAGGCGAAGGTGGTGTCCTTCCTCGAAATCGCCGGTATGTCACCGGGGCGAAGCATTACCGGCTCCGCGGTTGGATCGGCGCCTCGTGCCAGCGCGGTCAAGATACCTTCCGCCAGCGCGTTGTCGTCATACCGCAGGTCGCTCTGGTCCACCCGGATGAAACCGAGCCCGGCCCCGAAATAGGGGATCCAGTCGGTCCCGGTGTGAAAGTCGTACCAGGCGCTCGCGAAGACGCCGGTCTGCTTGGCGCTTCCGGTAGTCGGCACGTCCACCTCGATGGGAAACGACTGCCTGCCGGCGCCGAAATCGGCACTGATGTCCTTGTAGGTCACCTTGTCCACCTTCGCGCGCGCGAAGAACAGTTCGCCCTCGACCCGCAGGCCGTCCCCGAATTCGTAGCCCAGCACGCCGGCGAACTTGAAGCCGGCATCGTATTCGGACGTGGCCGTCCCCTGGTACGAAATACTTGTGGTGGGAGCAGCTGGATTGGGCGAGGTGCCCTTCGTCTTGGACTCCGTGTCGTCGATGAACATGATCGGCACCTGCACCCCGAAATACCAGCCGGAGTCGTCCGCGCGCGCGTCCGCCGCCGCGGTTGCGATGCCCAGTCCGAGCGCCGCTGCGAGGGCGGCTGTCCGATAGCCCGGCCCCGCCGGTCCTGAAATCCGTGCCATGCCGTCTTCTCCTGTCCGGTTGCTGCCTGTCGCGCACTTGCAGGGTGCAAATCCTACCAGCCGTACAGCGCATGAACCAAGAGCCAAACGATATTGAATATTCCGACAAACCGGGCATGAAATTCGAACAGCCTGTTGCCGCCCCCCGAGCCGGGGTCCATCCCCGATACCCTCGGTCGTTGACCGGAACCCATGACGGCTTCGACGCCCGCCGCCCGATCGCCCCCTTCCGTCATGCCCGGAACAAGTCCACTGCTGTCCGGTTTAGCCATTGGATGAAGCCGAGCGGGGGTTTTGGGTGCGCGCAACGGGCTTCTGTTCCTTCGCTTTCCGCCGTGCCTGAATGCGCCACCTCCGTCATGCCCGGACATGTTCCGGGCATCCATGCGGCCGTGCAGCGGAGCCGATGGAAGTGGATGCCCGGAACAAGTCCGGGCATGACGAGAAGAAGACATGAGTCCCGAGTCGGGGCCGTTGGTATGACTCGCGCCGCTGCCGCAGCCGGTGGGGAGCAGGCTCGACCGCCGGGGCCTGCCCTCCCCGCCTTCGCGGGGACAGGCAAGTCCGGGGCGACGAGTGGGGAGCATGCGGCAGCCGTCACGGCCGGTTCACGCCGTCGCCTCTCTACCACCGGTCCGTCAGATCCTCCGATGGAACATCGGTCCAGCGGTCCGACAGATCGCGGAACGATCCCGGCAGTCCGGACAGCGCCGTATCGTCGAAGGACAATCCGAGATGCTGCGTTACGATCGTGGCGGCGATCCGCGCCTGTTCCGCGTCACGGGTCCGTTTGAGCGGATCGCGGGTGGAGTCGTTTTCCACGATCCACTGTTTCTGCAGGGCGAACACCCTGGGATCGATGGTGACGATCCGGACCGGCAGGCCGACTTCATCGAACGCGGTGGCTTCGAATTTCGGGGTGTTCAGAAGCCAGCGGCTGCTTTCGGTCGCTGCGGCGACGAGATCGTCAGGATGATCCGACAGCCGGGCCCCCTCCTCACGCATGATCCGTCCATGATCGAGAGGCTCCAGCAGGTCGACCATGTATCCGTCCCTGTTGGCCGCTGTGCAGGGCCTGTGCGGCGTTTTCCGGAAAGATCGGTCAACGGACCGCAACGCGCCGACAAGACCCGTTCCGTTAACCTCTCCGGAAAGGTCCAGACGGCGCCGTGCGTCATAGAGTACGTCCACGTCGCTCGTCGCCAGCAGACCCGCTTCGATCCGCACCCCCGCCTTGGCCTCATAGGCATACAATGCGTTGGTCCCCAGAACGATCAGGGAGGTCCCGAGCCAGTTCATGTCATCCAGTTTTCGCATGATCCGGGCCGCCATTAGCGGGACCCGCCCCAGGCCGCGGGCCCGGAGAATCCGCGCGCGGTCGTTGAGCTGCTGGCGGAGCGCGGCGAACCGGTCCTGAACCTCGGCTTTCCCAACCAGGAATTTCCGCAGCGTTTCCTCGGTTTCGGGAGTGCGACGACCGCAGGATTTTCTCGTGGAGCTTCCGTGGGGCCGGCGAATGAGGTATTCGGCATCTCCCCGTCTTTCGAATTTCATCGATCCGCCGTAACTGTGACGCGCGTCCCGGCGAGCTTCCCGGAACAGGTCGAACCGATCCCGGGCGTCCACGGCATCCCGGAGGCTTTCATGGTCCAACTGTATGATTTCACTCATTTTTGCCAACTTTAAGTTCAATTACGGCAATTATTGGCAAAAGGGCCTGAAGGTCAACCTTTCAGCATAATACCGACGGCCCCGATCAGGGACTCTCGGGAAGATTGCGGCCCATATCGCCGCCCCGGCCCTCTTCCCGTCATGCCCGGACTTGTTCCACGGCTGTCCGGTTTAGATTTGGCGGACAGGGCGCATGGCCCGGATTCAACTGGATTTCAAAGGGTTCCGTCGGATCGGGACACGGATCAGCGCCCGGCGTCCCGACCCACTCCTCGTCATGCCCGGACTTGTTCCGGGCATCCCCTTCCACCGCTTCCGCTGCACGGCCGCATGGATGCCCGGAACAAGTCCGGGCATGACGGAGGGGGCGCATTCAGGCACGGTGGAAAGCGAGGGGACAGGAGACGTTGCGCGCGTCCAAAACCCCCGCTCGGCTTCGCC
>JAJDVH010000104.1 GCA_022826185.1 Alphaproteobacteria bacterium
GCGTCCGGCCCCCTTGTGCCGCGCAACGACCCGACGCTCATGTTCACCAATGCGGGCATGGTGCAGTTCAAGAACGTCTTCACCGGCAGCGAGCGGCGCGCCTACAACCGCGCCGTCACCTCGCAGAAATGCGTGCGCGCCGGCGGCAAGCACAACGACCTCGAGAATGTCGGCTACACCGCCCGGCACCACACCTTCTTCGAAATGCTGGGCAATTTCTCCTTCGGCGACTACTTCAAGGACCTCGCCATCGAGCTCGCCTGGAACCTGGTGACGCGCGAATACGGCCTGCCGGCGGACCGGCTGCTGGTCACCGTCTATGCCGAGGACGACGAGGCGGCGGGCCTCTGGAAGAAGATCGCCGGCCTGCCCGAGAGCCGCATCCTGCGCATCCCGACCTCGGACAATTTCTGGGCGATGGGCGACACGGGCCCCTGCGGCCCCTGCTCGGAAATCTTCTACGACCACGGCGACCATATTCCCGGCGGCCCGCCCGGCAGCCCGGACGAGGACGGCGACCGGTTCATCGAGATCTGGAACCTGGTCTTCATGCAGTTCGAGCAGGTGACGCCGGAGGAGCGCATTTCCCTGCCCAGCCCCTCCATCGACACCGGCATGGGGCTGGAGCGGCTCGCCGCCGTGCTGCAGGGCAAGCACGACAATTACGACATCGACCTGATGCAGGCGCTGATCCATGCCTCGGCCGAGGCTTCCGGCGTGGACGCGGACGGCCCGCACGCCGTCTCGCACCGGGTGATCGCCGACCATCTGCGCGCCTCGGGCTTCCTGATCGCCGACGGCGTGCTGCCGGCGAACGAGGGCCGGGGCTATGTGCTGCGCCGGATCATGCGCCGCGCCATGCGCCACGCCCACATCATCGGCTGCCGCGAGCCGCTGCTGCACCGGATCGCCCCGGTGCTGGTGCGCGAGATGGGCGGGGCCTTCCCGGAGCTCGGGCAGGCGGGCGCGCTCATCTCGGAGACGCTCAGGCTGGAGGAGGAGCGCTTCAAGCAGACGCTCGGGCGCGGCCTCCGGCTGCTCGACGAGGCGGAAGCGGGGCTCGGCGACGGCGAGGCGCTGCCGGGCGCGGTCGCCTTCCGGCTCTACGACACATACGGCTTCCCGCTCGACCTGACGCGCGACGTGCTGAGGGGCCGCGGGCGCGGCGTGGACGAGACGGGCTTCGAGGCGGAGATGGAGCGCGCGCGCGCCGAGGCCCGCAAGGCCTGGGCCGGCTCCGGCGAGGCGGCGGCCGAGACGCTCTGGTTCGATTTCCGCGAACGGCTCGGCGCGACGGAGTTCCTCGGCTACGAGACGCTGGCGGCCGAAGCCGAAGTGCTGGCGCTGGTGGCGGGCGGCGAGGAGGTCCGGCGCTTCGAGGAGGCCGGCGGCGAGGTCCTGGTCATCACGAACCAGACGCCGTTCTACGGCGAGTCGGGCGGCCAGGTCGGCGACAGCGGGGTCATGGCGGTTCCGGGTGGCGCGACGCTTGCCGTCACCGACACGCAGAAGAAGCTCGGCGACCTGCATGTCCATCTCGCGCGGCTGGAAGAGGGCGCGCTGGCGGTGGGCGATGCGGTCGAGCTCCGGGTGGACGGCGGGCGGCGCGCGGCGGTCCGGCGCAACCATTCCGCGACCCATCTGCTGCACCGCGCGCTCCGGGATTCGCTGGGCGCGCATGTCGCGCAGAAGGGCTCGCTGGTGGCGCCCGACCGGCTGCGCTTCGACATTTCGCACCCGAAGCCGATGGCGGCCGACGAGATCGCGGCGGTCGGCGCGGCGGTGAACGAGCGGGTCCGGCTGAACTCGCCCGTGTCCACCCGCCTCATGGCCACGGACGACGCCATAGAGGCCGGCGCGCTCGCGCTCTTCGGCGAGAAATACGGCGAGGAGGTGCGCGTGGTCACGATGGGCGGCGCGGACGGCGGGGGCCGGTCCTGGTCGGTCGAGCTCTGCGGCGGCACGCATGTGGCGCAGACGGGCGATATCGGCCAGTTCGTCATCGTCGAGGAGACCGCGCTCGCTGCCGGCGTGCGGCGCATCGAGGCGCTGACCGGCGAGGGCGCGGCGGCCCATGTCGCCGAGCGGCTGGGGCTGCTCGACGAGGCGGCATCCGCGCTCCGCACCGCGCCCGGCGAGGTGCCGGCGCGCGTGGCGCAGCTTCTGGAGGAGCGCCGGCGCATGGAGCGCGAAATCGCGGAGCTGCGCCGCAAGGCCGCGACCGGCGGCGCGGGACCGGCCTTCGAGGAGATCGGCGGCCGGCGCCTCAGCCGCCAGGTGCTGGAGGACGTGCCGGCGCGCGAACTGAAGGCCATCGCCGACGACCTGAAGCAGCAGATCGGCAGCGGCGTGGTGGCGCTCGCGGCCGTGAACGACGGCAAGGCCTCGCTGGTGGTGGGCGTCACCGACGACCTGGCGTCCTCCCTCAGCGCCGTGGACCTCGTGCGCCTCGGCGCGGCGGCGCTCGGCGGCAAGGGCGGCGGCGGGCGCCCCGACATGGCCCAGGCCGGCGGCCCTGACGGCGCCCGCGCCACGGAAGCGCTGGCCGCGATTGCCGAGGCGATGGGGGGTTAGGGCAACGGTGTTCGCCGAACCCTGGAGCTCTTTGCTTGTCGTTGCCGGCTTCGCTGTCGCCTGGCATGTTGCCCGCGTAATTGTAGATCAGTCGGTTCAATCCTGGCGGGAACGAAAACTGGAGCAGGTAAAGGCAAGGAACGACATCGATAGATTTGGATTCGATATGGCATTCAATCGATACGAGGCGTGTCGAACTATTTTGGCAGAAGTTAACGTGGAGGAAGATGGAATAAGAGCTTTTGTTGATGAAACGGATTGGGATGAAATAAAGAATAGATGCCGCAATACGGAGGATTACCAGCCGATTTTTGTGGGAGATACTTCTCGCTCACAACTTCAGAAAATTTGCGACGAGAGTATGCATTTCTTGCCAACCCCTGTTATCGATCACGCCATCGCATATCTGGGAAGTCGTAACGCAGTGTTTTTGTTGACCGACGCGATAATGGCGCCGCAATTCAAATCATATGACTGTCAAAGAAAGCTTTGGCTGTTGCAACAGTTGTATGAGCAGGCGAAACAACAGTTGGAAAACACCTCGCCACTCGCATGCGCGCTCGATAAAGCATGCGAAGCAATGGCAAAAGCCCTAGGTGAAGACTACAGGCGCCGTTACTAGACGCCGCCGGGTCCTATCGGACGTCCCATATCCCGCGCCCCGCTGTTCTCACGACCTCCGCCAGCATATGGGCCGCTGCATTCCGCCGTCAAGCGGCTACTCCGCGGCTTCCTGCCGCCTCCTTGCTTCGTAGGCTTCGAGATTGTCGTCGGGGCGGTCCATGGAGAAGACGCTTTCGACCAGCGCATAGTCCATGTAGCCGCAGCGCGCGATGGGGCGGTAGCGGGTCATGTCCACCATGCCGTCCACGATGATGTCGTCCGAGATATGGACGCCGACCACCCTGCCGAAGCAGGCATTGTTCTCGATCTTCGGGCTCGATCCCGGCAGGCGCACGCGGAACAGGAACTCGCATTCGAGCGCGGCCGGGGCCTCCGCGACGCGCGGCGGCTTCACGATCTCCGAGGGGGCGGCCGTCAGGCCCGCAAGCTCGATCTCGTCCACCTCCGGCGGGACATGCGCGGAGCTTTCGTTCATCGCCACCCGCAGGTCCCAGTTGCAGAGGTTCACCACGAACTCGCCCGTCTGCTCGATATTCTCCAGCGTGTCCTTGCGCCCGCCGCCGAGGCGCGGATTGTTCGGCGCGAAGACGATGATCGGCGGCGAATCCGCCATCGCGTTGAAGAAGCTGTAGGGCGCGAGATTGACCACGCCCTCGGTGCTCAGCGAAGAGACCCAGGCGATGGGGCGCGGCGCCACCAGCGCCTTGAAGGGGCTGTGGCGGAGGCCGTGCTTGCGGTGGTCGGCATAGAACATGGGATCGGGGCGTCCTTTTCTCAGATGCGCCGGCCGGCCGCATCCCAATAGGGCTCGCGGAGCTTGCGCTTGAAGATCTTGCCGGTGTCCTCGCGCGGCAGCGAGTCGTGGAAGACGACCAGCCTCGGGTGCTTATAGCCCGCAATGCGCCCGGTGAGAAAGGCGCTGACCGCCGCCTCGTCCGTGTCGCTGCCGGGTTCGCGCTCGATGGCGGCGGCGACCCGCTCGCCATATTCCTCGTCCGGCACGCCGAACACGGCGCAGTCGCGCACGCCGGGGCACTCGATCAGCGCCGCCTCGATCTCGGCCGGGTAGATGTTGACGCCGCCCGAGATAATCATGTCGCGGCGGCGGTCGTTCAGGAACAGGTAGCCCGCCTCGTCCAGATAGCCCATGTCGCCATTGGTCACGAGGCCCTCATGCTCGATGCCGGCGCGCTTTTCCGGGTCGTTGTGGTAGGTGAAGGGCATGAGGTCCCGGTGCAGGCAGTAGATCTCGCCCGTTTCGCCGGGGCCGAGGCGGCGCTTGTCCTCGTCGAAGATCACGATTTCGGCGTTCCGCATCACCGGACCGACCGTGCCCGGCCGCCGGAGCCACTCCTCGGAATCGCACCAGGTCACCATGCCGGTCTCGGTCGAGCCGTAATATTCGACCAGCACCGGCCCCCACCACTCGATCATCGCCCGCTTGACGTCCGGGGCGCAGGGCGCGCCCGCATGGATGACACGCCGCAGCGAGGAAAGGTCGTAGCGCGCCCGCACCGCCTCCGGCAGCTTGAGGAGGCGCACGAACATGATCGGCGCCATGAAGGCATGGCCGATCCGATGCTCCTCGACCAGCGCCAGGAAACGCTCGGCGTCGAAGCGGTCCATGAGCACCAGATGGCCGCCGGCGAGCCGGCTCATCATGGCGTGGTTGTTGGGCGCGGCGTGGTAGAGCGGCGCGGTGACGGCCGAGACCATGCCCGGATGCAGGCCGTAGATCTCGGCGAGGAAGGCCGCAATGGTGTCGCGTTGGTCCTGCGTCGCCGGCCGGCGGCGCACGCCCTTCGGCCGGCCGGTCGTGCCGGAGGTGTACATCATCGAACCCGGCGGATCGAGCGGCGGTCCGGCATGAGGCTCATGGGCGGCGAGCCAGTCCGGCCACCCGGACAGCGGAATTACCGGTATCTCCAGCTCCCCCAGCGGGGCCAGCAAATGCGGATGCCCGACCAGCGCCTTGGCGCCGCTGTCGGCGAGGATGTAGCGGACCTCGTCCGGCGCCAGGTGCCAGTTGACCGGCACCGCATAGGCCCCGAGCAAGCCGGCCGCGTCGGTCACCGTGAACACCGCGGCGTCGTTGTGGAGCAGCCAGGCGACCGCATCGCCGGGGCCGACGCCCAGCCCGGCGAAGCCGGTCGCTGCGCGCGCCACCCGGTCGGCCATTTCCACCCCGTCGATAACGCTGTCGTCGAGCCTCACCCAGCCGTCGGTCATCGTTCTTCGTTCCCCCTTGCTCAGTCCTTCCAGCGCTTGTGGAACCAGAGCCAGTCTTCCGGCGCGCTCCGGATGTCGGCCTCCAGCCGCGCCGCGTAGCGCTGCACGATGCCGGCTTCGCCTTCCTCATAAGGCGGTTCGCAGAGTTTCTCGACCCGGCAGAGATAGCGGCCGCGCCCCGTGCGCTCACAGGAGAGGTAATAGACGGGCCAGCCGAGCGCGCGGCCGATGCGGTCCGGCCCGGCGAAGAACGCCGTCTGCCGGCCGCAGAACATGACCTCGCGGCGCTCGGCGGCGCCCGGCTGCTGGTCGGCGACCAGGACGAGCACGCCGCTTTCCTGCCGGCAGCGAAGCACGGTCCGGCGCACCTCGCTGAGCGGCACCAGCCTTCCGTCGAAGCGCGCCCCGATGGCCTCCAGCATGCGGTGCAGGGCGTTCCCGTGCGGCGGCTTGTAGACCACGAAGACCGGCGCAGGCACAGCGTCCGCCAGCGCGCCGACGGCCCAGAGCATATTGCCGTGATGGGCCGCCAGCACCAGCGCGCCGCCCCCGTCGAGCGCTTCCGCGCCCTCCAGCCGGACACGGGCGCCGAGCTGCGCCTTCGGCATGGATATGAGCCGGATCGATTCCATCGCCAGATCGGCGCTGGCGGCATAGAAGCGGCGCATCAGCGCCCGCAGTTCGGCGTCGGGGAAGGCGGAGGCGAGATTGCGCGCCGCCACGCGGCGCCGGCTCGGCACGGCCGCCCGGGCGAGCGGCAGCAGCAAGCGCCCGATCGGGTAAAGGCAGGCGAGCGGCAGGCGGCTGGCTATGCGCAAGGCGGCGAACAAAGCGGCTTACCCTGTCCTTTCCGGCCGTCCAGGCGCCGGCGGGGCAGGATAGGGGCCGGAGCCCGCCGCGCAAGGGGCAGGGCCGGCGCTCCGTCACGCCCCCGGCGGCACGTCCAGCGTCGGATTGCGGTCGAAGAAGCCGTCGGCCTCCAGCCGGAAGCCGGTGCGGGCGACCGGCTGCACCGGCCAGTCCTCGAGGCGCGGCAGGTGCAGCAGGCCGAAGGTGTGCCAAAGCACGATGTCGGCATCCTCGATCGAGCGGCCCTGCCCGACCCAGGTCGCGATGGTCTCCGAGCCGTCGCTCTGGTTGACGAAACGCCCGGCCGGGAAACGCTCGCCCGGATCGTAGGGCGTGCACCAGAGATGATTGAAGATGAAGGCCGCGCGCTTCGCCATCATCGTCCCGGCATGGAACCAGGGCCGGAGCATGCCGCTGGAATGCAGGCGGTAGGCCGTCGGCCGGCCGAGCGCATTGGCCGCCGCGGCGCTCTCCACCTTCCAGAAGCGTTCGGTGTCGGCATTGCGCGTCCGGCCGGTCTCGGTCTTCAGCACGGTCCGCTCCGCCCGGAAGGCGTTGCCGTTCGGGTTCCCCTCGCCCATCGGCGGTTGCACGACATTCATCTCGACCAGCCGGTTGGCGTCGCCGTCCACCGCCATGTCGAGGCGGGCGCAGAACAGGTGCTGGTGGTTGGGCGCGGTCACGCCGGGCATGACCTCGGTGCCGTAATCCGTCCCCGAAACCGCGTTCAGGCCCTGGGTGTTCATGATGCCGGTCGCCTTCACGTCCAGTTCCAGCGTCCCGTCCATGTGGAAGACCCAGTAGAAGCCGTATTCGTAATTGCCGACCGTCGCGATCATGGAGACCAGCAGCCGGCGCGCCCGGCGGTGCTCCATCTCGTCGGTCATGTAGTCGGTATGCTTCCAGAGCATCCCGTCGTCTTCCTCGTGCAGGCAGATGGCGTTCTCGACCACCACCGGCTCGCCCGAGGTCACCGTGTACACGCCGTCGAAATAGTGGATATGGCCGCGGCAGTCGCAGCCGAGCTTCAGCGGATTGGCGACCTGCCCGAGGCCGTATTCGCCGACGTCGAAGGCGTTCTTGCGGTAATTGTTGAAGGACGGGTCGCCGTAGGGCACGACCATTTCCGCGATCGAGGCGCGCCAGATCAGCGGGCGCCAGGGCGCCTTCTCGCCGCCGCGCACCTGGATGTCGTTGAGCACCAGCCCCTCGCGCGGATGGAACTCGACATGGAAGCGCCAATTGGCCCAGGTGACGACCCGGTCCTCGACGGTGAAGGAGGGGCCGTCCGGCTGCGCGACGTCGATGGGCTTCAGGTCGCCGCGCAGCATGTCCGCGATTTCCGGCCGCGCGGCCTGGTAGTTCGATGACGCTCCCGGCACGTCGTGGACCGCGTGGTCGATGACCCGCATGACCTCGACCCGGTTCAGGTCGAAGAGCACGTTCAGGCCCTCCACGGGGTGGGCGTAACCATTGTCAGCCGGGTCGGAGCGCAGATAGACCAGGCAATGCACCAGCCGGCGGCCTTCTTCGTCCTCGAAGCCGAAATTGCCGGCCGAGAAGGGATCGACCTGGATGTTGGAAAGGTCGGTCACGCCGCGCCTCGCCATCGCCGCAATGAAGTCGGGATGCTGCGGCACCGTCTCGGCGCAAATGAGGAACTCGTCGACATTGATCGCCGGCCGGGCGCCCGGCACGTCGGTCGCCGACTCTACCGCACCGCCCGCGAGATCGACGATGAGCTCGCTCACGCTGTCGGCGGCCGTGTCGTAGATGCTGACATAGGCCTTGCGGCTGCCGCCGGCCCTGCCGGCCGCGATCTCCGCCCGGCACTCGGCCTTGTCGGGATAGTGCAGGCGGATCGTTTCGAACTTCGTCGATCCGGTCCACCCGTCCCACGCCCGGACGATACCGCCCGCCGCCTCGATCTCGGCCGGCGTCAGCGCATTCAGCGGATGCGCGCCGCGTTCGGTCGCCGGGGTGTTGCTGCTGGTATTCGCCATCGCTTCTGTCCTCGCTGTCCGGGCGACCGGGCAAAAAGAGGCGCCGCGGCCCCGGGAGGGCCGCAGCGCCGGAAGCGTCGGGCGTTGCGCCTGCCGGTCAGCCTCCTTCGGAAGGTGCCTCATAGAAGACGAAATCGTCTTCGTCGAGATCGGCGAGCGTGAAATTCTGGAGCGTGATCGTGCCGCCCCCCGTCTGGCCCGACAGGTTGATCACGACATTGCTGCCGCTCTGCGTGACGGTCAGGTCGTCGAACCCGGTGATGCCGGTGAAGGCCGAAAGGTCGATCTGGTCTTCGCCGTCGGTGAAGTCCGTGATCGTGTCGCTGCCGTGGCCCGAGCCGAAGACGAAGGTGTCGGCGCCGTCGCCGCCGGTCAGCGTGTCGGCGCCGGCGAGGCCGGTGATCGTGTCGTCGCCCGCCCCGCCCGTCAGCGTGTCGGCGCTGGCCGTGCCGGTATATTCGTCCTGGTAGAAGATGAAGTCATCCGCATCGAGCTCGTCCGGCGAGACCCCCTCCAGCCGGATGGTTCCCCCGCCGTCGAGCCGGAGATAGATCAGCGTATCGCCGCCGGACTTCCAGTACAACAGGTCATCCAGGCTCGTGATGCCGGTGAAGGCGGAGAGGTCGATCTTGTCCGTATCGGCAGTGAAGTCTGTGATCGTGTCGTCGCCGTTCTCCTCGTCGAACACGAAGGTGTCGGCGCCGCCGCCGCCGGTGAAGGTTTCGTCGCGGGATGTGCCCTCCAGCGTGTCGTCGCCGTCGCCGCCGGCATAATCGTTGAGGACGAACATGGCGGCGGTGAGGTCGGTCTTGGTGATGCCCGTGAGGGTGATGCTGCCGCCGCCGAAGCTCGAAAGGTCGATGACCGTGGCGGTCTCGTTCACCTCCGTCGTAGACGGGTCGTCCTCGACCTGCGTCATCGCCGCCTGCAGCTGCGCCCAGGTGATCGAGGCAGCGAAGGCGGTGAGGTCGATCCTGTCGCCCCCGGTCGTGCTGAAATCGGTGATCGTGTCGGCGCCGCTCTCCTCGTCGAACACGAAGGTGTCGGCGCCGGTGCCGCCGGTCATCGTGTCGTCGCTGGTGCCGCCCTCGAGCAAATCGTCCGTGTCGTCGCTGCCCACGATCAGGTCGAGAACGAAGTTGGCCGCCGTCAGGTCGGAGACGGCAGTGAGGCCGGTGAGCGTGATCGTGCCGCCGCCCCAGTCGCTCAGATCGATCCTGAGGCCGGTCACGGTATTGGGGTCGTTGGGATCGGTGACCGTCGTGATCTTCGACTGCAGCTGCTCCCAGCTGATGGTCTGGGACAGCGTTGCCAGGTGGATCTTGTCCTTGGTCGTGTCGAAGTCGGTGATCGTGTCGTTGCCGCTGTCCTCTCCGAAGACGAACGTGTCGGCGCCGGCGCCGCCGGTCAGCGTGTCGTCGCCTTCGCCGCCGATCAGCATGTCGTCGCCGGCGCCGCCGATCAGCGTGTCGTTTCCTTCGCCGCCGAGCAGCACGTCGTCGCCTTCGCCGCCTTCGAGCCTGTCGGCGCCTTCGCCGCCGAACAGCCAGTCGTCGCCCTGCTCGCCGCGCAGCGTGTCGTCGCCCTCGAAGCCGTATATGAGGTTGTCGGCGCGGCCGCCGTCGATCTCGTTATCGCCCGAGTCGCCGTATTTCCACCAGGTCCAGGCGCCCGAGAGGGCGAAATTGCTCTCGGTGAGATCGGTCTTGGTGACGCCCTTGAGCGTGATGGTGCCGCTGCCCCAGGCGGAGAGGTCGATGACAACAGCCTTCTCGTTCACTCCCGTCGTCTGCGGATCGTCCTCGACCTGCGTCATTGCCGCCTGCAGGTCCTCCCAGGTCATCGCCTGGTTGAAGTTCGTCAGGTCGATGCAGTCATTGGCAGTGTCGAAGTCGGTGATGGTGTCGGCGCCGTCTCCTTCGTCGAACACGAAGGTGTCGCGGCCGGTCCCGCCCGACATCGTGTCGTCGCTGTCGGTGCTGAAAATCCAGTCGCTGACGCCGTCGCTGCCGTGAAGCCGGTGCAGGACGAACATGTCGGCCGTCACGTCGGAAACGGAAGTGATGCCGTCGAGCGTGATGGTGCCGCCGCCCCAGTCGCTGAGGTCGATCTGCACGCCGGTCACGACATTGTTCTCGTCCGTGACCGTCGTGATCTTCGACTGCAACTGCTCCCAGGTGATCGCCCTGGCGAAGCAGGACAGGTCGATCCTGTCGCCCTCGGCCTTGTTGAAGTCGGTGATCGTGTCGTTGCCGCTCTCCTCGTCGAACACGAAGGTGTCGGCGCCGCCGCCGCCCGTCATGGTGTCGTCGCTGGTGCCGCCCTGGAGCGTGTCGTTGCCGTCGCCGCCGGTAATCGTGTCGAGGTAGAACATGCTGGCGGTCACGTCGGAAACGGAGGTGATGCCGTTCAGGATGATCGTGCCGCCGCCCCAGTCGCTGAGATCGATCTGCACGCCGGTCACGACATTGTTCTCGTCCGTGACCGTCGTGATCTTCGACTGCAACTGCTCCCAGGTGATCGTCTGGTCGAAACCGCGCAGGTAGATCTTGTCGCCTTGCGCGGCGTTGAAGTCCTGGATCGTGTCTGTGCCGTGGCCTTCCGAGAAGACGAAGATGTCGGCGCCGCTGCCGCCGGTCAGGCTGTCGTCGCCCGCGCCGCCATAGATGATGTCGCTGCCCCCGCCGCCGTCGATCGTGTCGTCGCCGTCGCCGCCGAAGAGCCGTTCCCTGAAATAACCGCTGAGGTTCGAACCGGTGATCGTGTCGTTGCCGGTGCCGCCGAACAGCCAGGCGCTCCTGCCGGTTGCGGTGATCGTGTCGTCGCCGCTGCCGCCGAACACATCCTCCCAGTAGCCCTCGGCCTTGAGGATGTCGGCGCCGCTGCCGCCCAGGATGATGTTGAAATTGCGCCCGGCGCCGGCGGTGTCGGCGCCGCTGCCCAGGTCGAAGATCTCGATGCCGTCGCCGCCCTGGGCGGTCCCGTCGGTCGAATCGCCGACATGGATCGTCGTCGTGGGGTTCCACAACATGCGCGGTCCCACGATGCCGTCGGTGGTCACTGTGTTGTCGTCATCGGCCATTGCATCGCTCCCCGGTTGTCTTCCCGGCGCCCGGCGGCATCCGTGCGGTTGCCGCCATGCCGATACCCTGCAAATGAGGTGTAAAACTTCATAAATAAGGAGAGTACTCGCGAAATGATCGATAACAAATACCGATTTTCTCTATAGGGAATAAGAATTTCTTATTCGATGGCAGCGCACCGCCGGCGTCCTCGAAGCGCGGCCGGGGAACCGGGGCCGCAAGCGCCTGCCCGAGGAGACGGGCCGATACCAACGGCCTCGATGAGGGACTCATGTCTTCTTCTCGTCATGCCCGGACTTGTTCCACTGCTGTCCGGTTTAGGTTTGGGTCCATTGAAAGGCGGTTTGGCTGTTGCATTTTGGGGGTGGGATGTTGTGTGCGATGAGGCGGTCGATGCGCTTTCTGTG